>JAFUGI010000106.1 GCA_017469475.1 Oscillibacter sp. | reverse complement strand
TGACGGAGGCGCGATGCGCGCCAGAGCCGCGGCGGGAGCTGCCGCCGCCTCCCCTGCCGGAGGGAACGGGCACTGCCGGGGCCCCCGCCTTTACCGTGTCCCTGCTCACCGCCGCTCAACTGACGGGCGGCATTGCGGACCTGGGGCCGGAGCGGGTGTATCTGCCCCTGGAGCTGCTGGAAGGCATTTCCACTTTACCCCCCTTCTCCGGCGCCTACTGCGCGGTGCTGCCCCGGGTCTGGCGGGACCGGGACGAGGAGCATCTCCGCACCCTTTTGCAAAAGGCGGCGGACCTGGGCGTCACCGGGGCGCTGCTTGGCAACATCGGCCACCTGCCCCTTGCGGAGAAGAGCGGTCTTGCCCTGTACGGGGACTTCGGCCTCAACGTGTATAACGCCCGGTCCCTGGCGTATCTGCGGGAAAAAGGGCTGCGCTCCGCCTGCCTCTCCTTCGAGCTGCGCATGGAGCAGATCCGGGACATGTCCAAGGTCTTGCCCTGCGAGGCCATCGTCTATGGCCGTCTCCCCCTGATGCTCACGGAGAACTGCGTCATCCAGAACACCGTGGGCTGCCGGTGTGACCGGCCCAACGACCTGATCGACCGCACCGGCGCCGCCTTCCCCCTGCTGCCGGCCTACGGCCACCGGACGGAGATCCAGAACAGCCGGGTGCTGTGGCTGGCGGACCAGCCGGACTACCGCCGCGCCGGTCTCGCCTATGCCCGCCTGCGCTTTACCACCGAGTCCCCGGCCCAGTGCCGCCGGGTGTACGAGGCCTACCTCCGTGGGGAGGCGCCGGAGGGCCCCTTCACCCGGGGACTGTACCGCCGGGGCGTGGAGTGAGGCGGTAAATTCAAGGGAAAATGGATACTATCTGTAATATTTTGTGCATATAATACGGTTCGTTTTCCCTTTTCCCCTCCCCTGCCCCGCTCCGGCCCGACAGGCGGAGGACTCCGCTGCCCCAGCGACCCAAGAAATGAGGTGCCCTCTTGACCGCTGTTCGCGCCTTTTTCCGGACCCACCCCATGCTATCGGCCCTGTGCGCCGCCGGCGTCAACCTGGCCTACGCCCTGTTCAACGGCGGCTTGGGGCTGTGGTACCGGTCCTGGTGGTTTGGTGCTCTGGCCGCCTTTTACGCCGTGCTGGCTCTGCTGCGCCTGTGGGCCATGGGGCTGGACCGACGCGGTCGGGGGGCCGCCGCCCTGCAGCCTGTGGGCCTGGGTATGTTTGCCCTGGCGGTGGTGCTCTCGGGCATGGTGCTCCTGACCATCCGGGAGCGGCAAAACCCCGCCCATCCCCAGGTCGTGATGCTGGCCATCGCAACATACACCTTCGCCGCCGTGGGCTGGACCGTGGCCTCCGCCGTCCGGGACCGCCGGACCCCCTCCCCATCGCGTCTGGCTCTGCGCAGCCTCTCCTGCGCCGGGGCCATCGGCTCCGTCCTCTCTCTGGAGCGGTCCATGCTGGGGACTTATGGGGACGCCGCCGGCGCCTTTGCCCTGCGGACGGAGCGGCTCTCCGGCGCGGCGGCCTTTTTGCTGCTGGTGCTGCTGGGGCTGGGCCTCCTGCGCCGCAGCCAGGTGGGACAGGGTGGCAAAGGGCCCGATGGGGGCTGAAATCTCTATACAAATCGGATAGATTTTCTTTAATATTACAAATCGTTTTGGAATTCGAGGACTATTATGGAAGAGATCAAGGTAAAATACTTCGTGGAGGACCTGCCGGAGCTGACCTACGTGGAGGGCAAGTCCGACTGGATCGACCTGTGCGCGTCGGAGGACGTGACCATGACCGCCGGGGAGTTCCGGCTCATCCCCCTGGGGGTGGCCATCGCCCTGCCGGAGGGGTACGAGGCCCATCTGGTGCCCCGCAGCTCCACCTTCAAAAACTACGGCATTTTGCAGACCAACTCCATGGGCGTGGTGGACTTCACCTACCGGGGAGACGGGGACCAGTGGCGGATGCCCGCCTACGCCACCCGGGACGTGACCATCCCCAAGGGGTCCCGCATCGCCCAGTTCCGCATCATGCGCAACCAGCCCCGCCTGCGCTTTACCCGGGTGGACCGGCTGGAGGGGCCGGACCGGGGCGGCTTCGGCTCCACGGGCCGGTGACGGCCGCGCCCCTTCGGCTCCGTGCCGAAGGGGAAATTACAGATCACAGCGGCGCTTTGCGCCTGCGATACAAAGAAGGTCGATTATGACAAGGATCGTGCTGGCCTCCGGCTCCCCCCGCCGGCGGGAGCTGCTGGAGCGCATCGGGCTGACGGACTTCACCGTCCGGGTGCCGGAGACGGAGGAGACCTATCCCCCCACCCTCTCCCCCGGGGAGACGGTGGCCTACCTCTCCCGCAAGAAGGCCGCCGCCCTGGACGCGGCGGCGGACGAGCTGGTCATCGCGGCGGACACCATGGTGTTTCTGGACGGGGCCCGGCTGGGAAAACCGGCGGACGAGGCGGAGGCCCTGGCAATGCTGACGGCTTTACAGGGCCGGCAGCACACGGTATGCACCGGCGTGACCGTGCGGCAGGGGGACCGCTTCTCCACCCAGTTTGAAGAGAGCCGGGTCTTTTTCCGCCCGGCCTCCCGGGAGGAACTCCTGCGCTACATCGCAAGCGGCGAGCCCATGGACAAGGCCGGAGCCTACGGCATCCAGGGCAGGGGCGCCCTTCTGGTGGAGCGGCTGGAGGGGGATTTTTTCAACGTGATGGGACTGCCGGTGCTGCGGCTCTCCCGGATGCTGGCGGACTTCGGCGTGACGCTGCTGTGACCCGTTTCGCCGGAGCAGAAAGGAGGGCGCGCCCTTGAAGGATTTTTTCAAGCACAACGGACTGTGGGTCCTCTTCGCCGCGGCGGTCATCTCCGTGGCGCTGGCCACGCTGTCCTTTTTCGCCGGCGCTTCCTCCCCCCTCGTCAACGGGCTGAACGTGCTGGCCTCCCCCTTCCGCGCCATGTGCTCCAACATCGCAGACTGGTTCAACGACAAGCAGAACTATTACCGGGACACCACCGCCCTCCAGCAGGAGAACGAGGAGCTGCGCCGCCGGGTGGCGGAGATGGAGGAGGCCGTCCGCCAGGCGGAGAGCGACAGCGAGGAGAACAAGTTCCTCCGCTCCCTGTTGGAGCTGCGGGAGCAGCGCCGGGACCTGACGGATTTTGAGACCGCCCGGATCACGGAGCACACCGTGACCAACTGGACCTCCTCCCTGACGCTGGACAAGGGCACCGCCCAGGGCGTGGAGAAGGGGGACTGCGTCATCGACGGCACCGGCGCCCTGGTGGGCATCGTCAGCCAGACGGGGATGAACTGGTCCACCGTGCTGACCCTGGCGGACACGGACACCTCCCTGGGCGCCCAGGTGTTCCGCACCAAGGACCTGGGCCTTGCCCAGGGGGACTTTGCCCTGATGGAGCGGGGCCTTTTGCGGCTGGACTATCTGCCGGCGGACTGCCAGCTCCTCTCCGGGGACCTGGTGGTCACCTCGGGCCTGGGCGGATACTACCCGGCGGGCATGGTCATCGGCCGGGTGCAGGAAGTGCTGCCGGACGATTCCGGCGCCGCGTCCTACGCCCTGATCGCCCCCCAGACGGACCCGGACACCCTGACGGAGGTGGCCGTGATCAAATCCTTCGACATCGTGACCTGACGCCGCGGCGCGGCGGATCTGCGGAAAGGAGACGGCCCATGCTGGTGCGAAACGAAGTGCTGTTCAAATGGACCCTGTACGCCCTGGCGGCCCTTCTGTGCCTGGCGGTCCAGGGTGCCCTGCTCCAGCGCATCACCCTCTGGGGCGTGATCCCCTTCCTCTACCCCCTGGCGGCGGTGATCCCCGCCACCTTCAACGCCCCCGCCGCCGGAACGGCCTTTGCCCTGGCGGTGGGCGTGGTGTGCGACCTGCTGCTGCCGGGCAGCCTCCCCTGCTTTTACACGCTGACCTTCCCCCTGGCAGGGCTGGGGGCGTCCCTCCTCTCCCGGAGCCTGCTGAGCGCCGGGGTGCTGTGCTCCCTGGCGGCGGCGGCCATGGCCTTTTTCCTCACCGGGTCATTCCACTGCCTGGTGCTGTGGGCCGGGGGAAAGGCCGCTTGGGGCGCCGGGGCGTATCTGACGCTGCGGGAATTCTGCGTCACCGCGCCGCTGACCGTGCCCATGACGGTGCTGTTTCGCGCCGTGGCGGAGCGGACCCGGCTGGACGAGTGAGCCCAGGCGCAAGACCCGGTTCTCCCCTTGAGGCAATGAGCCGTTTTCGGCAAAGGAGCATCCCATGGAACACCGCGAGCATCCCGAACATCTGAATCTGCGCCTGGCGCTGCTGGCCGTTTTCCTCACGGCGGTGCTGGGGGGCTATCTCGGCATCCTGTACGACACCCAGGTGAACCACCATCAGGACTACCTGACCCAGTCCGTGCGCACCATCGTCCAGGTAGAAAAGGTGGAGGCCTCCCGGGGCATCCTCACCGACCGCAGCGGCCGGACCCTGGTGTCCAACGCCTTCGCCTACGACCTGACCTTTGACGCCTCCCTCCTGCGGGGCGGCCAGGACCAGAGCCAGGCCATCTTGCGCCTGCTCCAGCTGTGCCAAGACCAGGGCAAGTCCTGGGTGGACACCCTGCCCATCACCCAGCAGTCCCCCTTCGCCTACACGGTGGACGACGTGTCCACCGCCCAGCGGCGGCGGTTTTTGACCTATCTCTCCTCTTTAAAGGAGAGCAAGCAGCGCCTGGAGCGCTATCTCCTCGCCCACCCGGAGCTGACCGAGGCGGCAGAGGAGCCGGAGGAGGAAGCGGAGGAAGAGGCGACCCCCGCCTCCCTGTGGGACCGGCTGCGGGGGCTGCTGCGCCCGTCCTCCTCCTCGAACCGGCCGGCGGTCTTGACCGGGGACTCTCCCCTGGACCGCCTGCCCCCCTCCGCCCTGACCGCCTCCCTGCTGCGGGACGCGGGCATCGAGCCGGCGGACCTCCTCTCCTGGATGGCGGCAGACATGGAGCTTCCCGAGGGGTTCACCCTGGGAGAGACGCGGCAGGTGCTGGGGGTGCGGTATGAGCTGCGCCTCCGGGGACTGGGGGACAACTCCCGCTACGTCCTCTGTCAGGACATCGACCGCACCTTCATCTCCCTGCTCAACGACGGCGCCTATGCCGGGGCCAAGGTGACCCGCTCCTCCGTCCGCCGGTACGAGACGGACTGCGCCGCCCACATCCTGGGCTTCGTGGGCGCCCTGGACCCGGCGGACCTGGAGGACCCGGCCTACGCCGACTATCCCATGGACGCAACTGTGGGCAAGGGCGGCGCCGAGGCCGCCTTCGAGCCCTGGCTCCGGGGGCGGGACGGGCGGCGGGTCATGTCCGTCAACAGCGAGGGCAAGACCACCGGCGAATACTACTCCCAGGAGCCCCAGCCCGGCTCCACCGTGGAGCTGACGCTGGACCTCCGCCTCCAGCAGGCGGTGGAGGACGCCCTGGCCGAGACCGTGGCCTCCATGGATGAGGCGGACGGCCGGGACGACCGGGGCGCCGGAGCGGCAGTGGTGCGGGTGGGCACCGGGGAGATTTTGGCCCTGGCCTCCTGCCCCACCTTTGACCTTTCCGCCTACCGGCAGGAGTACGCCGCCCTGACTGCGGACCCGGCGGCCCCCCTCTTCAACCGGGCCACCCAGGGCACCTACGCCCCCGGCTCCACCATCAAGCCCCTCACCGCCGTGGCGGCGCTGGAATCCGGCGCCGTGACGCTGACGGAGCGCATCCGGGACACGGGCCGGTGGTACTATCCCGGCGACCCCACCCGCAGCTACGCCAACTGCTGGTACCGGGCGGGCCACGGGCTTTTGAACATCACCCAGGCCATCACCGCCTCGTGCAACTACTTTTTCGCCGAGATGGGCTACCGCATGGGCATGGACACCCTGAACCAGTACCTCAGCGCCTTCGGCCTGGGGGAGCACACCGGCGTGGAGATCGGCGACAGCGCCGGAACGGTGGCCCAGAACGCCGCCGGCCAGAACCAGGCCCCCTGGGCCGCCTTCGGCCAGGCCAATCAGCTCTATACCCCTTTGCAGCTGGCAAACTACATGGCAACTCTGGTCTCCGGCGGGCAGCACTGCGAGGCGCACCTGCTCAAGGCCGTGAAATCCTACGACAACACCCGCATCCTGGCCACCGGGAACACCACTCCCATCAACACTGTGCCCATCAGCGAGAGCACCCTCACGGCGGTGAAGACCGGGATGCACGATCTGACCACCTCCTCTCTGGCCCCCTACTTCCGCCAGTGCGTGGTGGACGCCGGCGCCAAGACCGGCACCGCCCAGTTGGGTACGGGCATCACCAACAACGGCGTGTTCGTGTGCTTCGCCCCCTACGACGAGCCGGAGGTGGCCGTGGCCATCGTCATCGAAAAGGGCGGCAGCGGCGCGGCCCTGGCCTCCACCGCCGTACAGATCCTCAACGCCTACTTTACCGACGGCGAGACCGGCGCCGTGACCGGCGAGGACCAGCTCCTGCCCTGACGGCGCCCGGCGCGATCTCCCTTGGGCGCCCGGCGCCCCTCATTCCCTCACAGAAAGGATGTCCCCCTTGAGCGAGCCCTTTGTTTTCGACCCCCGTTCCCAGGCCTGCAAGGTTCCCTTCGGCGCGGCGCGCTGCGGCGAAACGGTGTCCCTGCGCTGCCGTCCCCTGCGCCAGGAGGGCTTTACCCACTGCGCCGTGACCCTGAGCCTGGAATTTTCCGCCGCGGAGCGGGAGATCCCCCTCTCCCCGGTGTGCCAGGACGGCGACCGCACCTGCTTTTTCGCGGAATTCCCCGCTCCGGAGGAGCCGGAGCTCATCTGGTACCACTTCCGCCTCTGGCGGGACGACGGCTCCGGCTGCGTGCTGGACCGGACCGGCTACCGAAGCGACGGGGGGCTCTCCCCCTGGCAGCTGACCGTGTACCGGGAAAGCCACACACCGGAGTGGTTCGGCGCCGGCGTGACCTACCAGATTTTTCCAGACCGCTTCTGCCGCCTGGCAGTGCCGGACCCCACGGGCCTCATCGGGGACCGGACGGTCCACGAGCGGTGGGACGACACGCCGGACTGGCGGCCCGACGAGCAGGGTGAGATCCGCAACCGGGACTTTTTCGGCGGGTCTCTTGCGGGCATCACCGCAAAGCTGGACCAGCTGGCCGCCCTGGGGGTCACCACGCTGTACCTGTGCCCCATTTTTGAGTCCGCCTCCAACCACCGCTACAACACGGCGGACTACACCCGCATCGACCCCATGCTGGGCACTGAGGAGGATTTTCGCGCCCTGTGTGCCGCGGCAAAGGCGCGGGGCATCCGGGTGCTGCTGGATGGGGTGCTGAACCACACCGGCTCCCAGAGCCGCTACTTCAACGCCGACGGCTTCTATCCCACCCTGGGCGCCGCCCAAAGCCGGGAGAGCCCCTACTACAGCTGGTACACCTTCCACCCCTGGCCGGACGACTATGACGCCTGGTGGGGCATCCGGACCCTGCCCGCCGTGCGGGAGGAGGACCCGGGCTACATCGACTACATGACGGGGCCGGAGGGCATTTTGCGCCGATGGCTCCGAGCCGGGGCCTCCGGCTGGCGGCTGGACGTGGCCGACGAGCTGCCGGACCCCTTCATCGAGACCATCCGCGCCGCCGTGGAGGAGACGGACCCGGACGCCCTGGTGCTGGGCGAGGTGTGGGAGGACGCCAGCACCAAGGTCGCCTACTCCCAGCGGCGGCGGTATCTGCTGGGCCGGGAGCTCCACGGGGTCATGAACTACCCCTTCCGCACGGCGCTTCTGGCCTATCTCCAGGGCGGGGACGCCGACGCCTTCCGGGAGGCCATGGAGACCCTGCGGGAGAACTATCCCCCCGCCGCCTTCGCCTCCTGCATGAACTTTCTGGGCACCCATGACACCCCCCGCATCCTGACGGTGCTGGGAGCGGACCGAGTGCCGGAGAGCCGGGAGGAGCGGGCCGCCTTCCGCCTCTCGCCGGAGCAGCGGCAGCGGGGCATTGCCCTGGTGCGCATGGCGGCCATGGTGCTCTTCTGCTTCCCCGGCTCCCCCACCGTGTACTACGGGGACGAGGCCGGCATGGAGGGGTGGGAGGACCCCTTCAACCGGGGCGCCTACCCCTGGGGGCAGGAGGACACGGCCCTGCGGGCCCACTTCGCCGCCCTGGGGCAGCTGCGCCGGACCCGCCCCTCCCTGCGGGAGGGCCAGCTCCACTGGCTCTACACCGTCGGCCCCCTCATGGCCTTCCTCCGCCAGACGGAGACAGAGCGCACCGCCCTGGTCCTCAACGCCGGCGGCGGCGCCCCCATGCTGACCATCCCCTGGCAGGGAAAGACCGCCCGGGAGCTTTTGACCGGGGCGGAGTTCCCGGCGGAGAACGGCCTTCTGACTCTGACCCTGCCTCCCCGGGGCGGGCTGCTGCTGGGGTCCTGACCTCCATTTCGTCAATGGAACCGGCGGGATGTTTCACGTGAAACATCCCGCCGGTCCTGTTTTTCCACCGGGCATCGCTTCTCCCCTCCGGCGGCGACACTTTTTTTGCTTTTGCCCTTGCAAGCCACCCACGGTATTGCTATAATAGAGGGCACAGCAAAATGGCGCCCCGTCGGGCGTCCGCTTTGCCGCGCCGGTCGCCCGGCGCCATTCTCGCCCCCGGGCGAACAGGAAAGCAGGTGGTGTCCCATGGCCAAGACCGTTGCCATCGTCAACCAAAAGGGGGGCGTGGGCAAAACCACCACCTGCGTCAACCTGGCCGCCGCCCTGCACGAGGCGGGGCAGCGGGTGCTGCTGTGCGACTTTGACCCCCAGGCCAACGCCACCTCCGGCATGGGAGTGGACAAGTCCGTGTCCAAGGGGGTCTACAACGTGATGATCGAGGGGCTGCCCCCGGCGGAGGCCGTGGTCCGCACCCGATTTGGGGACGTGCTGCCCTCCAACAAGGCTCTGGCCGGCGCGGGCATCGAGCTCATCGGCATGGAGCGGCGGGAGTTTTTGCTGCGGGACGCCCTGGCGCAGCTGGCGCCGGCGTATGACTTCCTCTTCATCGACTGCCCGCCCTCTCTGGAGCTTCTGACCCTCAACGCCCTGTGCGCCGCGGACACGCTGCTGGTGCCGGTGCAGGGGGAGTATTTCGCGCTGGAGGGGCTGTCCGACCTGATGAACACCGTGCGCCTGGTGCGCCGGTCCCTGAACCCCCGGCTGGAGCTGGAGGGCGTGCTTTTGACCATGTTCGACGGGCGGACCAACCTGGCCCTTCAGGTGGCGGAGGAGGTCAAGCACTACTTCCCCGGCAAGGTGTACGCCACCGTCATCCCCCGGAACGTGCGCCTGTCCGAGGCCCCCAGCCACGGAAAGCCCATCACCGCCTACGACCGCACCTGCCGGGGCGCCGCGGCGTATACCGCCCTGGCATCGGAGTTTCTGAACAAGCAATCGGTGTGACGCCGGCCGCGCCATGGCGCGGTCCGGTCCCCACGGAAAGGAGAAGTTTCTCATGGCCAAAAAAACCTCCGGTCTGGGCCGGGGCCTCGGCGCGCTGCTGGGGGACGACGTGCTCAAGCCGGAAGCCTCCGGCACCATGTATCTGCCCATTGCCAGCGTGGAGAACAACTCCTCCCAGCCCCGCAAGCACTTTGACGAGGCGGCACTGGCCGAGCTGGCGGAATCCATCCGGCAGCACGGCGTCATCCAGCCCCTGACGGTGCGCAAGCTCTCCTCCGGCTACTATCAGATCATCGCCGGGGAGCGGCGCTGGCGGGCCGCCCGGCTGGCGGGATTGAGCGAGATCCCCGCCGTGGTCATCGAGGCGGACGACCGCACCGCCGCGGAGCTGGCCATGATCGAAAACCTCCAGCGGGAGGACCTGAACCCCCTGGAGGAGGCCGCCGGCTACCGCACCCTCATCGACCAGTACCACATGACCCAGGAGGAGGCCGCTAACCGGGTGGGCAAGTCCCGCAGCGCCGTGGCCAACGCCCTGCGGCTTCTGGACCTGTCCCCCGCCGTGCGCCGCCTGGTAGAGGAGGACAAGCTCACCGCCGGCCACGCCCGGGCCCTGGTGCCCCTGCCGGCGGGACTGCAAAAAAAGGCGGCGGACGCCATCGTGGCCGGAGGCCTCTCCGTCCGGCAGGCGGAGAGCCTTGCCAAGCGGCTGGCCGCCGAGGAAAAACCTCCCAAGGCCGCCGACCCCCAGAAGGTGGACTACACCGCCGAGGCCCAGAAGGCCCTGTCCTCCCGGCTGGGCCGGGGGGTGCGCATCGTCACCGGCCGAAAAAAGGGCCGCATCGAGCTGGAGTACTACGGTCTGGACGATCTCAACGAGCTTTTGGACGCGCTGGCCCTGCTGCGGGTAAAAAAGGCGCAGAAAGGACCCGGCCATGAAGCTTGAAAAGCGGTCCGAGGGCGCTCCCGCCCCGGAGGAGACCACCCCCCAAAGTCCCGGCGGCAAGCCGGTGATCGTGTACATCCTGCTGCTGTTCATCGCCGCCTTTCTGCTCATGGGCATGTCCCTCCTCATCCACCAGCGAAACAACACCGAGGCTCTGGGACGGCTCCAAAGCGACCTTTCCAACATGCAGCAGGTCCAGGAGATCCAGGACAAGCTCATCACCCTTCAGGAGCAGCAGCGCCAGCTGGAAGCCCAGCTCTCCCAGGCCCAGGATCAGCTGGCGGAGACCGCTCAGGCGCTGGAGTCCGCCTCCGCCGAGGCCCAGGCCGCCAGCCGGCAGGCCCAGGCCATGCAGCAGCTCTATACCATTCAAATGGAGTACCTGAACGGGTGGTACACCTCCTGCCGGGACTCCATCCAGGATTTTGAGGCCAGCGGCCTCACCGGCGACCTGCCGGACCAGCGGGGCACCATGATCTCCCCCGCCGCCTACTACCGCCAGCTCAAGGACGCGGTGGAGGCCCGTCTTGCCGAGCAGGAGGCCCGTCGGGCGCCGTGACGGAGGGTGATGTTTCACGTGAAACATCGTCGGAGCAAGCTCCACATCCCTCGCTTCCGCGCAGAGCGCGAAAGCTCTCTCGTTTCGCTGCTCCTCCTCTCCGGGCCGGACCCGCTCCGCTGGGCTCCGCCCTGAAAAGAGGGTTTGTCCCCTGTTCTTTCTTGTATTTTTTCCCTGTTTCTTTTCGCCGTTTCCCTCGCGTTTCGCGCTCTTGCCTTCCCCCGCCGGCGCGGTGCGTTGGTGCCATTCCCCCGCCGCGCTGTCTGTCCCCGCAATTTTTGATCGAGGTGAAAACCATGTTGGATATTCGTTTTATTCGGGAAAACCCCGAGGTCGTCCGGGAAAACATCCGCAAAAAGTTCCAGGACGCCAAGCTCCCCCTGGTGGATGAGGTCATCGACCTGGACGCCAGACGCCGCGCCGCCATTGCGGAGGCCGACCAGCTCCGCTCGGAGCGCAACAGCCTCTCCAAGCAGATCGGCATGCTGATGGGCCAGGCCAAAAAGGACCCGTCCAAGCTCCAGGAGGCCGAGGCCGTGAAGGCCAAGGTCAAGGCCCAGGCAGACCGCCTGGCGGAGCTGGAGAGTCAGGAGACAGAGCTGGAGGACGCCCTTCACCAGAAGCTGCTGCTGATCCCCCAGATCATCGACCCCTCCGTGCCCCTGGGGCCGGACGACTCCTGCAACGTGGAGGTGGAGCGCTTCGGCGAGGCCCGTGTTCCCGACTTCCCCATCCCCTACCACACGGAGATCATGGAGTCCTTTAACGGCATCGACCTGGACGCCGCCGGCCGGGTCTCCGGCAACGGGTTCTACTACCTGCTGGGGGACATCGCCCGGCTCCACGAGGCGGTGCTGGCCTACGGGCGGGACTTCATGATCGACAAGGGCTTCACCTACTGCATCCCCCCCTTCATGATCCACGGCAACGTGGTGGAGGGCGTCATGAGCCAGACGGATATGGATGGCATGATGTACAAGATCGAGGGGGAGGACCTGTACCTCATCGGCACCTCCGAGCACTCCATGATCGGCCGCTTCATCGACCAGATCATGCCGGCGGACAAGCTCCCCCAGACCCTCACCTCCTACTCCCCCTGTTTCCGCAAGGAGAAGGGGGCCCACGGCATCGAGGAGCGGGGCGTGTACCGCATCCACCAGTTTGAAAAGCAGGAGATGATCGTGGTCTGCAAGCCGGAGGAGTCCCGGGACTGGTATGAAAAACTGTGGCGCTACTCCGTGGAGTTGTTCCGCTCCCTGGATATTCCCGTGCGCCAGCTGGAGTGCTGCTCCGGCGACCTGGCCGACCTGAAGGTCAAGTCCTGCGACATCGAGGCCTGGTCCCCCCGCCAGCAGAAGTTCTTCGAGGTCTGCTCCTGCTCCAACCTGGGCGACGCCCAAGCCCGGCGCCTGCGCATCCGCTACAAGGACGAAAACGGCAAGATGCAGCTGTGCCACACCCTGAACAACACCTGCGTGGCCCCGCCCCGGATGCTCATCGCCTTCCTGGAGAACAACCTCCAGCCGGACGGCACCGTTCTCATCCCAGAGGTGCTGCGGCCCTATATGGGCGGCAAGGACCGCCTGATCCCCAAGCGGTAAATTCCGATCTGTATTGTTCGTGTGGTTTTATACAGATCGTTATTTAAAGTTCCATCCAAACTGTGTGTGTTAGAAAAGGAGATGCTGCAAATGAAGAAACTGGTCGCGGAGTTCAAGGAATTCATCATGCGGGGCAACGTGCTGGACATGGCCGTCGGCGTCATCATCGCCACCGCCTTCGGCAAGATCACCACCTCCCTGGTCAACGACATCTTTATGCCCCTCATCAGCTGGATCTTCGGCGCCCGGGACATGACCGCTCTGAACGTCATCGTCCGTCCTGCCGAGGTGGACGCCGCCGGCGAGGTGGTGAAGGAGGCCATCACCCTGGGCTTCGGCACCTTTGTGGCCACGGTCATCGACTTCGTGCTGGTGGCGCTGGTGGTGTTTGCCATCGTGAAGAGCTTCAACAAGGCCCACGAGCTGGCCAAGAAGAAGGAAGAGGAGGCCCCCGCTGAGGAGCCCGCTCCTCCCGAGCCCACCAAGGAAGAGCTGCTGCTCACCGAGATCCGCGACCTGCTGAAAAAGCAGTAATGGAGCGCCTTTTGCGCCAGGGCCTGGGGGCGCTGGGGCTGTCTGACGCCTGCGTCCCCGCCCTGGTCCGCTACGCGGAGCTGCTGACGGAGCGGAACCGAGTCATGAACCTGACCGCCATCACCGCGCCGGAGGACATCGCCGCCCTCCACTTTCTGGACAGCGCCGCCCTGCTGCGGGAGGTGCCCCTTGGCGGGGCCTCCGTCATCGACGTGGGCACTGGCGCCGGCTTTCCCGGCCTGGTGCTGCGCATCGCGGAGCCCTCTCTCCGTCTGACGCTGCTGGACGCCTTGGGAAAACGGGTGGACTTCCTGCGGGACGTGTGCGCGGACCTGGGCCTTACAGACGTGGCCTGCGTCCACGGCCGGGCGGAGGAGTTCGCCGCGGACCACCGGGAGACCTTTGACTGTGCCGTTTCCCGGGCGGTGGCGCCCCTTCCCGTGCTGGCGGAGCTGTGCCTCCCCCTGGTGCGCGTGGGCGGACAATTCCTCGCCATGAAGAGCGTGAGCTCCGACGAGGAGCTCTCCTCCGCCCGGCGGGCCATCGGCCTTCTGGGCGGGGAGCTGGTCCGGACGGCGGACTACGCCATTCCCGGCACGGAGGTGCGCCACCGGCTCATCATCATCCGAAAATGCCGGGAAACGCCGAAAAAATATCCCAGAATATTTGCAAAGATCAAGAAAAATCCGCTATAATATACGATCATCCCCCCTCCGCCGGCTCCAGGCGGGCCGATGGGGGGAAGGAAGGAGCATGCGCCATGAGCCAGCGCGGACAATGTATCGCCGTGGTGTCCGGCAAGGGCGGAACAGGCAAGACCTCGCTCACCGCCGGCGTGGGCGCGGCACTGTCGCAGCAGGGACTGCGGGTGCTGTGTGTGGACTGCGACGTGGGACTGCGGAACCTGGACCTGGCGCTGGGCCTGTCCGACCAGGCCCTGATGGATTTTACGGACGTGGCCCAGGGCCGCTGTTCGCTGAATGCAGCGGTGGTGGAGCACCCCCGCCTGCCCGGCCTGTTCCTCCTCACCGCCCCCGTGCGGCTCCGGGGCCGCCAGGTGACGGAGGAGGAGATGACCGCCCTGCTGGACCGCGTCCGGCAGGACTTTGACCTGTGCCTGCTGGACGCGCCGGCAGGCCTGGGGTACGGATTTTCCCTGGCGGTGTGCGGCGCGGACCGGGTGGTGGTGGTCACCACGTCGGACGCCTCGTCCCTGCGGGACGCCCAGCACACCGTGATGGAGCTGCGGCGCTTCGGCGCCGGGCGGGTGCATCTGGTGGTGAACCGGGTGCGGCGCAAGCTCCTGCGCAGCATGCACGCCACCATCGACGACGCCATGGACAAGGCGGGCCTGCCCCTCATCGGCGTGGTGCCGGAGGACGACGCCCTGCCCCTGAGCCTGAACCGGGGGGTGCCCCCGGCCCTCTCCGCCCCGTCCAGTCAGGCTGCCGCCGCTTACCGCAACATCGCCCGGCGGCTCACGGGGGAGCGGGTGCCCCTGCTGCGGGTGAAGTGACACGCCGGAGCGCGGCCCGCTTGCGAAATACCCTTCGCAACGGCTCATTATGGCCCATTTGGAAGATACAAGGAAGGAGTCCTTTTTATGAATATCGCGCTGATGTCTCACGACAACAAGAAGGAGCTGATGGTCCAGTTCTGCACGGCCTATGCCGGCGTCCTGTCCCACCACCACATCTATGCCACCAATACCACCGGGCACATGGTGGCGGAGGCCACCGGGCTGAACGTGCACTGCTTTTTGAGCTATGCCCACGGCGGCAGCCAGCAGATCGGCGCCCGCATCGCCTACAACGAGTTTGACCTGGTGCTGTTTTTCAACGACCCCACCAACGAGGCCATGGCCGGCGACGTGAGCTACATCTCCCGGCTGTGCGACCAGAGCAACATCCCCTTCGCCAGCAACATCGCCACGGCGGAGATGCTGGTGCTGGGCCTGGCCCGGGGCGATCTGGACTGGCGGTGCATCGTCAATCCCTCCACCCGGCCCATCGCCTGACCCCCCCTCCCCCGGCAAGCTCTTCCGCCCCCGGCCTCGCCCGCCGGAAGCGGCGGATACCCGGCGCCCTTGGGGCGCCCTTCACGCCGTCCTTTCCGGGCGGCTCCGCGCAGATGCCGCAGCAGTACTCTGTCACCCGATCCCCAGAGAGGGACGCCTCAGGCTGGAAGCGTCCCGTTCGGCACGGAGGAAGGACAGCGGCGGAGCGGGGGCGGAAACGCCCACGGCACCCTCCCCGTGCCCACGGAGGTCGAAAAGGGGGCTGCGGCCCCGAATTTGGGTGGCACCACGAAGCGGTCTCCGCTCTCGTCCCAATGGCCTTGGGATGGGAGCGTTTTTTCGTTTTTCGGCCCAGCATCGCCTCTCCTCCCCGGAGCGGCCCACCACATCACGACAAAGGAGTACACAACATGGCGAAAATGACCCCCCGGACCCTCTCCGGCTTTATGGAGCTCCTCCCCGCCCCCCAGCAGCAGCTGGAGCGCATCATGGAGATCCTGCGCCGGACCTACGCCCTCTACGGCTTTACCCCCCTGGATACCCCCGTCATCGAGTCCAGCGACGTGCTGCTGGCCAAGGGCGGCGGCGAGACGGAAAAGCAGATCTACCGCTTCCAGAAGGGGGACGCGGACCTGTCCCTCCGCTTTGATCTGACGGTGCCCCTGGCCAAGTACGTGGCCCTGCACTACAACGACCTGTCCTTCCCCTTCCGCCGCTACCAGATCGGCAAGGTCTACCGGGGCGAGCGGGCCCAGCGGGGCCGCTTCCGGGAGTTCTATCAGGCGGACATCGACATCATCGGGGACGGGAAGCTGTCCATCATCAACGAGGCGGAGATCCCCGCCATCATCTACCAGACCTTCTCCGCCCTGGGGCTCCGGCGGTTTCAGATCCGGGTGAACAACCGGAAGATCCTGAACGGGTTCTACGCCATGCTGGGCCTTTCGGAAAAGTCCGGGGACATCATGCGCACCGTGGACAAGCTGGAAAAAATCGGCCCCGAAAAGGTGAAGGCCATTTTGACGGAGGATTTCGCCGTCTCCCCCGCGGACGCGGAGGAGATCCTGCGCTTCATCGCCATCACCGGGGAGAGCGGCGCCGTGCTTGCGGCGCTGGAGACCTACCGGGGCCGCAGCCCCCTTTTCGACGAGGGGCTGGAGGAGCTTTCCACCGTGGTGCGGTATCTGGGGGATTTCGGCGTCCCGGCGGAGAATTTCGCCGTGGACCTGACCATCGCCCGGGGGCTGGACTACTACACCGGCACGGTGTATGAGACCACCCTCCTGGACCACCCGGAGATCGGCTCCGTCTGCTCCGGCGGCCGGTACGACAACCTGGCCGAGTTCTACACGGACCGCCAGCTCCCCGGCGCCGGCATCTCCATCGGCCTGACCCGGCTTTTCTACGTGCTGGGGGAGCAGGGGATGCTGAACCCGGACCTCCCCACCGCCCCGGCGGATGTGCTGATCCTGCCCATGACGGAGGACCTGTCCCCCGCCATCTCCCTGGCCACCCTCCTGCGGCAAAACGGCATCCGCACCCAGCTCCACTGCGAGGAAAAGAAGTTCAAGCAGAAGATCGCCTACGCCGACAAGCTCTCCATCCCCTACGTCATCTTCCTGGGGGAGGATGAGGTGCAGGCGGGGGTGGTCACCTGCAAGGACATGGCCACCGGCGAGCAGACCAAGCTGGAGCCCGCCGCCACGGTGTACCGCATCAAGGCGGGCCTGGCGGAGCGGGACAAGGGCGCGGTCATTTTGGGGTAAAGGAAATCTCCTGTTCACGGCGCGGAAACTGGGGATTTCTGGGAACTCCCTGATAAAAACGTCCCTTGCGGGCGCGGCGCTATCTTGCGGGCAAAGTTCCCCCCATGCGCCAACGCCCCCCTCACAGGCGAAGTGCCGCCCGGGCCCTCTGGGGCGGAGGGGGCGCGGCGCCCCTGCCGGCGGGCCGTCGGCCTGCGGCGGAGCGGTCCGTGCTTTTCCGGCGAGACAGGGATGTTTTTTCCGCGGAAACGGCGCAAATTTGATTTCAAATCGCAATAAATTTTAATAATA
>JAFUGI010000105.1 GCA_017469475.1 Oscillibacter sp. | reverse complement strand
GGGGCAGGCATCGCCGGCGGGCGGATGGGAGCCGCAGCGGAAGGCAGTCCGATTTTGGGAGATTTTTTGCGGATTTTCCCCGATAGCAAGGGAGAGCAAGGGAGATTTTCGGATTTTCTCTTGACCTGCCGAAAAAAATCCAGTAAAATGAGTAGTGCTGTGTTAGACCATACTGGTTGGGAGCGGGAGCAGGACGGGTCCTGTTCTTCCCATATCAGTCCAAATTTTTGAGGCGGCTCCGCCGTCTCCATAGATGCCAGGAGAGACGAGTATCATGAAACATCCCTACAAGACCCGGGTCGGCGGCGCCACGGTGACGGTCTTTGTCCCCTATGACTGCAAGAACCACTGCCCGTTTTGCGTGAATAAAGAGGAATACGCCGATCTGACCGGCTTTTCGCTGGAGAAGATCTGCGAGAGCATCCGCCGGATGGACGCCATCACGCCCTACTGTGATTTCGTTTTCACCGGCGGCGAGCCCTTTGCGGACCTGCAGTCCCTGCAGATCATGCTGGACCAGATCCCCACCACCCACAAGGTCTATATCAACACCACCCTGCCGGTGTCCGAGTGCCAGTCGGAGGAAGACGTGCTGGCCTTTGCGGAGCGGAATAAGCATAAGATCTCCTGCATCAACGTCTCCCGCCACATGCAAAAGTATGTGGTGGAGTCCAACGACTCTCTGCTTGCCCGGCTGCCGGTGCCCTTCCGGGTGAACTGCGTGCTGTACAAGAACTATCCCGCCCAGAACCTGATCCCCTATCTGGACCGGTTCAAAAAGCTGCCCGGCGCCTCCATCCAGTTCCGCTTCGACTATACCGCCACCACACCGGAAAACCTCTATGATGAGGAGAACGACAAGATCCTGCGGGACCTGAAGGAGATCGCCCGCTACACGGGGCTGGACGGCTGCCGGATGCGCTGCGGCTTCCACTTCGACTATCAGGGCATGGAGCTGACCTATCACAAGACCCTGCCCTATTCCACCATCGTGGAGACCGATCCCGCCGACGGCGTGACCTATGACATCCTCTATGACATCCTCATCAAGCAAAACGGCGACATCCACTCCGATTGGACCGGTGTGCAGCTGGACGTGGACGCCTATGAAAAGGTCGTCTTCGAGCCCTATGACCTCCGGTGGCTGGATCGGGTGGCCTGAGCGACGTGTATTTCCGGCGTGCCGCCATGGGCGGTACGCCGGTTTATCTTATCGAACCGGGAGGGACCCATATGAAACCGATCGAAACGGTAGGCGTCGTGGGCCGGGGGGCTCTTGGCGTCTCCTTTGCCCATCTTCTGACCCAGGCCCTGGGTCCGGAGCGGGTGCTGGTGCTGGCGGACAGAGAGCGCGTTCGCCGTTACGAGGCAGAAGCGCTCCTCTACAACGGGCGGCCCTGCCCGCTCCACTATGTGGACACCACCGCGGCGCCGCCGGTGGACCTTCTGCTCTTTTCCACCAAGTTCGGTGCCCTGCGCCAGGCGGCGGAGTCCTGCCGCCGCGTGGTAACGCCGGAGACCACCCTTCTCTCCGTGCTCAACGGCATCTCCAGCGAGGAGGTGCTGGGAGAGCTTTTCTCCCCGGAGCAGATCGTGTGGTGCGTGGCCCAGAAGATGAGCGCCAAAAAGGAGGGCAGCGTCGTCACGGTGGAGCCTGTGGGCGAGCTGGCCATCGGCGTGCCGGAGGGGTATGACGCCTGCCACCTTCGCCGGCTCACCGCCTTTTTCGACGGCATCGGCTTCCCCTACTCCCTGCCGCCGGACATCCGGCTCCACATGTGGAGCAAGCTCCTGTGCAACACCGGCTGCAACCAGGCGGCCATGGTGTACCGCTGCGGGTACGGCGCCATGCAGGTCCCCGGCGAGGTGCGGGACACCATGCTGGGCGCCATGCGGGAGGTGGCCGCCGTGGCCCAGGCCCGGGGCATCCCCCTGACGGAGGCGGACGTGGCCGCGTGGGCCGCCGTGATCGACAGCCTTCCCGCCCACGGGGAGCCCTCCATGCGGCAGGACGCCAAGGCCCGCCGCAAAAGCGAGGTGGAGCTCTTCTCCGGCACGGTGCGGCACCTGGGACGGGAGTCCGGCGTCCCCACCCCGGTAAACGATCGGCTCTACCGGGAGATCCTGGCCATGGAGCAGGCGTACTGACCGCCAGAGGCGGCCCTTCCGTCTGCGCCTGGCAGCGCAGCAAGAGGAGTGGGAAGGTCCCGCTCCTCTTTTTTCGAGAGCAGCTTGTGTCGCTTTTTATATTTTCTTGCCGGGGCTGCAATAAAACGTGCCGCTTCTCCGTTATCCTGTTGAAAGGACACGATGCCATATGATCGATCAGATTTCCCCCGGCATGGACGCCGAGATTTTGGACCGGTGCCTGACACGCATTGCCCAGGGCAGCACCGATGCCCTGGCGGAGCTTTACGAGGCCACCAAGACCCCTGTTTACGCCCTGGCCCTCTCCACCCTAAAGCACATCCCTGACGCCGAAGACGTGCTCCATGACAGCTACCTGCAAATTTGGAGCGCCGCGCCCGGGTATGTATCCCAGGGAAAGCCCCTGGCCTGGATCTTGACCATCACGAAGCACCTGAGCGTGCAGCGGCTGCGGGAGCGGACGCGAAGCCAGCCCCTTTCCGACGAGAGCTGGGCATGCGCGCTGGCCGACTGCCCGACTCTCTCCCCGGAGGATCGCATCCTGCTGCGGGAGAGCATGTCTGCCCTCTCCGACCCGGAGCGGGAGATCCTGCTGCTCCACGCCGTATCCGGCTTCCGGCACCGGGAGATCGCCGCATTTTTGTCCTGCCCGCTGGCGACGGTCCTCTCCCGTTATCATCGGGCATTGAAAAAGCTAAAACGCGCTTTGACAAAGGAGGCGGAACCCCATGACTGACCGCGAACTGGAAACCAGACTTCAACATTCCCTCTCCGCTCTGACTCCTGACCTGCCCCCCTCGCTTCTAAGGGACTGCGCCTCCCAACCTCAGCTCTCTGTCCCCCCGGCCCAAAGCCGCCGGCGGCCCTGGGCCGCCCGGCTCTCCGCCGTGGCCGCGGCGCTGGTGGTGCTGGCCGGAGCTTCCCTGGGGCTGCGGAGCTATCGGATGGGGCACACTGTGGGCGCTTCCGTCTCTCTGGACGTGAATCCCAGCATCGTCCTTCACCTGAACCAGAAGGAACGGGTCCTGGACGCGGCAGGGCGCAACGACGAAGGCGCCGCCGTCCTCCGCGCTCTGGACCTGCGGGGCAGCACCCCGGAGGACGCCGTCCGTGCGCTGGTGAGTGCCATGGCGGACGCCGGCTATCTCAGCGAGAGCGCCAACTCCATCCTGGTGTCCGTGGAGGGGAAGGACGCCTCCACAGCCGAGGCGCTGCGTCTCCGGCTGGAAAATGCGGCTGCGGCCGCCTCTCCCGGCGGTACACTGGCCGTCCTCAGCCAGACGGTGGGACAGGAGCAGGAACTGGAGATCCTGTCTCAGTCCCTCTCCGTCACGCCGGGCAAGGCAAAGCTTCTCCAGGCCGTCCGGTCGGCCCACCCCCTCTGCACCCTGGAAGAGCTGGCCCCCCTCTCCATCAACGATCTGAACCTCCTATTGCAGGGAGACCTGCCGGAGGGGCTGCGCAGCACAGGGCAGGCCAGCGACAAGGCCTATCTGGGCCAGGACGCCGCCAGGGAAATCGCTTTGCGCCATGCAGGGCTGACGGAAGACCAGATCTCCCGCTTCCGCTGGGAGCTGGAATATGACGACGGCGCCATGGTCTACGAGGTGGAATTCGCGTCCGGCGGCATGGCCTACGAATACGACATCGACGCCCGCACCGGCGCCATTTTGGAGGTGGACACGGAGCCCCTCTCCGGCCCCGGATCGTGGGATGACGACCGGGACGACGATGACGATGAGCGCGACCGGGATGATGACCGGGATGATGGCTGGACCGGCGGCCAGGCGGTATCCGCCGCCATCGACCCGGAGCGGGCCGTCGCCATCGCCCTGACCCACGCCGGCATCGCCCGGCAGGATGCCCGGGACCTCTCCTGGGAGCGGGACCGGGAGGATGGGGTCCCGGTCTAGGAGGTGGAATTCGTCTGCAACGGCGTATCCTACGAGTATGACATCGACGCCCGCACCGGCGCCATTTTGGAGGTGGAAACAGAGCCGGACGACTGACACATCTGCCGCTTCTCTCTTTCTCAAAAGGACCGCCCCCGGACCGCGTTTGCAGTCCGGGGGCGGTCCTCTCTTTTTTTCAGCGCAGGAAGATCCGCTTCCCGCCCCGATAGGGCCGCACCATGCCGATGCGCTGGGCGCTGGGCACGGAGCCTTGCAGCCGGGCAAACAGCGCCTCCGCGTCCGCCGGGTCCACCGCCATCAAAAGGCCGCCGGCGGTCTGGGGGTCGTACAGCAGGTCCTGCTGCCAGAGGGGGGTGTCCCCCGCGTCCACGCCGGGCTCGGCATAGGTGCGGTTGCGGTACATTCCCTCCGGCAGGATGCCCATGCGGGCCAGCTCTCCCGCCTCCGGGATAAAGTCGATCTCCTTTACAGAAAGCTCGATCTCTACATCGCTGCCCTGGGCCATCTCGTAAGCATGGCCCAGCATACCGAAGCCCGTCACATCTGTGCAGGCGTGAACGCGAAAGTCCACCATGGCGTCCCGGGCGGACTTGTTCAGGGTGGTCATCAGCCGGTGGGCAAGGTCCAGACTCTCCGGCGAGGCCATGTCCGCCTTGGCGGCGGTGGTGAGCACGCCGATGCCCAAAGGCTTGGTGAAGAGCAGCACATCCCCGGGCCTTGCGCCGGAGTTGGTCAGCACCCGGTCGGGATGGACGAACCCCGTCACCGCCAGGCCGTACTTCGGCTCGTCGTCCAGGATGCTGTGGCCGCCGGTGATCATGGCCCCCGCCTCATAGACCTTGTCATACCCGCCCCGCAGCAGCTGGTGTACCGCCTCCCGGGGCATGGACTCCGGAATGGCCATGATGTTCAGGCATAGCTTGGGCTCGCCTCCCATGGCATACACGTCGGAAAGGGCGTTGGTGGCCGCGATCTGGCCGAAGAGATAAGGATCGTCCGCAATGGGCGGGAAAAAGTCCACCGTCTGCACCAGGGCCAGCTCATCGGAGACCTTGTAGACCGAGGCGTCGTCGCTCTTGTCAAAGCCCACCAGCAAATTGGGGTCCCGGTGGACCTGGAGCCCCTCCAGCAGCTGGCTCAGTACGCCGGCGCCCACCTTAGCGCCGCAGCCGGCGCACTTGGCGAGCTTGGTCAGCTTCACTTCATTTTCCGCCATGATGTCCCTCCTTCAAAATACCGCTGAGGGCCAGCACCGCCTCCAGCGCGCCGCCACCCACCGCCAGCGCCTTGTCGCTGGCGCAGTAACAATGCTCGATCTTGCAGCGGGGGTCAATGTCCCCCGCCTTCATGCCCCGGAAGACCGGCGTACCGTCCGCCAGGATGCCCCGAAGCACGCCGTCCAGCGTGCAGACCATGGGCACGCCCTCCACCGTGGCGGCAATGTCCCCCTGCTTCACCTGGGCGCCGATGTCCAGCAGCTGGCGGAAGGTCCCCTCCGCCGGGGCGCGCAGCACCCGCTCCCCCGCAAACCCGCCGATGAGGCCGGGGATGCCGGTGTTGGGCTGGGCGGAGCCGTGATAGAGGACCCGGCCCAGGTAATGGCCCCGCATGGTCTCCACCACGGCGTGGCAGTCCTCCCCCGCCGTGAAGCCCGGGCCCACACCCACCACCACCGGCGCGTCGGTGATGCGGGTGCCCAGATTGCGCTTGGCCAAGATGGCGTCCACCACCGCGTCCGGCCGAAGGGCCGGGATACAGGACGCATCCGGGTCCACCAGCACCGGGATGACCCCCTGCCCCAGAAGGGCAGGGACCTCCTCCGCTCCGCCTGCCAGACGGGCTGTCACCTCCTCCACCACGGCCTCGCCGTGGACCACCGCCTGGGAAAAGCACACCGTCCGGCGGATGGCCGTGGGCGCGGCCACCTCCGTCATCACCACGGAAAGCCCCGCTCGCCACAGGCGCAGAGCGGTGCCGGTGGCCAGGTCTCCCGCCCCTCGGATCACGATCAGCATACTGCATATCTCCCTTCCCGCAGCGACCCCGCCAGCACCGGGCACGCCAGCCGTTTGGCCAGCTCCCCGGCATCCTCACGGGCCTGCCGCGTCTCCACTTGGTTTACATAAATTCTATCATGCAGTCCCTCGGACCGCAGCACCGCCGCCGCCCGCTCCGGCGTCACAGCGTCCTCCACGGACGCCTTCGCCAGGGCCGCATACCGCTCCGGCCGGTGGGCCGCCCGCAGGATGGGACGGCCGAAGCCGGAGGCCCCCACTACCAAAATGCGCTGGTTCGCCTCCGCCGGGATCACCGGCTCATGGGGGGCGTGGGCCTTCATGGGCCGCTGGGCGGAGCCGTCTGCCTCCACCAGCACATAGTCGAATCGCGCCGCCAGGGCTGCCATGGGATACGTCGGCACCGTCAGCTTGCCGGTGCCGGGCACCTCTGTTCCGGTGCAGAGCAGACGGTGGCGGCGGGCCAGGTCGTCCAGCTCCTCCGCCGTCCGGGCGCAGGGCAGGTCCGGAAAAGGATAGATCTTCGTGGTGGTGCACAGCAGGACCCGGCCCCTTTGGGCCAGCTCCTCCCCCAGGGTGCGCAGCAGCGTGGTCTTTCCGCCGCCGCCCAGCACCGCCGTTACGCCGGGGCGGATGTCCAGCAGCTCTTGCAGGGGCATGGCGCTCCCTCCTTCGTTCTTCTTTCCATAGAATAGCACTTTCTGGCCGGGGCCGTCAAGGCACTTGACTTTTTCCGGGGAGGGCGGTATCATGGTGATTGATATTATCAATAATCGTTTTTAACCCTAAAGATAAGCTGCCACATGCCTTCCTCCTTTCGGTCCACTCCCTCCCAGATGCTTGACTTTTTCAGAAAAACTGCTATCATTATCGTTGACCTTATTTGAGTATCACGAGGAGCACGCCTATGCAGGACTGCTGCGGACGAACCATCGATTACCTGCGCCTCTCGGTGACAGACCTTTGCAGCTACCGCTGCCGGTACTGCATGGAGCCCGAGGGCGTGGAAAAGCGCGCCCATGGGGACATCCTGTCCCTGGAGGAACTGGCGGAGATGGCGGAGGCAGCGGTGCGTTGCGGTGTAAAGAAGATTCGCTTAACAGGTGGCGAGCCTCTGGTGCGCCGGGGCATCGTGGACCTGTGCCGGACGCTTCGGTCCATCCCGGGGCTGGAGGAGCTGTGCCTCACCACCAACGGCCAACGCCTTCCCCAACTGGCCGGGCCCCTGCGCCAGGCCGGCGTGGACCGGCTGAACATCAGCCTGGACACCCTGCGGCCGGACCGCTTTGCCGCCATGACCCGGCTGGGGCGGCTGGAGGAGGTCCTTGCCGGCATCCGGGCGGCGGAGGCCGCCGGTTTTTCCGGCCTGAAGCTGGACACTGTACTCATCGGCGGCTTCAACGACGATGAGGTGGGGGATTTCCTGGCTTTGACCATGGTGTACCCCTGGGAGGTCCGGTTCATCGAGCTGATGCCCATGGGTCCCTGCGCCGCGTGGGACAAGAGCTGCTTTTTATCGGTAGATTCGATCCTGCAAAGGTATCCCACTTTACAGGAGATCGACCCCCAGGGCGTGGCCCGGCGGTACCGCCTGCCCGGCGCCAGGGGGACGGTGGGGCTCATCTCCCCCCTCAGCCACGATTTTTGCGCTCAGTGCCGCCGCATCCGCATCACGTCGGACGGCCATCTCAAGGGCTGCCTCCACAGCGGGGAGGAGCTGCCCCTCCGGGGCCTCCACGGTGCCGCGCTGGAGGCGGCCATTCGCCGGGGCATCGCCCAGAAGCCCCCGCGCCACCACCTGGCGGAGCGCCCCAGCGACGCCGGGCGCACCATGAACCGCATCGGCGGGTAGAAGGAGGCAGACCCCTATGGCAGAGCTGACCCATTTCAACGAGCAGGGCCGAGCCCACATGGTGGACGTGACGGAGAAGGCCCCCACCCACCGCACCGCCGTGGCCGTGGGCGAGGTGCGGATGGCGCCGGAGACGCTGGCGCAGATTCGCGCCGGGACCATGAAGAAGGGCGACGTGCTGGCGGTGGCCCAGGTGGCGGGCATCCAGGCCGCCAAGCACACCTGGGAGCTGATCCCCATGTGCCACCCCCTGCCCCTCACCGGCATCGACATCACCTTTTCCCTGTCTGACGCGCCCTGCCGTGTCTCCATCCGGTCGGAGGTCTCCTGCACCGGCGTCACCGGCGTGGAGATGGAGGCCCTGACCGCCGTTTCGGCGGCGGCCCTGACCATTTATGATATGTGCAAGGCCGTGCAGAAGGACATGGAGATCACCCAGATCCGCCTGCTGGAAAAAACCGGCGGCAAAAGCGGCTCCTGGACCGCGAAGGAGGCATGAGCATGGGACGCGTCACATCCGTCAACATCAGCGAGCGGAAGGGGGAGCAAAAGCACCCCGTCCCGGAGATCTGCCTGAAGCTGCGCCACGGCATCGTGGGGGACGCCCACGCCGGGGACTGGCACCGCCAGATCAGCCTTTTGGCGGAGGAGAGCGTGGACACCATGCGAAGCCGCTCTCCCCTTCCCCTGAATGCCGGGGTCTTCGCGGAGAACATCAACACCCGGGGGCTGGATCTCAAGGCCCTGCCGGTGGGGAGCCGCCTGCGCATCGGCGAGACGGAGGTGGAGATCACCCAGATCGGCAAAGAGTGCCACCAGGATTGCGCCATCAAACGGGCCGTGGGCCGGTGCGTCATGCCCACGGAGGGCATTTTCGCCGTGGTCGTCCGGGAGGGCACCGTCCGCCCCGGCGACGAGATTGAGATTTTGGAGGCGAGGGTATGAAGTGCATCCCCACCCGGGAGGCCGTGGGTCACGTGCTGTGCCACGACATGACCCAGATCATCAAGGACCAGTATAAGGATGCCCGGTTCCGCAAGGGCCACGTGGTCACGGAGGAGGACATCCCTGTGCTCCTCTCCATGGGAAAGGAGAACCTGTACGTCTGGGAGATGACCCCCGGCATGGTCCATGAGGACGACGCGGCGGAGCGGCTGGCCGCCCTGTGCGAAAACGACCACATGACCCGCAGCGCTGTCAAGGAGGGCAAGATCGAGCTGTCCGCCGCGTGCGACGGGCTCTTCCGGGTCCGCTCCCAGGCGCTGATGGCCGTCAACTCTCTGGAGGACATCATGATCGCCACCCGCCACGGCAACACGCCGGTCCGCAAGGGGGACAAGCTGGCGGGCACCCGGGTCATCCCCCTGGTCATCGCGGAGGAGCAGCTCCGCGCCGCGGAGGCCGCCGCCGGAGATGCACCCCTTTTGGAGCTGCTGCCCTATATCAAGACCACCGCCGTCATCGTGGCCACCGGAGGCGAGGTGAGATCCGGCCTCATCCAGGATACCTTCACCCCGGTGGTGCGGGACAAGCTGGCCGCCTACGGCATCGAGACCCTCTCCGTCCTCTACTCCGGCGACGGGGTGGACAATGTGGCGGAGGCCATTGCCCAGGCCCGCTCCCTCCATCCGGAGCTGATCCTCTGCACCGGCGGCATGAGCGTGGACCCGGACGACAACACCCCCGGCGGCATCCGTCGCAGCGGGGCCCGCATCGTCACCTACGGCGCGCCGGTGCTGCCTGGGGCCATGTTCCTGCTGGGGTACTACGAGGACGGTACAGTAGTGTGCGGCCTGCCCGGCTGCGTGATGTACGCCGGAGCCACCATCTTTGACCTGGTGCTGCCCCGCATCGCCGCCGGAGTGGAGGTCACCCGAGGCGACATCGTCTCCCTGGGTGAGGGCGGGCTGTGCCTTGGCTGCAAGCCCTGCCGCTATCCCATCTGTCCCTTTGGAAAGTCCGTTCTCGCCTGAGCTTCAAAGGGCAATTCTCGCTTCCCGACGCGCATCGTCCCCGGCAGGGCCGGTCACTGGCCGGCCCGCTGTTTCCCGCACCGTTTCCCTCAATTGAGTATCACGTCTTGTTTTTCCCCGCCAGCGTGCGGACCACATACATCGGACCCGACATCAAGAAAGGAAGATCCCCATGAAAAAGACACTTGCCATACTCCTGACGCTGTGCATGGTCCTGTCCTTGGCCGCCTGCGGCACCAAGGCGGAGACCCCTGCCAACACCACCCCCGCCGAGACCGCCACGCCCGCGGAGACCACCCCGGAGGAGCCCGCCACGCCGGAGGAGCCCGCCGCCGAGTCGGTGGAGCTCATCGTCTTCGCCGCCGCCTCCATGACGGAGACCCTGACGGAGATTGCGGACCTCTACAAGGCCGTGGCCCCCAACGTGACCCTGACCTATAACTTCGACTCCTCCGGCAAGCTCCTCACCCAGATCAGCGAGGGGGCGGACTGCGATCTGTTCATCTCCGCCGCGCCCAAGCAGATGAACGCCATGGACGGCAGCCTCATCGGCACCGACAAGAACCCCGACGGGCTGGACCTCATCGTGACGGACAGCCGCATCGACCTGCTGGAGAACAAGGTGACGCTGACAGTGCCGGAGGGCAACCCCAAGGGCATCGAGAGCTTCGACCAGCTGGCGGAGCTCCTCAAGAGCGGCGGCGTGCTCCTGGCCATGGGCAACAGCGACGTGCCGGTGGGCCAGTACACCCAGAAGATCCTGACCTACTACGGGCTGGATGAGGAGGCCCTGGCCGCCTCCGGCGTTTTGACCTACGGCAACAACGTCAAGGAGGTCACCGCCCAGGTCAGCGAGGCCTCCGCCGACTGCGGCATCATCTACGCGACGGACGCCTTCTCCGCCGGACTGACGGTGGTGGACAGCGCCACCGCCGAGATGTGCGGCCAGGTCATCTACCCCGCCGCCGTCCTCAAGGGCGACAAGGAAGCGGCCGCCCAGGCCTTCCTGGACTACCTCCAGAGCGACGAGGCCGTGGCCGTGTTCGAGAGCGTGGGCTTCTCCCCCGCCTTCTGAGAAAAACCCATCTCCTGCAGCAACGCTCTGCCCGGTCCCCGGTTGACCGGGCAGAGCGCCTGTGCTACCATTAGGACAACATCCCCGTCCGCTCCGGCGGGCGAACTTTCGACGGAGAGGCGCGGCCGCGCCGCGCCTTCGCCCATCCCACGAAAAAACAACGGCGGGAGGTATCCCATGGACTGGTTTCCCCTTTGGAACTCGCTGCGGGTGGCGGCGATCTCCACGGTCATCATCTTCTTTGCCGGCGTGTTCGCCGCCTACTATATCGCCCGGCTCCCCCGGCTGGTCAAGGGCGTGCTGGACGTGGTTTTGACGTTGCCTCTGGTGCTGCCCCCCACGGTCATCGGCTATCTGCTGCTGCGGCTGCTGGGACCCAAACGGGTGGTGGGCGCCTGGGTGCTGGAGACCTTCGGCATCAAGCTGGTGATGACCTGGTGGTCCGCCATCTTCTCTACCACCGTGGTCATCTTCCCCCTGATGTACCGCACAGTGCGGGGGGCCTTCGAGGCCTTTGACGAGACGCTGGCCTACTCCGGCCAGACCCTGGGCCTCTCCAATACCTACATCTTCTGGCGCATCCGGATGCCCTGCTGCCGCCAGGGCGTGCTGGCGGGCATGGTGCTCTCCTTTGCCCGGGCCCTGGGCGAATACGGCGCCACCTCCATGATCGCGGGCTACACCCCCGGGCGGACCGCCACCATCTCCACCACCGTCTACCAGCTCTGGCAGACCAACAACGACGCCCTGGCCATGAAGTGGGTGCTGGTGAATCTGGCCATCTCCGCCGTGGTGCTGCTGACGGTGAACATGCTGGAGCGGCGGGACTTTCTGGTGGAGGGCGGCAGAAGGAGGCGCAGAGCATGAGCTTATCCGTGGACATTGAAAAGCGCCTGGGGAGCTTCCACCTGCAGGTGCAGCTGGAGGCGGGGGACGAGGTCACCGCCCTTCTGGGCGCCTCCGGCTGCGGCAAGAGCATGACCTTGAAGTGCATCGCCGGCATCGTCCGGCCGGACCGGGGGCGGATCGTCCTCAATGACCGGGTGCTGTTCGACAGTGAGCAGGGCGTGGACCTGCCGCCCCAGAAGCGGCGGATGGGCTACCTCTTCCAGCAGTACGCCCTCTTCCCCAACATGACGGTGGAGAAAAACATTCTCTGCGCCATTCGGGAGGGCACGGCTGCGGAAAAGCGCCGGACCCTGGCGGAGGCTCTGGAGCGGTTTCGGCTGGAGGGGCTGGAGCGCCAGTATCCCCGCCAGCTCTCCGGCGGGCAGCAGCAGCGGGTGGCCCTGGCCCGTATCCTGTGCTCCCGGCCGGAGATCATTTTGTTGGACGAGCCCTTCTCCGCTCTGGACAGCTATCTCAAATACCAGCTGGAGCTGGAGCTCTCCGACCAGCTCTCCGCCTTTCAGGGGCCCATTCTGTGGGTCTCCCACGACCGGGGAGAGGTCTTTCGCAACTGCCGCCGGGTGTGTGTGCTGGACCGGGGCGCCTCCCAGGGGACCGTTACCCTGGAGGAGCTGTTTCACCGGCCGGCCACGGAGGCGGCCGCCCAGCTCTCCGGCTGCAAGAACTACGCCGACGCCGTGCCCCAGGGGGACGCCGTGCTCCTGCCCCAGTGGGGGCTGACCCTCTCCTGCGGCCGGGCCGTGCCGGCTGATACCCGCCGGGTGGGCATCCGGGCCCACCATGTCCGCCCGGCGGAGGGTGGAGAAAACGCCTTCCCCGTCCGGGTCCTGCGGGTGGTGGAGGACGTGTTCTCCACCATCGTGCTGCTGCGGCCGGAGGGGGCCGCCGAGGGCGTCCCTCCCCTTCGCATGGAGCTGGACAAGGAAACCTGGCAGGCCATCAGCGGCCGGGAAAAACTGACCGTTTCGGTGCAGGCGGAGGATATTTTGCTGCTGCGTCCCTCCGGGGAGCGGCCAAAGGAGGATGTATGATGTATCGCGCCATCGTTGTGACCGTCAGTGACCGGAGCTTTCGCGGCCAGCGGCCGGACAGCGCCGGCCCCCTGGTAGCAGAGATCCTGAAGGAGGCCGGGTATGCGGTGGCCGGCGCCGAGCTGGTGCCGGACGAGCAGCCGCTGATCGAGGCGGTGCTCCGCCGCATCGCGGACGGCGAGGAGGCCCAGTTGATCGTGACCACCGGCGGCACCGGCTTTGCGCCCCGGGACGTGACGCCGGAGGCCACGCTTGCCGTGTGCGAGCGGCTGACGCCGGGCATTCCGGAGGCCATGCGCTACGCCTCTTCGCAGATCACCAACCGGGCCATGCTCTCCCGGGCCCAGGCGGGCATCCGGAAGGGGACGCTGATCGTGAACCTCCCCGGCTCCCCCAAGGCGGCGAAGGAGAATCTGGACGCCGTGCTCCCCGCCTTGGCCCACGGGCTGGAGATGCTCTCTGGCCGGCCGGCGGACTGCGCCGCCCTGACGGATTGAGGGCCCGGCAAACAGCACAATTTCTCTTTCCAACTGCAAGAAAGCCCTGCCCCTCTCCGATCGGAGAGAGGCAGGGCTTTTTGCGTCCGGTTTTTCAGACCGCCTCCCGCTGGCGCAGGAGGAAGTCATCATAGGTGCCCAGAAAATCCGTCAGGTGTCCGTCGTGGAACTCCATGATGCGGTTTGCCACGGTCTGGACGAACTCGTGGTCGTGGCTTGCGAAGAGCACCACGCCCTTGAAGTCCATGAGTCCCTTGTTCACGGCGGTGATGGACTCCAGGTCCAGGTGGTTGGTGGGCTGGTCCAGCACCAGCACGTTGGAGCCGAAGAGCATCATGCGGGAGAGCATGCACCGCACCTTCTCCCCGCCGGAGAGGACCTTGACGGGCTTGAATACATCGTCCCCGGAGAAGAGCATCCGCCCCAGGAAGGAGCGCATGAAGGACTCCGTGGTCTCCTTGGTGTACTGGCCAAGCCACTCCACCAGGTTCAAATCACAGTCGTTGAAGAAGGCGGAGTTGTCCAGCGGGAAGTAGCTGGTGGTGATGGTGGTGCCCCACTTGTACTCCCCCTCGTCCGGCTCCAGCTCCCCCATGAGGATGCGGAAGAGGGTGGTCTTGGCGATCTCGTCCTCCCCCCCGAAGGCGATCTTGTCCCCCCGGTTCACCCGGAAGGAGACGTTGTCCAGCACCTTCCGGCCGTCCACAGTCTTGGAAAGGCCCTCCACCGTCAAGATCTCCTTGCCGCACTCCCGGTCCATGGTAAAGCCCACGAAGGGGTAGCGGCGGGAGGAGGCCGGCATCTCCTCCACTGTCAGCTGGTCCAGGAGCTTGCGGCGGGCCGTGGCCTGCTTGCTCTTGGACTTGTTGGCGGAAAAGCGCTGGATGAAGGCCTGGAGCTCTTTGATCTTCTCCTCGTTCTTCCGGTTCTGGTCCCGGATCATCTTCTGCACCATCTGGCTGGATTCGTACCAGAACTCGTAGTTGCCCACGTACATCTTGATCTGGCCGTAGTCCACATCCACGATGTTGGTGCAGACGGTGTTGAGGAAGTGCCGGTCATGGGAGACCACTAAGGTCAGGCTCTCGCACTCCAGCAAAAAGTCCTCCAGCCACTCGATGGCGGCGATGTCCAGGTGGTTGGTGGGCTCGTCCAGCAAAATGATGTCCGGCTTTCCGAAGAGGGCCTGGGCCAGCAGCACCTTCACCTTCTCCTTGGCGGTAAGGGTGCTCATCTCACTGTACAGAATGTCGTTGGAAAGGCCCAGCCCCTGAATGAGGCGGCTCACGTCGGACTCGGCCTCCCAGCCGCCCATCTCCGCGAACTCCGCCTCCAGCTCTGAGGCGCGCACGCCATCCTCGTCGGAAAAGTCCTCCTTTTCGTACAGGGCGTCCTTCTCCTTCATCACGTCGTAGAGGTGCTGGTTCCCCATCATCACCGTATCCAGCACGGTGTAGGCGTCGTACTGGAAGTGGTCCTGCTTGAGGATGGACATGCGCTCCTCCTTGGGGATGATGACGGAGCCGGTGGTGGGCTCCAGATCTCCGGAGAGGATGCGAAGGAACGTGGACTTCCCGGCGCCGTTGGCGCCGATGATGCCGTAGCAATTGCCGGGCACGAATTTGAGGTCCACGTGCTTGAACAGGGTCTGTCCGCTGAAATTCATGCTGATGTCGCTGACTGTGATCATAATAGGCTCCTATTGGATGGTTTTATGGCAGACAAGCCGAGACGCGGCGCGCTCTGCCGCCGCGTCTCAAGCCGCTGTTACGCAAAATACGCCCGGTGGAAGACCTTCTTCCCCTTCTTGATGATGACGCCATCCCCGGCGAAGTCCGCCTGGTCGAAGGCATCGTCGATGGAATTTACCTTCCGCTCGTTCACGCTGACGCCCCCCTGCTGGATGAGCCGCCGGGCCTCCCCGTTGGAGGCGCACAGCCCGCAAGCGACCAGCAGTGCGATGGCGCCGATCTTCCCGTCGGAGAACTGAGCCGCGCCCAGGGCGGTGGCGGGCATGTTGGCAAGAGAGCCGGCGCCCGCAAAGAGGCCCCGGGCCGTCTCCCTGGCCTTCTCCGCCTCCTCCGTCCCGTGGACCAGACCGGTGAGCTCGTAGGCCAGGATCTCCTTGGCGGTATTGAGCTGGGCGCCCTCCCAGGTGTCCATCTCGTCGATTTTCTCCAGCGGCAGGAAGGTCAGCATCCGGATGCACTTGAGCACGTCCGCGTCCTCGATGTTGCGCCAGTACTGATAGAACTCGTAGGGGCTGGTCTTGGCGGGGTCCAGCCACACGGCGCCCTTGGCGGTCTTGCCCATTTTCTTGCCCTCGCTGGTGAGCAGGAGGGTGATGGTCATGGCGTGGGCGTCCTTCCCCAGCTTGCGGCGGATGAGCTCCGTGCCGCCCAGCATATTACTCCACTGGTCGTTGCCGCCGAACTGCATGTTGCAGCCGTAGTGCTGGTAGAGGTACAGGAAGTCATAGGACTGCATGGGCATGTAATTGAACTCCAGGAAGCTGAGCCCCTTCTCCATGCGCTGCTTGAAGCACTCCGCCCGCAGCATGTTGTTCACGGAGAAGCAGGCGCCGATGTCCCGGATGAAGTCCACATAGTTGAGGTTCAGCAGCCAGTCCGCGTTGTTGACCATCTGGGCCTTGCCCTCGCCGAACTCGATGAACCGCTCCATCTGCTTTTTGAAGCAGTCGCAGTTGTGCTGGATGGTCTCCCGGGTCATCATGGAGCGCATGTCCGTCCGGCCAGAGGGGTCGCCGATCATGGCGGTGCCGCCGCCGATGAGAGCGATGGGCCGGTTGCCCGCCATCTGGAGCCGCTTCATCAGGCACAGCGCCATGAAATGGCCCACATGGAGGGAGTCCGCCGTGGGGTCAAAGCCGATGTAGAACACGGCCTTGCCGCCGTTCACCAGCTCCCGGATCTGCTCCTCGTCCGTCACCTGGGCGATGAGGCCCCGGGCCTTCAATTCCTCGTAGATCTGCATGGTGTTTCTCTCCTTACGAAAGTTGCTCGGAACGGAAAAACGCCCCCGTCCCGGCAGGGACAGAGGGCGAAAGCTTCGCGGTACCACCTCTGGTTCACCGCCCCCTCACGAAAGCGGCCTCATGCCGTGCCATCACACGGCGGCGCGGTAACGGGCGCTCCCGGAGCACGCCTACTGGGCCCGCAGGCCGTTGGGGTGCCAGCTCCAAGGTGTATTCCCCGCGCTCTGCTCTCCCCCTTCCACCAGACTGGGGGCTCTCTTGGCAGCGTCGGCGCGGCTACTTCTCCTCTTCCTCGCTGTATGCATCAGGTATTGTATCCGATTGGCCGGGAATTGTCAACCATCCCCGGGGAATTTTCCGCCCCGGGGCCATGCCCTGCCGCCGGAGGTCCCCGCCGCCGGGAGGGGGTGGACCGTGTGCGGAAAATTTTATGAGTATTTCATAAATTGTTCATCATTTATTCCGATTTTCGTTGTATACTATTTCCAGAAAGAGACCCGGTGGGGTCCAACTTTTAAGAAATGAGGGTACATTGTGAATATCGCTTATTTTCTGCTTCCCAAGAACCGAGTGGCCTATCTCTACGACGACTGCACCTTCCGGCAGGGATTGGAGAAAATGCGGCACCACAGCTATACCGCCATTCCGGTCATTTCCCGGAGCGGACAGTATGTCGGCACCGTCAGCGAGGGGGATTTTTTGTGGCGGCTGCTGGAGGATGACCGTCCGCTGCACACCTCCTCCATGCAGGGGCTGGAGAGTCTGCGGGTGCGGGACATCCTGTGCGCGGGCAGCTACCCCTCCGTCCGCATCACCGTCAGCATGGAGGAGCTGCTCACCTCCGCCATGAACCAGAATTTCATCCCGGTGGTAGACGACTCCGGCAGCTTCATCGGCATCGTGACCCGAAAGGACATCATCCGCCACTTCGCGGGGGAGCGGGCCGGTGAGCCGTCCCTCTCCAAGATCGGATAACAGACAGCGCCCCGGAGCCGGTGTGGACCGGTTCTGGGGCGCTGATCTCTCTTGTTCCGCCCGCCGGCAGGCGCGGGGCGGGCACACGGTGTCCGCCAGGCGGCGGGCTCGCTCCTCCACAGTGACCTCCTCCTGCCGACGCTCCGCCTCCCGCTTCCCCTCGCTGTGAAGTGTCCAGCCGCAGGCGAGGACCAGCAGACACACCGCGCCGCAGCGCCACACCAGATGGGGGATGCCCCCCTCCTCCGGCCACAGGCCGGGCAGGGCCAGGTCCGCCGCAGCCAGCAGCGCCGTCTGTCCCAGCAGCGCCAGAAGCC
>JAFUGI010000104.1 GCA_017469475.1 Oscillibacter sp. | reverse complement strand
TGTTCAAGGGCCGGGAATCGCAATGCCACGACGGTGGGAGGGCTGAGGCCCTTCCTTTGGCCGTTTTAAGGTGGGGTCCAGGGGCGGGAAATCGGAATCCCGCCCCTGGTGCCTCTTTCTCCACGGCCACCGCGCTCTTTCTCCGCACAGGGAGGAAATGCCCGAAGCGCCGCCTGTGGCGGATGAAGCGAGGGCATTTCGAGGAAGTGGCGCGATTGGCGGCCCCGCCAAGGGGCCGGGAATCGCAATGCCACGACGGTGTTCAGGGGGGGTGGAGGCTGGGCAACCGCCGCGGTTGTAATTTTTCCACCAGCTTTTGAAAGCTGGATAGGGCGCATTCTTTGCGGCAATCTGCCGCATTCCTCCGCACCAAACTGGTGCGCATTTCCCCCGGCTTTGGAAAAGCCGGCACTCCCTGCGCCTGGGGCCAGGCGCACCCTGCGCTTTCCATCAGCTTTTGAAAGCTGCCCTTCCTCCCCGGCTTTATAAAGCCGGCCCCCACCCTTTGGGGCCCCAGGGGGGAAGGATTGCAATTTCCCTTCAAACCGTGTACACTGGAAGGGACTCTTTTTGAGAAGGAGCGCTTCTATGCTGTATCTCGTGTTTTCTGCGCTGGCCCTGGCCCTGCTGGCCCTGGACCAGTGGGTCAAGGCCTGGGTCAGCGCCCACCTGGCCCTGGGGGAGACGGCTCCGCTGCTGGGGCCGGTGCTGGAGCTTCACGCCGTCCACAATTACGGCGCCGCCTGGTCCAGCTTTTCCGGCCAGCGGTGGCTGCTGGCCGGGGTCACCGGGTGCATTTTGCTGGCGGTGGCGGCGCTGCTGGCGCGGCGGCGCATCCGCCACCCGGCGGGGCTGGCGGCGGCGTTTTTGATCCTCGCCGGCGGCCTTGGCAACCTCATCGACCGGCTGCGGCTGGGATACGTGGTGGACATGCTCCACTTCCCCTTCTGGCCCAGCTATCCCACCTTCAACGTGGCGGACATCTGCGTGGTGTGCGGCAGCGTGCTGGCGGTGGTGTACTATCTCTTCCTCCACGAGAGGAACGGCGAAAGGGAGCGGCACGATGGAACGCAGGACCCTGCGGGCAGCTGAGGCCGACCGGGGCAAGCGGGCGGACGTGTGGCTGGCGGAGCAGGCGGGGGAGCTGACCCGCTCCGCCGCCGGGCGGCTGCTGGAGGAGGGGCGGGTCCTCTGCGACGGGCGTCCCCTGGCCAAAAACACCCGCCTGCGGGGCGGCGAGACGGTGGAGCTGACGCTGCCGGAGCCGGAGCCCATCGAGGCCCTGCCCCAGAACATCCCCCTGGATGTGGTGTATGAGGACGACGATGTGATCGTGGTCAACAAGCCCAAGGGGCTGGTGGTCCACCCCGCCCCTGGCCATCCGGACGGCACGCTGGTCAACGCCCTGCTGTACCACTGCGCCGGCTCCCTCTCCGGCATTGGCGGGGCGGAGCGGCCCGGCATCGTCCACCGCATCGACCGGGATACCTCCGGCCTCATCATCGCGGCGAAAAACGACTTTGCCCACCAGAGCCTGGCCGCCCAGCTCCAGGACCACACCCTGGCCCGGGTGTACCGATGCATCGTGGTGGGGAACCTCCGGGAGGAGAGCGGCACGGTGGATGCCCCCATCGGCCGCCACCCCACGGACCGCAAGCGCATGGCGGTAGTGGCGGACGGGCGCCGGGCCGTGACCCACTGGCGCGTTTTGGAGCGCCTGCGGGGCCACACCTATGCCGAGTGTCGGCTGGAGACCGGCCGGACCCACCAGATCCGGGTCCACATGGCCCATCTGGGCCACCCCATTTTGGGCGACACGGTGTATGGCAGCGCCAAGGCCGTGCCTGGCCTCCAGGGCCAGTGCCTCCACGCTGTGGGGCTGCGCTTTCTCCACCCCCGCACCGGCGCGGCGGTGGAGCTGACGTGCCCCCTGCCGGAGGAGTTCGAGCGCCAGCTGCGCCGCCTGCGGCAGGAGGGATAGCTTCCAGCCAAGGCGGGCAGGGGCGATGGAGCGGAGGCTCTTCCAATGTCCCCCGGCAGGCTGCTCTCATGGGAAGCGTGCCGCCTTCGGCAACACACAAAAAAGCACCCGGACACAGTCCGGGTGCTTTTCGTTCAGGTCCTGTCCATCAGCTTCCGCCGGTCAGACGCCGCCGATCAGGCTCTCCGGGGTCTCATACAGGCTCTGGGGCTCCACGGGCCTGCTGAGGTGGGCGTTGAGGCCGGCCTGCATGCTGCGCTGCACGTCCTCGTCGAAGGCGTTGGCCGTCAGGGCGATGATGGGGATGGTCCCGGCGTCGGATGGACCCGCTGTCTATTCCTCCGCCGCCCGGCGCATCAGCGCGATCTCCCGGCGGTAGCCCGGAAGGTCGTTGGGCGTCTCCAGACAGAAGGGCAGGTGCCGCAGGGCGGGGTGGCGCACCACCCGGCTCAGGGCCTCCAGGCCGATCTGCCCCTCGCCGATACAGGCGTGGCGGTCCTTTCGGCTGCCGCAGCCGTTTTTGCTGTCGTTCAGGTGGACGGCTCGCAGCCGCTCCAGGCCGATGACCCGGTCGAACTCCGTCAAGACCCCGTCCAGGTCCCCCACGATGTCATACCCCCCGTCAAAGACGTGGCAGGTATCCAGGCACACACCCATCTTCTCCCCCAGGTCCACCCGGTCCAGGATCTCCCGCAGCTCCTCGAACCGGCCGCCCACCTCGCTTCCCTTGCCGGGCATGGTCTCCAGCAGCACGGTGGTGGTCTGCTCCGGCGTCAGCAGGGCGTTCAGCGCCTGGGCGATGAGGGTGATGCCGGCCTCCATGCCCTGGCCCACGTGGCTTCCCGGGTGGAAGTTGTAGAGCTGGCCGGGAAGGTGCTCCAACCGCCGCAGATCGTCCGCAAAGATCTCCCGGGCAAAGGCCCGGTTCTCCTCCGACGCGCCGCAGAGATTCAGGATGTAGGGCGCGTGGGCGATGATGGGGGCGAAGCCCTCCCTGCGCAGAAAGTCCGCCAGAGCCCCGGCGTCCGCCGTGTCCAGTTCCTTGGCCCGGCTCCCCCGGGGGTTGCGCAAAAAGCACTGGAACGTGTCCGCTCCCAGCTCCGCGGCCTGACGCCCCATGGCGGCAAAGCCCCGGGAGGACGACAGGTGGCAGCCGATGTGCAGCATGGGATCGTCTCCTTCTGTTTCCGGTATATGGGTCCATCGCAAACCTTGTTTTGCGATGACTGCTTTTTCCAATTGCCTGCTTCCAGCATACCACACCGCCGCCCCGCCGCGCAAGGGCGGCATACTTCCTCTTTCCGGTGCATAGGTTGTCCCCGGAGGTGAACGGCATGAAAAAAGGATGCCTGGCCGCCCTGAGGCGGCGGCTGGAGGCGGCGGCACTGGCCGCCGGGACCCTTTGGGTGGTGTGGGCGGCAGGACCCAGCCCCTCCGCCGCCGGGGCCGTGGGGGCCCTG
>JAFUGI010000103.1 GCA_017469475.1 Oscillibacter sp. | reverse complement strand
GGTCTCCTCTCCCTCAGCAACTGGGACGCGCCGGAGGTCCGCCGCCCGGAGCAGCTGCGCGCCGCCGCGGCGGAGGTGTGCGGCCGTCTGGGGCTGGAGGGGGTCGTGTTGGACTTTGCGGGGCCATTTCGCCAGGACCTTGCGGCCCTGGCCGCCTGCTTTGCCGCCGCGCCTGTGGGGCGCCTCTACGTGCCGGAGGTCTACCACACCGGCGGCGCCGCTCTTGTGAGCACTGCCCTCTCCGGCGGGGATCTGCGCCAGCACCTCCAGGAGGCGGTCCGCCGGTACGGCGCCGGGCACGTCGCTTTGGATGTGGAGCGGGTGCGGATGGACTTTCGCCTCCCCTGCCCCACCGGCGAGGGGGAGCCCCTGACCGGGGCCGAGCTTTCCGCCCTGTTGCGGGAACGGGTCCCCCACCGCTTTTTCTCCCGGGAGCTGTACGCCCGGTACGGCACCTATGCGCAAAACGGCCAGGGGCACCTGGTCCTCTTCGACGACGGCGCCACCCTCCGGGAAAAGCTGCGTCTGGGGGAGGAGCTGGGCATCCGGGAGACCTTCCTCCTCTGGCCGGAGGTGCGGGACCTGGCCGGGGCGCTGCCCCTCCGATAAGGCGGGCGCATCCCTCCCGGCAAGACCGGTTCACGAGCGGGGGCAGGCGGCCCCTCCCCCGCTTCCCGGCGGCGGCAGCGCCCGATCCGCCCCTGTCCCCAGGTCGGCGGAGCTTTCGGCCTCTCCCGCTTTCATCATCTTCCTCCGGGTGGCGGAAAAAGCGCTTGACAAACCGGGGGCAGGCTGATATACTAATTCCGCAAAACAAAGCAGGCTGGTGCATCCGCCTCACCTCACGCCCATGGCAAAGAGGTCAACAGCGTTTGATTGGGAGACTGCCGGAGGGCGGTTTGCTGCTGCGCGGATGCCGGGACCGGTATCCGCGTTTTGTGATTTTTAGGATGGAGGTGCTTCGACCATTAGCAAGCAAGTGCATGAACTAAATGAGGATATTCGCGACAGAGAGGTCCGCTTGATCGGCGCCGGCGGCGAACAGCTGGGGATCATGTCCTCCGGGGAGGCCCTGCGCATTGCCGACGAACAGGGGCTGGACCTGGTGAAGATCTCGCCCCAGGCCACCCCCCCGGTGTGCAAGCTGATGAATTACGGCAAGTTCCGCTTCGAACAGAGCAAGCGGGAAAAAGAGGCGCGGAAAAATCAGCATGTGGTGGAGATCAAGGAGATCCGGATGTCCCCGGGTATCGACGTGGGCGACTTCAACACCAAGCTGAAAAACGCCCAGAAGTTCATTGCCGACGGCAACCGCGTCAAGGTCTCCGTCCGCTTCCGGGGCCGGGAGATGGCCCACACGGACATTGGCCGCGACCTGCTGGTCCGCTTCGCTGAACAGTGCGCCGAGACCGCCAACCTGGACAAATCCCCCAAGCTGGAGGGCCGGATGATGTCCATTTTCCTCTCCCCCAAGCCCAACAAGTAATTACCAAAGCTGACCCATTTTCATTTCACGTAAAGGAGCTATTCACAATGCCGAAACTGAAAACCCACAGCGGCGCCAAGAAGAGATTCAGCCTCACCAAGACCGGCAAGGTCAAGCGCGCCAAGGCCTTTAAGAGCCATATCCTCACCAAGAAGGATACCAAGCGGACCCGCCGCCTCCGCGCCGGCGGCTATGCCGACGCCACCAATGTGGACGCCGTCCGCAAGATGATCCCTTATAAGTAAGATACTGACGTTTCAAAATAGGAGGCTTTTACAATGGCAAGAGTCAAAGGCGCGATGATGACGCGCAAGAGAAGAAATAAGGTCCTGAAAATGGCCAAGGGCTACTGGGGTTCCAAGTCCAAGCATTTCCGCGTTGCCAACCAGGCGGTGATGAAGTCCCTGAGCTATGCGTACACTGGCCGCCGGCTGAAAAAGCGCGACTTCCGCTCCCTGTGGATCACCCGCATTTCCGCCGCCTGCAAGCTCAACGGCATGAACTATTCCACCTTCATGCACGGGCTGAAGACCGCCGGCATTGAGATCAACCGCAAGATGCTGGCGGAGATGGCCGTCAACGACGCCGCCGCCTTCACCCAGCTCACCCAGATCGCCAAGCAGGCGTAAAGCAAAAAGAACCGACCGGGACTTCGGAACGCTCCGAAGCCCCGGTTTTTTGCGTGAAAACGCGCAGCCGCCCGGAGCGGTACGCTCCGGGCGGAGGAGTGCGTCCCAGCCTGCCGGATAGGCAGCAGGCGGAGGGTCATGATTTATTTGCCCTGCCAGCCATCAGCAGAAGTCCACTCTGCGCCACCTTTGTATTTTTCGATACTACTCAATTTAGCTGTGCAATTTGCGAAGTGAAATGCAATTTTTTCCTGGGCGGGCGCCCTCCCTGCATCACCGGGCTGGTCCCGCAGCCCGCGAAGGCGGGCGAAACGGATAGAATTTTATAAAGAAAGAGTGCTCTTACGGACCGTTGAAGTCCTGTAAGAACACTCTGACGTGGTCCGAGTGGCGAGACTTGAACTCACGACCCCTTGACCCCCAGTCAAGTGCGCTACCAACTGCGCTACACCCGGATGGCTGACCTCTTGAAATCAGCTTGTTTATATTACCACGCTTTCCAGATAATTGCAACCCCTATTTCAAAATTTTTTCGCGGTCTTTTTTCCGATGGCAAAGCCCCCAAAGGCGGCGGACACAGGACCGCGGCAGACGGCGCAAGCGTGGGGCCCGCAAGGCCGCCGTGACCGCCGCAGGCACGCCCCACCGTCAGAAGGTCAGGCGCATGTCGTACCACACGGCGCCGCCGTGGGTAGAGGCGGAGAGCCCCTGGCGGACAAAGCCGAAGGTCTCATAATAATGGACCAGATGGTCCTTGCAGGTGAGCACGCAGCCCCGCCGCCCCTGGGCGCGGGCGTCCGCGATGCAGCGGCGCAGTACCTGCCCCGCAAGGCCCCGGCGGCGATGCGCCGGCAGGGTGTCCACCCCGAAGATCATCTGCCAGGCGCCGTCCTCATCATGGAGGGCGGCGTTTTCGTACATCTCATCCCGAAGCGTCGCTTCATCCGTGGTCATGCCGTTGACAAAGCTGAGAATCTCCCCATCCTCCTCCAAAAGCCAGAAGTGGTTGGGATAGACCGCAAGGCGCCCGGCAAGGGACGCCTCCGTGGCCGCCTCGGCGGCGGGAAAGCAGGCGCACTCAATGGCCGCCAGGGCGGCAAGGTCGCCCATCTTGGCATTTCGGATGTCCATGATGCTCCTCCTCGATAGACCCCGGCAGCCCCGGCGGTCAGATGAAATAGGCGTCCAGATAGGCGCGCAAAAGCGCGTCCCCAGCGGGGATCAGGGCGCGGCCGCCGGCGTCCGCCCCGGGGGTATTCAGGGCCTGGGCCAGGTCGGTCAGCGGGCCGCAGAAGTCCCGGATGCGCCGGGTATTGTCCGCTCCGTCCCACAGCCCCTCCAGGGTCACCACGTTCCCCTCCGGGTCCAGCACGATGTGCAGCGTATCCCCGGCGCTCCCGACGCCGGACCACACAGGGGCGGAAAGATCCCCCAGCCCGGCGCCCAGGTCATACCAGAACTGCTCTCCCATTCGGCAGACATAGTGATGGGCGCCGTCGCCGGTCTCGTAGTCCCCATAGACCGTGAGGCTCTGGAGGGCCAGCATGGTCTCCTCGCCGTCCTCCGCGTAGATGTCGGCAAACCAGGCCCGGCGATCCGCCGCCACAGCATCGTACAGGGCAGCGTCCGTTCCGGCCAGGCCGAAGATGGCGCTCTCCGCCACCGGAAATTCCAAGGTTTGCAGCACGCCGTCGCCGTTTTGATCGTACCAGGCGGCGGGATGGCGCTCCGGGAGCACAGGGGATCTCGGCGGGTCCTCCGGCTCATCCGGCACGGCGGGAGCCTCCGGGGTTTCCGGCGTCGGCGCGGCGGGCGTCGGCTCGCTTACCTCCTGCGGCGCAGGGGACGCGGCGAACTGCCCCTCCCCGGCGGACCGGCTGCAGCCGGAGGCGAGCAGCACCAGGCATAAGGTCCAGGCAAAGAAGCGTTTCATAAGGGTCCCTCCCCAAAGCATTGGATGACATCTGTAAACTATAGATACCACACTGGGCTACAAATGTCAACTATATTCTGGGAGGGCGGACGAAGGCGGGCTCCCGCTCGCCTTCGCTGATGTCCGCGCCGTCAGCTCCGCTTCCACACGGCGCCGCCGGGCACGTCGGTGATCTCGATGCCCTGGGCCTTCAGCTCCTCCCGGATGCGGTCGGCCTGGGCAAAATCCCGGGCCTTCTTGGCCTCGTACCGCTGCAGGACCAGAGCGTCCACGGCGGGGTCCCCCTCGCCGGTGATGCGGTAACCGTCGGCTTGGGTACTGGCCTGGGCGGCCTCCTTCTCCCGGATGGCGGCGGCCTTTTCCAGAAGGGACAGGCTCAAAACGGAGTCAAAGCTCTCCAGAATGGCCAGCTTGGTGGCGTCGTTGGCGGGGGCCTTCAAGGCGTCGTACAGGGCGGTGATGGCCATGGAGGTATTGAGGTCGTTCCCCACCTGCTGGATGAACTTCTCCTTGTATTGGGCCAGGACCGCCTGGTCTGCCTCCCCCTCTCCTTTCAGGCCGGCGATGCGCCGCAGTAGCTTCTGGTAGGCGCCCTGGGCGTTGTCCAGATTCTCCCAGGTGAAGACCAGGGCTTTGCGGTAGTGGCTCTGGAGGCAGAAGAACCGGTAGGTCAGAGGATCGTACCCCTTCTCCTCCAGCAGGGAGACAGTGAGAAACTCCCCTTTGGATTTGCTCATCTTGCCGTCGGTGGTGTTCAGGTGGGCCACATGGAACCACTGGGGGCACCAGGGATGGCCCAGATAGCTCTCCGACTGGGCGATCTCATTGGTGTGGTGGGGGAAGGCGTTGTCCACGCCGCCGCAGTGGAGGTCCAGGTACTCGCCGTTGTACTTCATGGAGATGCCGGAGCACTCGATGTGCCAGCCGGGATAGCCCACGCCCCAGGGGGAGTCCCATTTCAGGGCCTGGTCCTCAAACTTGGACTTGGTGAACCAGAGGACGAAATCGTTTTTGTTGCGCTTGTTGGTGTCCTCCTCCACGCCCTCCCGGACGCCCACGGCCAGGTCCTCCTCGTTGTGGTCGTTGAAGACGTAATACCGCTCCAGGGTGGAGGTGTCGAAGTACACGTTGCCTCCGGCGAGATAGGCGTGGCCGGTCTCCACCAGGCGGGAGACGATCTTGATATACTCGTCGATGCAGCCGGTGGCGGGCTGGACCACGTCCGGCCGCTTGATGTTCAGCTTGCGGCAGTCGTCAAAAAAGGCGTCGGTGTAATACTGGGCAATCTCCAGCACGGTCTTGTGCTCCCGGCGGGCGCCCTTGAGCATCTTGTCCTCGCCCTCGTCGGCGTCAGAAGTCAGGTGGCCCACGTCGGTGATGTTCATGACGCGGTTCACGTCATACCCGGCGTAGCGCAGGAACTTCTCCAGCACGTCCTCCATGATATAGCTGCGCAGGTTCCCGATGTGGGCGAAGTGATACACCGTGGGCCCGCAGGTATACATCTCCACGTGGCCGGGGGTGTGGGTGGTGAACTCCGCCTTTTTGTGGGTCATCGAATTGTAAAGATACATTGCTTTACTCCCTTCCGATTCTTTGCCGTTTTCCGCTTTTTCGGTTAAATCACATAGTCGTCGTACTCGTCCATGTCATGGACGGGCTCCCGGTACATATCCAGCTTCTTCTCCAGCTCCGCAACGCGGGTTGCCAGGGCGGCGATGCGCTCCAGCGTGGGGTTTCCGATGCTGGTCTGGTCCACATCGTCGGCGAAGAACACTGGCCTGCCGGACACCCGGACGATCTGGGCGGGCACGCCCACCGCCGTGCAGTTGGGCGGCACCGCCCGCAGCACCACGGCGCCGGCGGCGATGCGGGAATTGTCCCCCACCTTGAAGGGGCCCAGGATCTTTGCGCCGGAGCCCACCAGCACATTGTCCCCCAGGGTGGGGTGGCGCTTGCCCTGGTCCTTGCCGGTTCCGCCCAGGGTCACCCCCTGGTAGAGCAGGCAGTCGTCCCCGATCTCGGCGGTCTCGCCGATGATGATGCCCATTCCGTGGTCGATGACCAGGCGGCGGCCGATGGTGGCGCCGGGATGGATCTCGATGCCGGTCCAGAACCGGGCCCATTGGGATACGCACCGGGCCAGGAACAGCCACCGGTGCACATACAGCCAGTGGGCCAGCCGGTGGTAGATCACCGCGTGGACGCCGGGGTACAGCAAAAAGATCTCCAGCTTACTGCGGGCCGCCGGGTCGCGGCGCTGATAGGCAGCCAGGAGACTGCCCAAACGGGTCATTCGCTTTGCCATAGGATCATTACTCCTTGTGCGGCCGGGAGACGGCGAAAAAAGCGCCCCCCGTACCAAGGTACGAGAGGCGACGAATCGCGGTTCCACTCTCTTTTATCACTCAAAGGCCCTTGACGGAGGCCGGGCGGAGGGCGTCTGCATCCCCCGCGCTCGCGGACGCACTTTCCCGGCCCCCGCCGCGGACGCGCTTGCAGCCTGTTGACGCGTCCTCTCTGTTCTTTGGGGCTTCCGGTACTCTTTCCGGTCATCACGCTATGGGCGGTCAACACGACCGCATACAGTAGTATATTACCAGAGCTGTCCGGCGGTGTCAAGTGCTTTGCCGGGAGGCGGCGGAACGGCGCATTTTTACCACAGAAATTTCCTTGTCTTTTGGTCAGATCATTGCTATACTAAGCGTGTTAAACACTTTTTTTAGGGGGGAAACATGAATTATTCCAACATCTTTGTCTGTCTGATGGGTATGGGGACCGTATTCTT
>JAFUGI010000102.1 GCA_017469475.1 Oscillibacter sp. | reverse complement strand
GTCCACACCGGCGGTGCGCAGGATGCGCACGGCCATGTTGTTGCCCTCCCGCAGAAGGCCCGCCAGCAGGTGCTCGGTGCCGATGGCCCCACTGCCGCCCCGCATGGCGTCCTGCACGGCCAGTTCAATGGCCCGCTGGGCCCGGGGGGACCAGCCCTGCTCCGGATTTCCGCCGGGGTACCCGGTGCCCACGCTCTTTTTCATGATCTCCTCGATCATCTCGTCGGTGAGGCCGGCCTCGGTCAAAACGGCGTGGGCCGCCCCCTCCTCCTCGCGGATCAGGCCCAGCAGCAGGTGCTCGGTGCCCACGTATCCGTGGCCCAGCTGGCCCGCCGCCTCCTGGGAAAGCCGCAGGACCTCCTCGGCCCCGGGTGTAAATCTGTTCTCATTCATAGTTCTTACCTGCCTTTCCTCGGGGTAGGGAGGCTCACGCCTCCCCATTGCCCTCCTTTTCCAGGCCGCGGATCTCGTCCCGCAGCTGTGCCGCCCGCTCAAACTCCTGCTTGTGGACGGCCTTGCGCAGCTCCAGCTTCAGGGCGTTGAGCTTGCGCATCCGGGCGAAGCGGCCTTGCTCCGCTTCGTCCACCAGGTCCTCCTTCTTCTCCTCCTGCTTCTGCTCCGCGGGAGCGGCCCCCAGGGCCGGCATCCGGGTGAAGAAGTCCTCGAAGGGGTCCTCCCAGAGCCTGCCCATGAGGCTGGGCATGGGGGAGAAGAAATCGTTCAGCAGCCCGCCGCCGAAGAAGGAGTTCCCGAAGAAGTCCTGCATCATGGAGCGGCTTTGGGCGGCGACCTTCTGGGTGTAGCCCAGCTTCTCCGCGCACTCGCTGCAAAGGTGCTTCTCTTCTACCTTTCCGTTGATGTTGCTCCGATACACGAAGCTGACCTCATTCTTTCCGCAATGCTCGCATTTCATAACCAATTCCTCCTATATTTTTTATTTTTGTAAACGATTGGATGACCGCGCCTACACCTGCAGGATCAGCGCGTTTTTCAGGATGTCCGCCCGGACGCGGTCCCGGATCTCCCGGGGCACAGCGGAGAGGGCCTTGTCGCCGATGACGCTCAAGAGCGTCGCGCCGATGTCCTCCTCCAGCGCCCCGGCGTGGACCAGGTTCGTCAGGATGGCCCGGGCGGAGGGCAGGTCCACCTGCTCGCCCAGGGTGTTGAGCACATGCATCATCAGCGTCTGCCGGTCCACCCTCACCTGGGTGATGCGGATGTAGCCGTTGCCGCCCCGGCGGCTTTCCACGATGTAGCCCCGTTCCGGGGAGAAGCGGGTGGACATGACGTAGTTGATCTGGCTCGGCACACAGTGGAACCGCTCCGCAAGGTCGCTGCGCTGGATCTCCAGCACGCCGTCCTCCGCCTCATTCAGGGAGTCCTGCAGGAATCCCGCGATCAGATCTGTGATCCCCATGGGACCACCGCCTTTCTGTGTTTAGTCTCTTTTTGACTTTGACTTTCTTTAACCTTTTGTTCTGACGCCAGTATACCACAGTCCCACCATTTGTCAATACCCACTTTTTGACTTTCTTTGACTAATTTGAAAACGATTTGTGAACAACCGGTTTTTCGGGCGGTTAGCTTTGACAAATTGTTAGCAATTGCAAACAGTTAGTTGCGGCAAACCTCTGTTTTTCCGGTTTTCCCCATTCTTTCACGGAAAAAAGTTACACTTTTTTTGCTTACCCTCTTGCAATTTCCAAATCCTATGCTACAATGAACATACAAATCTTTTGGAGGTGTTTCCCATGGCCTATAAGATCACTTCTGCCTGTGTGAGCTGCGGCTCCTGCGCGGATGCTTGTCCCGCCGGCGCCATCAGCCAGGGTGACGATCAGTACATCATCGACGCCGCTTCCTGCCTGGATTGCGGTTCCTGCAGCGATACCTGCCCCAACGGCGCTATCGTTCCCGAGGACTGAGTTCGATCCTGTACGCACCGCAAGCACTGCTTGCGGTGCTTTTTTCTGCCCCGGCGCCCTCCGGGACTTGCCCTGCTCCTCCTTTGGCGGTACAATAGAAGAACAAAGCGGCAGGGTCCGGCAGGAGGTGGAGGTCATGGAGCACTGGGAGGAGCTGCGTCCGGGCGGATACCGCCTGGTGTGGGACGATGCGCTCTTCCGTCCGGGAACGGATAGCTTTCTCCTCTCCTCCCTGCCCCGGCTGACGCCGGGGCTGCGGGTGTGCGACCTGGGCAGCGGCACGGGACTTTTGGGAGTGCTGCTCCTCCAGCTCCAGCGGGAGCTGACCGTGACCGGCATCGAGCTGGATGGCGCGGCCGCGGCCCTTGCCCGGCGGTGCGCGGCAGAAAACGGTCTGGCGGACCGGCTCCGCACCCTCCAAGGGGACCTGCGGCAGGTCCGGTCCCTGCTGTCCCCCGGGAGCTTTGACCTGGTGATCTCCAATCCCCCCTACTTTGACCCCGCCCGGGGGCGGACCTCCCGGTCCCTGCCTGCCGCCCGAAGCGAGCTCACCTGCACGCTGGAAGACGTGGCCGCCGCCGGGGCCTACCTTCTACGCTGGGGTGGGCGGCTGTGTCTGGTGTACAAGCCGGAGCGGCTGACGGACCTTTTGACGGCCCTGCGCGCCCACGGCGTGGAGCCCAAGCGGCTGCGCCCGGTGGTCCGCCGGGCGGGGGACGCCCCCTCTCTGCTTCTTGCGGAGGGGCGGCGGGGCGGACGGCCGGGCCTTTCCATCGAGGCGCCGCTGATCCTGGAGGGGGCGGACGGCGCCCCCACGGCGGAGCTGGACGCCATCTATTTTCGCACGCAGGAGGAACTGCCATGAGCGGGATACTGTATCTGGTGGCAACGCCCATCGGAAATCTGGGGGACTTCTCTCCCCGGGCGGTGGAGACCCTGTCCGCCGTGGATTTCATCGCCGCGGAGGACACCCGGGTCTCCGTGAAGCTGCTGAACCACTTCGGCATCAAAAAGCCCCTGGTGAGCTACCACGAGCACAACCACGTCACCGCCGGGCAGTCCATCCTCCGCCGGCTGCTGGAGGGGGAGACCTGCGCCCTGGTGACGGACGCCGGCACCCCCGCCATCTCCGACCCGGGAGAGGATCTGGTTCGTCTGTGCGGGGAAAACGGCGTGGCCGTGGTGTCCATCCCCGGCTGCTGCGCGGCGGTGAACGCCCTGGCGGTCAGCGGCCTGCCCACGGGGCGCTTCACCTTTGAGGGGTTTCTCACCGTGAACAAAAAGAGCCGCCGGGAGCACCTGGACTCCCTGCGGCAGGAGGAGCGGACCATGATTTTCCACGAGGCGCCCCACAAGCTGCGCGCCACGCTGGAGGATCTGTGCGCGGCCTTCGGGCCGGAGCGGCCCGTGTCCCTGTGCAGGGAGCTGACCAAGCTCCACTAGGAGACCGAGCGCACCACCCTGGGGGAGGCGGCAGCCTACTACCGGGACAACGCCCCCCGGGGCGAATATGTGCTGGTGGTGGGCGGCGCCGCCAAAAAGAGCGCACCGGCGCTGACGCGGGAGGAGGCCGTGGCCCGGGTGCGCGCCCTCCGCGCCCAGGGGCTCCGGCTCAAGGACGCCGCCGCTCAGGCGGCGGAGGAGACCGGCTTTTCCAAAAACGACCTGTACGCCGCCGCCCTGGAGGGGCCGGACACGCCGTGAAGACCCGGCGGGAGCGCCCGGCAAAGGCGTATTTTCAGAAACCAACTTCATACCAATCTAAAAGAAAACGTACACCGACCCTTTTGGGCGGTGTACGCGTTTTTTTATGTCGGCGGCCTGCACCCCGGCGACGGAGCGGCGCACGCAAGGGGGACGCGCCTTACAGCTCCTTGAGCTCCTTGAGGCACTTGGGGCACACGTTCTTGCCCTTGAAATCCTGCACATCCTTGGTGCTGTCGCAGAAGATGCAGCTGGGCTTGTACTTTTTCAGAATGACGGACGAGCCCTCCACATAGATTTCCAATGCGTCCTTCTCCGCGATGTCCAGCGTTCTGCGCATTTCGATGGGGAGCACGATGCGGCCAAGCTCATCGACCTTTCTCACAATTCCGGTAGATTTCACGGCGTGTTGTCCTTTCTTGATCTTCAAGGTTGGTGGTTTCAAGGATAGCATATTTTGCCGCATTTTGTCAATTTCTTTGGTCAGTAATCTTTTGTGGGCGGCGGAAAGGAGGCCTCTATGGCACTGTCTTGGATCTGGGTGGGCATGGCGGCGACAGCCCTGGTGTTCGGCGCCCTCCACGGCACCATGGACGCGGTGTCCGCTGCCGCGCTGGAGGGGGCCGCCTCCGCCGTGGAGCTGAGCCTTGCCATGGCGGGAACGCTGTGCCTTTGGAGCGGGGTGATGGAGGTGCTGCGCCAAAGCGGCGCGGCGGACGCCCTGGCCCGGGCCTTCCACCCGCTGCTGCGCCGCCTCCTGCCCCGGGCCAGCCGGGATGGGGAGACTCTGGCCGCCCTTTCGGCCAACCTCTCCGCCAACCTCCTGGGCCTGGGCAACGCGGCAACGCCCCTGGGCATCCGGGCGGCGGAGCGGATGGCCGCGGGCTGCGGCGGAGTCGCCAGCGACGAGCTGTGCCTTCTGGTGGTGCTGAACACCGCCTCCATCCAGCTTCTGCCCACCACGGCGGCCGCTCTCCGCTCCGCCGCCGGGTGCGCCGCTCCCTTCGACATTTTGCCGGCGGTGTGGCTTGCCTCCGCCCTCTCCGTCAGCGTGGGGGTGCTGACCGCCCGGCTTTTGGCAGGGAGGCGGCGGTTATGGTGCTGAGCGCGTGGGTGCTGCCGGTGCTGCTGACCGCCGTGGGCCTGTGGGGCCTGGGCCGGCGGGTGAACGTGTACGCCGCCCTGACCCGGGGCGGAGCGGAGGGACTGCGGGTGCTGGTGCGCATCGTCCCCTCCCTGACCGTTTTGCTGACAGCGGTGGCCATGCTCCGCGCCTCCGGGGCGCTGGACGCCCTGTCGTCCCTGGCAGCTCCGCTGCTGTCGGCCCTGGGCCTTCCCCCGGAGACGGCGCCGCTGATGCTCATTCGGCCCATCTCCGGCAGCGGCGCCCTGGCGGTGGGCGGCGAGCTGATCGCCGCCTGCGGACCGGACAGCTACGCCGGCCGGGTGGCGGCGGTGATGCTGGGCAGCACGGAGACCACCTTCTATACCATCGCGGTATACTTTGGCGCCGCCGGCATCCACAGGACCCGCCACACCATTCCCGCCGCCCTGGCGGCAGACCTGACGGGCTTTCTCGCCTCGGCGCTGGCGGTGCGTCTGTTCTTCGGCCCGCCGTGAAGGGGAGGCCCTGCCGCTTTTCGCGGCAGGGCCTCCCCTCTCGTTTTTTCCTGGTTCCGCCCCGGGCGGGGCGCATGGCTCAGTGCCGCCGGCGGCCCCGGTAGCCCCCGGCGCCGCTCCGGCCCACGCTCTTGCCGTAGCGGTAGCGCCGGCGGCTGAAGATCAGCCGCCACAGCAGGATCAGCACCAGCACCACCAGCAGCGCCGCAAGGGCCACCCGCACGGAGGTCTTCTGGAAGAAGAGCCCCGTGTCCCGCCAGAACACCATCAGCCGGGAGACCTCCACATCGTGGGAGGCCAGCAGGTCCACCGTGCCGTACACGGTGCCGCCGTAGCTCAGCGTCAGGGTGCCCAGCTTTTCCCCGGCGGTCACCGGGGCCTCCAGCGTGTCGTGATAGAGGTCCACCGTCCGCTCCAGCTGGTCCGGCCGCAGCCCGTTGGGGACCAGGGCCTCCACCTCCTCCGCCGCCTCGGCGATGACGTGGTCCGTTTTGGACAGCGTCACCGGGATCTCCTGGATGGAGGCGTGGTCGGTGAGGATGGTCTGATAGCGGAAATTGTCGAACCCCCAGTTGAAGAGCCGCGTGGTCTCGGAGAAGCTGCGGATGTTGCCCACGTTATTCTCCACCACCCGCTCGGCCCCCATGATGACGCTGAGGAAATGCTTGGTGCCCTTTTCGGCAGAGGACACCAGGCAGTACCCCGCCTCGCTGGTGGAACCGGTCTTGATGCCGTGGGCGTCCTTATTCCGGTAGCCCAGGACCCGGTAGGTGGAGAGGAGGTGGTTGGTGGTCCAGTAATTGCGCTCCTTGCTCAGGTTGGTGGCGGGGATGACCACGTTGGCAGTGTCGCAGATCTCCATGAACACCGGGTATTCCATGGCCGCCTGGGTGATGAGGGACAGGTCCCAGGCGGAGGTGTAGTGCTGGGGATCGTGGAGGCCGTTGGGGTTTACGAAGTGGGTATTCTGACAGCCCAGGGCCGCGGCCTTCAGGTTCATGTCCGCCACAAAGGCCTCCACCGTCCCGGCCACCCCTTCCGCCAGGATGTCCGCCGCCTCGTTGGCGGACACCACCAGCATACAGGAGAGCAGATCCCGCACGGAGAGGATCTCCCCCTCCTTGATGTTGGCGGTGCTGCCGTCCGCCGGCAGGGTGGTCACCACGGCGCTGGCCGTCAGCTCCTGGTCCAGGGTCAGCCGCCCGTCCTCCACCGCGTCCAGCACCAGCAGGGCCGTCATGATCTTGGTAAGGCTGGCGGGATACAGCTCCTGATGCTCATTCTTGGCGTAGACCGCCTTGCCGGTGTTCAGATCCACCAGCAGCGCCGCCTTGGCCAGAATGTCCGGGTCCTCCGGCAAAGCCGGAGCGTCCCCCTCCGCTGCCAGAGACTGAAGGGACAACACGCTCGCCGCCAAAACGGCCAGCAAAAAAAACGATAGACAGCGCCTGATTTTCATATCCAACTCCTGAAATGTATGGTATAATAACCGCAAAGCAGTCATGGTCATGGGATGCCCTTTTTCTCGCTGCTAACGCGGCAGCCGAAAAAGATGGCAATGATGCCTGCGGCATCAAAACCGCAAAGCGGCCGTTGATCCCTGCCCGCAAATGCCTGTCCCGGCTGACGCCCACGGCGGCCGGGCCCCGCTCCGCCAAAATGCGACGGGATGCGACGTGGACACAGTATATCAAAAAATGTTCGGGAGTTCAACCGTGAACAGCAAAAGAAAACTGACCAAAAGTGAGGGCATTCTCCTGGGACTGACGGCGCTGTTTTTATGCGTTCTCTCCGTCCTCTCCCTTCGGGACCGGGCTGCGCCGCCGGGTCTGAGCGTGCGGTCGGCCCTCGCTCAGGAGGCGGCGGAGAGCGCCGTTTTGGACCTGAACACCGCCACCGCCCAGGAGCTTTCCACCCTGCCCGGCATCGGGCCGGAGCTGGCCCGGCGGATCGTATCCTACCGGGAGGAGCACGGCCCCTTCACCGCGGCGGAGGAGCTGATGGAGGTGCCGGGCATCGGCCCGGGCAAATTTTCCGCCGTGGCGGACAGCATTACAGTGGAGGACGGAACATGAAGATCCTGGTGGTGGACGACGAGAAGACCCTGGTGAAGGGCATCAAATTCAACCTGGAGAACGAGGGGTACGAGGTGGAATGCGCCTACGACGGCGCGTCGGCGGTGGAGCTGGCCCGGGAGGGGAAGTTCGACCTTTTGATCCTGGACGTGATGATGCCGGAGGTGGACGGGCTGGAGGCCTGCATGCGCATCCGGGAGTTTTCCAACGTGCCCGTCATCATGCTCACGGCCAAAAGCGAGGACGCGGATAAGCTGATGGGCTTTGAGTGCGGGGCGGACGACTACCTCACCAAGCCCTTCAACATCCTGGAGCTGAAGGCCCGGGTGCGGGCCCTGCTGCGGCGGGCCGCCGGGGTCCAGCGGACCCGGGGCGCCGTGCTCACCGTGGGGGGACTGTCCCTGAACACGGAGGAGCGGGTGGCCATCCGGGACGGGCAAGTGGTGGATCTGACCGCCAAGGAGTATGACCTCATCGAGCTTTTGATGCGCAACCCCCGGCGGGTCTACAGCCGGGAGAACCTGATGAACGTGGTGTGGGGCTATGCCTACGCCGGAGACTACCGGACCGTGGATGTGCACATCCGCCGCCTGCGGGAGAAGCTGGAGGCCAATCCCGCCGAGCCGGAGCACATCTGCACCAAATGGGGAGTGGGCTATTATTTCAAGGGATAAGCAGAAAAAAAGCGGCATCCGCCACAGCATCGGCGTGCGCTACGGGGTGAGCTACATCCTCATCATCGCCGCGGTGCTGGTGCTGCTGAACACCTATCCCCTGCTGGTGTCGGAGGACATGGTGTTCCGCTCCAAGGGCACCACCATGTCCGCAAGCGTCTCGGTGATGGTGTCCAGCCTGTCGGGTCTCGACCGGCTGACGGAGGAAAACGTGGCCGCCGCCATGGCCGCCGCCGAGGAGAGCGGCCTTTCCCGCATCCTGGTGACAGACAACGCCGGAAAGGTCCTCTACGACACCCGGGAGACCAGCAGCGCCATCGGGGACTATGTGCTCTACGCGGAGCTGGTCCAGGCCCTGACGGGGATGGACGCCTTCAGCTGCATCTATGAAAACGGCGCCTTCCGCAGTCGGGCGTCCTCGCCGGTGCTGTACCAGAACCAGATCATCGGCGCGGTGTACGCCTATGAGTACGACCGGACCCAGGCGGCGCTGCTGGAGGGGATGCAGGGAAATCTCCTGCGGCTGAGCGCCGTGGTGGGGGCAGTGGTGCTGGGGCTGAGCATCATCATGTCCGCGTCGCTGACCAAGAAGATCGGCGCCCTGCTCACGGCCATCCGCCAGGTGCGGGAGGGCGCCTACAGCCACCGGGCCTACATCACCGGCCGGGACGAGATCGCCCAGATCGGCCAGGAGTTCAACAACCTGACAGATCGGCTCCAGACCACGGAGAACGCCCGCCGCCGCTTCGTGTCCGATGCGTCCCACGAGCTGAAGACCCCCCTTGCCGCCATCCGGCTGCTGTCGGACTCCATTTTGCAGACGGACAACATGGACATGCCCACCACCCGGGAATTCGTGTCCGACATCGGGGACGAGGCGGAGCGGCTGACCCGCATCACCGAGGACCTGCTGCGCCTGACCCGGCTGGACAGCGGCATTCTGGACGTCCCCGTCCCCGTGGAGCTGCTGCCGGTTTTGGAGCAGGTACTGCGGATGATGAGTCTGGTCGCCCAGGAGAAGGAGATCGAGCTTACCTACCGGGCGGAGGAGGGCTGCACGGTCCTGGGCACCAAGGACGAGATCTACCAGGTTTTCTATAATCTGATCGACAATGCGGTGAAATATTCCTCCGCCGGCGGCACGGTGCTCGTCTCCCTGCAAAGCGAGGGGGATGAGGTGGTCTTCACGGTGGAGGACAACGGCGCCGGCATCCCGGAGGAGGATCTGCCCCGGATCTTCGAGCGGTTCTACCGGGTAGACAAGGCCCGGTCCCGGGCCGCCGGCGGCACCGGCCTGGGCCTTTCCATCGTCAGCGACACGGTGAAGCGCCGCCACGGCACCGTTCAGGCCGCCAACCGCCCCCAGGGCGGCGCGGTGTTCACAGTGCGTTGGCCTCGGGAGAGGGGGGAGCGGCCATGAGGAGGCTTCTTTTGCTCCTGGTGTGCGCCGCCCTGCTTTTGACCGGCTGCCAGGGAGCGGAGACGGCGGAGGCAGCGCCGGTCTACGCCCTCTATTTCCAGGCGGCGGACCTGAACCAGTCCGCCGGGGCGGGGGCCCTCTCCCCCGAGTACCGCAGCTTCCCCCTGTCCCAGGACGCCTCCGCCCAGGAGACGGCGGAGGCCCTGCTCTCCGCCCTTTTGGAGGGGCCGGAGCGCATGGACCTGCAAAGCCCCATCCCCCAGGGCACCAGCCTTCTCTCCCTGGAGCTTGCGGGGAGCCGGGCCGCCGTGGACCTCTCCGCGGCCTACGGGTCCCTCTCCGGCGTGGCGCTGACCCTGGCGGACTACGCCATCACCCTGACGCTGACCCAGCTGCCCTCCATCTCCCTGGTGCGCATCACCGTCCGGGGCCAGGAGCTGGCCTACCGGGACCGCCAGGCCTTCACCGCCCGGGACGTGTCCCTGACGCCGGAGGGAGACGTGGTGAGCACCGTGACGGTGCGGCTGTATTTCCCTGATGAGGAGGGGGTGCTGACACCGGAGGCGCGGACGCTGTCCCTCTACGAGGGCGACACCCAGGTGGGTGCCGTGGCCCAGGCTCTGGAGGCCGGACCGGAGGACAAGACGCTGTTCCCCGCCCTGCCGGAGGGCTTCCGGGTGGGTGCTGTGTGGCTGGAGGAGGATATTTGTTATGTAAACCTTTCCTCCGCCCTGCTGGACTCCCTGCCCGGCACCGCCGCGCTGCCCATGGCCCTGTCGGCTCTGGACCGGTCCCTCCTCTCTTTGGACACGGTGCGGGCCACCCGCTACCTGGTGGACGGCGAATTCGTGGCCCAGTACGGCCAGCTGAAGCTGACGGAGCCCTATACCATCCTGCCACCGGAGGAGGCGCCGGAGGGGTGAGCGCCCCTGCCCGGGGCTTTCAGGGCAGGGAGGGCGGAGCACCGCAAAGCCCATTTGATAAGCGCGCAAAAAACACCGGAGGAGACGGGACTTCCCTCTCCTCCGGCGCTTTTTCGCTCCGATCGGTCCTTACAGGACCTTGACCAGCTCCTCCAGGGGCTTGCGCTCCCCGTGGAGCCGGGCGGGATGGGCCCCCTCCGCCGGGTAGCCCAGGGGCAGCACAGCGATGGGCCGCAGGGTCCCCAGCTCCTCCGGGAAGGCGGCCACCAGCTTCTCCGGGTCGAACACGCCCACGAAGGTGGTGCCGAGACCCAGGTCCGCCGCCTGGAGCATCATCTGGGAGACAGCGATGGCGGCGTCGATCTCGCCGTGGTTCTTGCCGTCGATCTCCCGCTTCCAGGCCGCCTCCGGATCATAGGCCACTACCAGCAGCAGCGGCGCGTGGAAGTGGAAGCCCATGCAGGCGTCGGTCTTGGCCTGGGCCTCTGCCGAGCGCATCACAAAGATACGCTGAGGCTGCAAATTGTGGGCGGTGGGGCCCACGCGGCCCGCCTCCAGAATGGCGGTGAGCTTCTCCTCCTCCACTGGGCGGTCGCTGAACTTGCGCAGGGAGTACCGCTGGGCGGCCAGGGTCTGAAAGTCCATGGAAACATCTCCTTATCCGATATGATGTTTCCAGCTTACCACACTCCCGGCGCCGCCGCAATCCCAACTTTCACGCATGCTCCGGCCAGCGCCGCTGCTGGAGCACCGCGTCGCACAGCTCCCGGCGGCGGGTGTCGTAAAACTCCACATACTTGAGGGAATACAGGTCGCTGACAATGTACTGGTCCCGGCCCGACTGGTAGATGGCGATGTAGTCGTTGCCCACGTCGTAGAGGATCCCCTCCCAGGCCACGGTGGTCTGGGTGCCGATGAGGAAGGTGGCCACCACGTAATTGCCGATGTTCCGGGACAGCAGGGCCTTCAGCGAGCCGCGGTACACCTCGTCCATGGTGGTGGGGGCCTCCTCCACCTCCTCCGGCAGGTGGTTTTCGATGTCCGGCCAGCCGGCGGTGTTGCCCTGCCCGTTCCCCTCGGCGGGGCCGCCGCCCGGCACCAGACTGCCCAACCGGTCGGTCTCCATACCGCCGTTGCCTTGGCCCGGCTGGGGGCGGTTCCCCTCCCCGGGGGCAAGGCCGCTGAGGCCGCCGGCAAGCCAGCTGCCGCCGCCGGTGCCGCCGGTCACCACGTTGCCGCCGCCAAGGACGGACTCCGTGGTGCCGGGTGTCCGGTCCGGAGCCATGCCCTGATCCGCCGCCATGCCGCCAAGGCCGGTATCCGAAGCCGGCCGCGTCTGCCGGGGAACGGGCGGTGTGATCTCGCCGCTCCAGTCAACGCTCTGTCCCGCTCGAAACGGCACTGGGGTTGGATAGGGATTGGAATAATTTGCCATATTGCTACCTCTTTTCCGATCAGCCCCGGCACTCCGGGGCGGCGCATCGCTTCCCCGCCGCCATTCATCCGGCGGAGGAGCCCAAATCAGGTCTGATAGTACGCATCGGTGGGATTATAGAAGCAGTGGTCGCCGATGCGGGTCTGCCAATAGCCCACATTGGATGGGAAAAAGGGCCGGCACTCCGGGCCAAAGGGATTGTAAAACCACAGCGACTGCGCCACGTCCGCCAGGCGGTTGCCCGCGATGGCCCAGTCCGCAATGTCATAGTGGATCTGCTCCGGCCGCATGTTGTAAATGTTCTGCGGATTGTAGACACCGCCCTCCATCTCGCTGGCGCAGACGAACTGGTACGGCTGGAAGATGATGTTGCGGATGCTGCCCTGCCCCACCCGGGCGTACTCGCCGCCTTTGGCGTGGACCCGGTTCATCACCACGCCCGCCACCGCCTTCATGCCGTTTTCTCCCTCGCCGCCCGCCTCGCACTGGATCAGGCGCGCCAACAGCTCCCGGTCGGAAAAACTCATCGTTCCTCCCTCCTTTGTCGCTGCTCCAGCATATGCAAAAGCGGGGCCGCCGGTGAGGCGGTCCCGCTTGCGCAGGTATGGATGGTTCAGTGGGTCTGCTCGGCGATGGCCTGGCGGAACATCTCCTCCGTCAGCTCGATGGAGCGCTCCAGCGTGTACTGCCTGGCGTGCTCGGCGTATCGATGCTCCATCTCCTCCCGCTCCGCCGGATGCTCGATCCACCAGTCGATCTTCTCCGCCAGGGCGTCGGTGTCGCCGCCGGGGAAGAGGCTGCGCATATCCAGGGCGAACTGGGAGGTGGCGGACCGGGGCGCCACGGCGATCACCGGCACCAGCCCGCAGGCAAAGGCCTCCGTGCAGCTCATGCCCTCGATCTCCGCGTCGGAGGTGTGGACATAGAGATCCGCCATGTGCAGGATGTCCAGCAGCCGCTCCGGCTCGTAAAAGCCCATGACGGCGGGGTTGGGCAGCTTTTCCGCCAGCTTTCGGTACTTCTTCTCCAGAGGGCCCTTGCCCGCCAGGATCACCTGGATCTCCCGGGCGTGGTGGCACTTTGCCGCCGCCTCGATGAGCACGTCCTGCCGCTTTTCCCCGGCGTAGCGTCCCACACTCAGCACATTGAAGTACCCCTGCATCCACTCCTCCTTGGGCCGTTTCCCGTACACATACTGGGGGCTGATGCCGTTGGAGATCACGTGGAGCTGGGCGGTATAGCCGTGGCGGCGGAGCTGCTCGGCGATCATGTTGCTGGGGCAGTGGATGTGGGTGAAGCGGTTGAAAAAGGTGTCCCGGAAGCGGTTGTACACAAAGTCGTTGACGCGGGTACTGTTGCCCAGGTGGAGGGTGAAGGTGATGTTCTCCGGCTGGCAGTGAAAGGCCGCCGTATGGGGGATGCCCAGCCGCTCCACGTGCTTGAGGCCCATGATGGCCATGGGCGAGGGCATCATGAAGTGGACCACGTCCGCCCAAGCCGCCGCCTTTTCAAAAACGTGCTTGTTGGGGATGGCCAGGCGCATCCCCTGGGAGGTGATGAGGTGCTCCACGATGGGGAAAAAGCGCATCTGCCGCACGGCGTACTTATAGTCCGCCGGCTTGCCGATGGCGATGACCCGCACCTCGTTCCCGTGCTCCTTCAGCGCCATGGCAAAGCGGCGGGCGCTGATGGTGGTGCCGTTATTGGCGTCGTCAAACTGGTCGATGACCAATACGATCTTCATAGGTTCCGCCTTTCTCATGGGCCTTGTCACCCGCCCATGGCTGCTCCCGGCGCCGCCCTTCCCCAAAGGGCGCCCGCCGAAACGGGGCCCCGGCAGGGGCGCCGGCAGCCTGAATCAGGAAAGAGGGGGGTTTCCGGCACAGTGTCCGGGAAGCCACCCTCTCCGTCGTTTTTTCAGAGTGTTTATCACTGTATCACAAAGCAGTGAAAAAAGCAAGAGGAGGACATTGCCCGTCTCCCGGAGGCGCTTTTGGCGAACGGCGCCGCCTTGCGCCCCGCCGGGGCTTGTGGTATCATAAACGCAGGAAGTGCGGCGCTTCCGCACCCGGCAAATTTGTGGGATCTTGCATGTCGCTCGATCCTATTTTGGGAGGGATGTTGATGCGCACGGGTTGGAGCGCTTCTCAGTATCTGCAATTTGAGGACCAGCGCAATCAGCCCATCGGGGACCTTCTGCACCGCATTTGCCGCCTGGACGCCGCCTCCGCCGTGGACTTGGGGTGCGGCCCTGGCAACAGTACGATCCGGGTGCAGCAGGCCTTTCCAAACGCGAGGGTGGTGAGCATCGACAGCTCCCCGGACATGATCGCCCGGGCCCGGGCGGACCACCCCGATATTCCCTTCCTCTGCCAGGACATCCGCGCCCTGGAGGGGCGCTGCGACCCGATCTTCTCCAACGCCTGTTTGCAGTGGGTCC
>JAFUGI010000101.1 GCA_017469475.1 Oscillibacter sp. | reverse complement strand
GGTGCAGTAGTCACCGGTGGAGAGCCAGGTGGTTTCCGACTCACTGGCCCCGCCGGAGGAAGTGGAGGATACCGCCTTCGGTTCCACAAAGGGAACGGTCGAAGTTCCTTTCGTGAAATAACCAGGATAAGATGGACCTTCATCGATGTGCGCAAATGTACTATTGTCCTGACTATAGGTGGTTCCGGCGCCGCCCACAATGGCCTTGCAATTGTTAAAGATATTATTTTTTGTGGTCACACTTTCAATATTGAATTTCTCAGTTGCGTAAATTGTTTTCAAGTTGGTGCAACCGGCAAAAATGGAATGGATATTTGGTACATTTCTCGTGTCAAAACTGGTCAGGTCCAACACGGTCAAAGACGAGCATCCCTGGAACACCTGCGGCATACTGGTTGCGCTGACTGTAACAAACTTTTCGCTGAGCTGAAGGCTCTGCAGCGCCGAGCACCCTTGGAACATACCTCCGAATTCCTTCCCTTTGCTGGTGTCAAAGTTGCGCAAATCAAGAGATGTCAGCGATGCACAGTTGATAAACATATTTTGGAACTTCGTAACATTCGAGGTGTCCATATAGCTGAGATCCACCGCAGGCAGGGATCTGCATTCCCGGAACATGTAATACATATCCCAAACATTTCCCGTATTGATGATCCTTAACTGGCTGAGATCATTTAGTTCCGTACAGCCCCCGAACATGTCCTGCATTCTCGTCGCCCCGGATGCGTCAATAACTCCCTTGACCGACTTGAGTTTATTGCAATTCAGGAAGAAGTTGACAAAATGGCCCATCAGTGATGTGTCGATCCCTGTCAAGTCCACTGTTTCCACTGTGGGAATATTGCGAAAGACATCTCCAGAATTGCTGCCGAATTGCGCGGTCCGCGCCTCAGTCGCCCAATAATAGGTGTCTCCATCCATCCAGCCATAAATCGGATATGCGCTGCTTCCATCACTAATGACAGTTGCTCCGGCTGACAAAGCCGCACTGACAGAGCCGCGTTTAAAATGTTTGAACGTGTAAGTGCTCTTCGCTGCATCAAAGAGTTTTTCGTGATTGGTAAGCTTAAACTTTGCCACCGTGCCGGCGGTGATGCTGGGGTCCTCGGTGCTGACCGCGATGACGGGGTCGGTGCGGGTGGCAGGGTCATTGTCCTGCCAGCGCTTGAGGACCTGAACGGTGGTGGCCTCCTGATAGTTCAGCAGGTTCCAATACCCGTCCTCATCCGGCGTCAGGCCCTGGATGGTGACGGCGCCGTCCTTGCCGATGGTGACGATGCGCGTGCCGCCGCTGAGGATGTGGTCCTCCGGGGCCTTGGTCTCCTCCAGCAGGTAGGTGCCGGAGGCCAGACCCTCGAAGAGGACGGAGCCCGCGCCCCGGCTGTCCCCGGAGACGGCGGTATACACGACGCTCTTGTCCGCCGCGCTGGTCAGGGTGAATTCCGCGCCGGAAAGACCCGCGCCGGTCTCGTCCACCTTGTAAAACAGCAGCTCGTGGAGCCGCTCGTTTGGAATGGTGTACTCGCCGGAGAGGCTGCGGATCAGGTAGTCCGACTCCTCCGCCCCCGCCAGCAGATCGTCGGCGGTGATGGCATAGTTCCCCTCCGCGTCCACCGTGACCGTATAGACCGCGTCCGACTGGACGAAGCCCTCCGGCGCCGCCACCTCCGTCAGGGTATAGGTACCCCGCTCGATGTTGGGGAAGGTCACGACGCCCGACTCGTCAGAGCTGACGAACATGTTGACCTCGTTGCCGTAATCCGAGGCCGCGGCATACAGGTGGAACCGGGCGCCGGGAACAGGATAGGACGCCCCCAGGACCGTCTTTTGGAAGGTGATGTCCGCGTGGGCGCGGGGGGCGTTGCCGAACGGGTAGGCGGCGCTGGTGCTGTAGCGCTTGCCGTTTGCCGCCGTGACCACTCCCGCCTCGTCAGGCCCGGCGGTGACAGCGTGGGGCTTCCCGTTGCAGATGACGGTTCTGCTGTCGTCGCTGAGGACCGCGCCGTAGATCACGCCGTCGATGGCGGTCTCGCCGTCGCCGTCCACCGTGATAGTGCGTGGCGTGTGGTCCGCCTGCCAGTCGGGATAGTCGCCGTCCTCCGTCAGGTAGTAGGTGCCCTTTTCCAGCAGGGGGAAGGCCACGTTGCCCAGGGTGCTGGAATTGCGGACCAGGTCCACCGGCGTTCCGTAGTCCGAGACGCCGGTAATGTGGAAGCTGATGCCGCCGATGCCGGGCCTCCCCTCCTTGCTGGTATCGTACTTATACAACAGGAGGCTGCCGGTGATGTGGTACTTGACGGTGGTATAGTCCTGCTCCAGCACCCGGGCCTGCCCCTCATTCAGCCCGTCAAAGGTGCGGATGGCGATGTAGATATTGTTGTAGGTCTTGGGGTAGGGGTCCACAGGAGGACGAGCTCCCGCATCCACCGTGACAGGCGCCCGCATGTACAGCACCGCCGTGACCCGCCGGCCCTCTCCCAGGGTGAAGTCCGATCCGTCCGCGGCCTTGCTCATGTCGATGGCGATGGCAGTGATGGGAAGGCTCCCCATATTTGCAAGCTGGCTCTCCTCCAGCGGTGTCCAGCGGGAGGCATCCGTCAGATCGCGATACGATGCGCCGTTTGCCTCGTTGGCATAGTCCGGGTGGTCGGTCAACGTGCTGTAGTACACCTTGGGGGCGATGCCCGCCGCCGTCAGCTGGCTTACGTCGATGGACTCCAGAACGCCCTTCCACTCCCCGGCGCCGTAGGCTTCCAGGTTATCGTAGAACACCATGCCGCCAGCGGTAGCGGAGTAGCCGTTGGAGTAGTTGAGCTGATAGGCATACACGCCGCCGGGCTCCGCCACAGTCTCGTAGGAGAAGGCGGCGTCCGTCTCGCTGCGGGTCTTCTTGTCCAGGCCCGTGGTGGCGGCCACCAGGGCGGTGGTCTTGTACTCCGTCTCCGCCATGAGGAATTTGCTCTCCCCCGCCTCGCCGTCCAGCCCCGTCAGGGCAGAGGCGTTGGTGTGGAAGATGCGGCTTCGAATATCCGCTTCGGTGTCGGTGATGCCCTTGGCAATGGTGTCGTTCCCCGTCTTGTAGACGATGGGGTTATAGAGCACGTCGCCGTAGGCCCGGAGGTTTTCCCAGGTGTAGGTGGTGTCGAAATAGACGTTGTAATAATCGGCAGGGTCCGCCAGCTCCACCCGCAGCAGCGTGCGGCCGGAGTTGTGGTAGTTGGCTTGCACGGTGGCGGTGTAGTTGGCCGGGTCCCAGAAGCCAGACTCCGACTGGACCAGCACCGTGTCCAGGTCCACCTCCGTGCCGATGGGCAGCAGGTCCCAGAAGACGCCGGAGTTCTGGCGCACATACTCCTGGGTCTTCAGGGTCAACGTCTCGCTCATGGAGGCCTTCCACGTGACGGTGAAAGTCTTTTCCACGGTGTTGTTCCGGCCCTGGGTCACTTCCTTTTTGATCCTGGAGTCCCGCTGCTCCGGGTACACGGTATCCACGGCGGAGGAGGATTTGGTGTAATGCACGGTGGACGCGTCCGACGAATCCCGAGCGGTGGTCACGGCCACGTTGGTCACCGGGGCACCGCCGTCCTGAGCAGTCGCCGCCAAGGACAGCATCCGCTCCGAGCGCAGCAGCTTGAGGGAGGGCCGGGCCGTGACGCCCACGTAGTAGAAGGTGCTGTCCGCCGAGAAGCGATAGCCCGTCACCCCCTCCTGGAAGGTGAGGTTGGTGCCGCTGTGGCTGGCGATGTACGCGCTGTCCACGTTCTCCAGCGCCCCGGTGGCAAGATCCACCCGGGCCGCCTGATGCCACACACCGCCGGCATCCTTGACCTCCAGAGAGAGGTAGCGGTTGGTGTCGTCGAAATCCGACGCCTCCGGCGTCACGCCGGTGAAGTTCTGGGCCGCGTCGTCAAACCGAGCCTTTTGCACCGTATAGGAGAAGGACAGGCTCTCAAAGGCAAAGTCCGCCGCCGTCAGAGGCTCCGGGTCGCCGCAGAAGTACACGGTGTCGTCCGTCAGCTCCACGTGGACGTTCTTCTTGCCGTAGTTTTCCGGGGCGCTGCCGTCCCCCTCCCGGGTATAGGCGTACTGGTAGCCCCGGAGGTAGGCGGTGTAGGATAGACCGGTGACAGCGTTGAAGTCCGCCTGGTCCGGCGTTTTTCCGTTGAGGAACTCTGTCAGAGTGAACTGCCGGGCGTCGCCCTGCTTGCCGGTGTCGAAATTGCCCACAGGCGGCGTGAACACGGCTTTGCGGCGAGTGAAGTCCCGGGTCGATTCCGCGGAGGTGGACGCGTCCTTCCCCCCTGCCGGGGTCACGGTGGCGGTCTCCCGGTTGCGGATGGTATAGGAACTGTTCTCCTCTGTCAGCTTGTCGTCAAAGTCCGCCTTCTTGTGGCGGGTCAGGACAAAGTCATACCGCTTGCCGGTGGCGGTTTGATGATAGACGGTGTTGGCGCCCTCGCCGCTTCGGAACTCGCTGTAGCCGCTGCCGCTCATCCGGTAGCCCACCACCTCCTCACCGGCGGTGACGGGCACATCGGTCAATGTAAAGTCATAGCGCTGGGTGGTGTGGGTGTCAACGACGCTCTCCACCTCCCAGAGAAGGTACACGTAATCCCCCGCGTCCGCCGGCGCCGCGCCCCAGGCGGCCTCCCAGGTGCTGTAGTAGACGGGGGCCTTCTTCTCCGTGCTGACGATGAGGGCCTGGGTGTCGATGCCCACATTCAGCTCCGACGGCGTGCCCGCCGAGGGCTCCTGCTTGACACCGTTCAGGTAAAGCGCAGCGGTGAAGGGGCTGTTTTCTCCCAGGTCGGGGTAGAAGAAGGTGGAAAGGGCGGTGTTGTAGCTGAGCTCAAAGTAGCCGCCTTGGGCCGCCGGAATGGGGACGATGTTGGAGATGACGATATACTCCACCCCATCGATGGTCCTGTGCTCATAGGCGTACTCGTTCTGGGCGCCGGCCTCCTCCTTCAAGGGGACGGACAGCTCGAAATTGTCAGCATCGTTGCCGTTTTCGTCCTTCAGGATGTGGACCGGGACCCGGATCTCCACCGCGCCGGGCTCCAGATCTCCGGTGCCGGACATGGTATAGTCCACCACGAAGACGAACCGATGGCCCGGCTCCTGGTTCTCCGCGCTCCAGACGTAGCGTCCGTCCGAGGATAAGGTGCCGCCGGTCTTGAATTTGTATGTAAAGCCTTGGACCTTTGCATCCGCTGACTGCTCGTCGGTCACGGCGATGGTATAGGCGATGCCGTCCGCCATGGTGACCGTCAGCGTCTCCTGGGTGTGGAAGGGCTGGCGGCTGGTGAGAAGGTAGTCCATCCGGCCGTCCCCGGCGGTGATGGGAGTCAGGGAGACCAGGTCCTCATTGCTGAATACCGCGGAGGCGATGCCCTGTGCGTCAATGCCCAGGGTATCCATCAGCTCCGAAATAAGGATCGAGCTGCCGCCTCCAAGGGAATAGGTATACTCCCCATGGGCAAAATCCACCGTGTACACCAGGGCATAGACGGAGAACGCCTCCGCCTGGAAGGTCACGCTCTCCTCGCCATCCTCCGTCTGCTCCACCAGCTCCGCGCCGTCCGCTCCCATGTGGACCACGGCGCAGCGGTCGGCCTCCACCGTCTCCTCCGGCGTCATGTGAACCCGGACAGGAAGACTGGGCTCCACCGCCTCGCCGTCCGCGTCCAGGAAGGTGATGTCCACCGCCCGGACCCGGACCACGGTGCCGGGCACCAGGGCGGAAACGGTATCCAGAAGGGTCTCCTCCTCCACCGCCGAGACGGACAGGGAGGCTCCCTCCGGGAGGGTGCCCTCCTCCGCCTCCGCCACCACCAGCATACCGGCGGCGCTGCCCGTGAAGCGCAGGGCATACGTCATCTCTTCAGTAGAGGGTGCGGATGCGCCGCCGCTCTTTTGCGGAAGAGCGGCCATGCCGGCCACCCGCTCCGGAGCCACGTCATGCTCCCGCACGCCCCCCGGCCCGCCGCCCTCGATCACCCGCAGGGCGGAAAGGGCCGGCTCCTGGGTCTCGGGGCGCGCCTCCGCCTCCCCAGCGGCCTCTCCGTCTGTAGGATCGTCTGGCGAAAGCTCCTCCGTGGCGGTCTCCGTCTGGTCAGGGGCCGTTTCGCCCTCCTCTGACAGGGATGCCGCGTCCTCCTCCGATCCCTCCGCAGCCGGCCGCTCCACCAGCTCCACGCCCAGCACGATGGCGGCGCGCAGCGGGGCGTCCTCAGCAAGGAAGCCGTCCTCGTCCTCCGACGTCAGGAACACCAGGTCCCCCGGCTGGGGCACGCAGGGCGCGGCGGTATAGAGGCCCGCGTCTGTCAGGTCCTCGATCCATCGGTCAACATTTTCTGTAAAGGGGATCTCCTTTTCAGTGACTCCCGCATACCGCAGACAGAAGCCCACGAACAGGGTGTTCCAATCCGCATAGGGCGTACCGTACCAGTCGCCGTACCAGGTGTAGCCCCGACGCACGCCCTCCTCATCCAGAAGGTAATTCTCCTCGCTCTCCCGGTAGCCCAGCTGGGCCTTGGCCACGGCCAGCAGGTCCACGGCGGCGTCCTCGCCCCGCAGGTCCAGCCCGTCCATGGCCTCCTCCCAGGCGGGGCGCTCCCCCTGCTCCTGGCGCTGGGTGCCGCCCCGCTCCTCCTGCAGGGCCTGGACCTCCTCATCCGTCAACTCCAGGACCGTAAAGCACTCCTCGCCGTGAACGTGCTCCTCCGCCGTCTCCTCAAGGCCGCAGGAGAGGACCCGCCGCTCGGCATAGCACTCCTCCGTATGGGTGTGGCTCTCCGCCAGCTCCGGCCGCTCACAGGTGAGGACACGGCGCTGGGCGCGGCAGTCCTCCGTATGGGTGTGGGGCTCTGCCTCCTCCTGTCCGCAGGTGAGGACGCGGCGAAGGGTGTAGCACTCCTCCGTGTGGACATGGCCGCCCTCGCCTTCCTCCTGTCCGCAGGTCAGCTCCTCGTCCCACGCATAGCAGCTGTCATCATGCTCGTGGTCCTCGTCCTCATTTTCGCAGATCAGCTCACCCCGGACCCGCGTATAGCAGTCCTCAGTGTGGACGTGGCCGCCCTCGCCCTCCTCCTTCCCGCAGGTGAGCGTCTCCTCCCCTTCGTAGCAGGTCTCGTCGTGGGTGTGGCCCTCCGTCTCCTCCAGGCCGCAGGCGAAATACACCTCGTCCTCGTAGCAGCTCTCATCGTGAGTGTGGGCCTCGCCCTCCTCCTTTCCGCTCACCAGCACCCGCTCGAAGGCGTAGCACTCCTCCGTATGCTGGTGCAGTGGGCGGACGGACAGGGTGCAGACCAGCGCTCCGTCCTCATCGTAGCAGTCGTCGTTGTGGGTGTGGGCCACCGTCTCCGTGACGGGGCAGCGCAGGACCCGGACCGTGTGGGTCCTGGATTCGCCGGGCTTGGTGAAGACTGCCACGGTGCCCAGTCCCACAGCCAGGGCCAGCAGCAGGGAGACCGCCATCCAGCGCCGGCGATCCTTTTGCTCCCGCAGGAGCCGTGTGATCTGCTTTGCGATGTAGTCGCCCATGGCGGTCCCTCCTTTCTCATGATGGGTGCGGCGGCCGATGGGCACACTGCACCATTGAACACTTTATTATAATAAAAACAAACTCTGTTTGCAATATAGGCGCAAAAAGTATTTTGTCTTCCGTTGGTTTTTGAGGTCCATGCGGGAGGTGCATCTCCCCCACCATCCAGTATAGCAGGCGGAGCATCAAAGAAAGCATCAAAACCGGGAAGATCTCCGGGCGGAGGGCAGTCCCGCAAGGAGGCAGACAACGGCAAAAAGCCGCCGCGAGGCTGCCCAAAAGGCGGCTTCGCGGCAGCTTTTCAGTTTTGGGTCAGAAGCCGCAGACACGGCGGGCGGTCAGCCCTGCATGGCCCGGGCGGACTCCTCCAGCTTGGCGATGAGCTCCCGGTACTTGGCAGCCTTCTCCTTCTCGGTGTTGACCACCGCCTCCGGCGCCCGGGAGACGAACTTCTCGTTGGAGAGCTTCTGCTCCACGATGCGAAGGCCGTTCCGGGCCTTTTCCAGTTCCTTTCCGATGCGCTCCCGCTCGGCAGCCAGGTCCACCAGCTCCCGCAGGGGCATGTAGGCCGTGGCGTTGTGGGTGACCACAGAGACCTGACCCGTCAGGTCCGCCGGGGCCTCGGCAGCAAAGCGGACCTGTGCGGCATAGGCCAGGCGCTGGATAAAGTGCGTTCCGGCGCGGTAGATCTCCGGCGTGGCGGAGACCAGCAGCACCTCCGCCTTCCGGGAGGGGGGCACATTCATCTCGGACCGACGGGCGCGGATGGCGCGGATCATGTCCATCACTGCCTCCATGGCGGTCTCCTCCGCCGGGAAGGAAAGCTCCTCCCGGTACTCCGGCCACCGGCTGGTCATGATGAACTCCCCCTCGTGGGGCAGAGCCTGGAAGATCTCCTCCGTGATGAAGGGCATGAAGGGGTGCAAGAGCTTCAAAAGCTGGACCAGCACATACCACAGCACGTTCTGCGCCGCCAGGCTCGCTGCCGGGTCCTCCCCGTTCAGCCGGGTCTTGGTCAGCTCGATATACCAGTCGCAGTAGGTGTCCCACAGGAAGTCATAGACCTTGGCGGAGGCCACGCCGATCTCATAGCTCTCCAGGTTCTCCGTGACCTCCCGGATGAGGGTGTTGAGCTTGCTGAGGACCCACTTGTCCTCCAGCTCCAGCTCCTCCGCCGCGGGCAGGGCGCAGCGGTCGATGGTCAGGTTCATCATCACGAAGCGGCTGGCGTTCCAGATCTTGTTGGCGAAGTTCCGCATGGCCTCGCACTTTTCGGTATAGAAGCGGGTGTCGTTTCCGGGGCTGTTGCCGGTGATGAGGTTGAAGCGCAGGGCGTCTGCGCCGTACTTTTCCGCCATCTCCAGCGGGTCGATGCCGTTGCCCAGGGACTTGGACATCTTGCGGCCCTTGTCGTCCCGCACCAGGCCGTGGATCAGCACGGTGTGGAAGGGGATCTTCTTCATCTGCTCGCAGCCGGAGAAGATCATCCGGGCCACCCAGAAGAAAATAATGTCGTAACCCGTTACCATGACGCTGGTAGGATAGAAGTAGTCCAGATCCTCCGTCTTCTCCGGCCAGCCCAGGGTGCTGAAGGGCCACAGGGCCGAGGAGAACCAGGTGTCCAGCACATCCGGGTCCCGGGTGAGGTGGGTGCAGCCGCACGCTTCGCACACCGTGGGGTCCTCCCGGCTCACATTGATGTGGCCGCACTCGTCGCAGTACCACGCGGGGATCTGATGGCCCCACCAGAGCTGGCGGGAGATGCACCAGTCGTGAACATTCTCCATCCAGTTGATATAGGTCTTGGAAAACCGCTCCGGGACGAACTTGACCTCGCCCTCCCGGACCACCCGCAACGCCTCCCGGGCCAGGGGCTCCATCTTCACGAACCACTGGGCGGAGATCAGCGGCTCCACGTCGTTGTGGCAGCGGTAGCAGGTGCCCACGTTGTGGCTGTAAGGCTCGGTCTTCACAAGATACCCCTGCTCCTCCAGGTCCTTGATAATGGCCTTGCGGCAGGCATAACGGTCCATCCCCTCATAGGGGCCGCCGTTTTCGTTGATGATGCCGTCATCCCCGATGCAGCGGATGACCTCCAGATTGTGGCGCAGGCCCACCTCAAAGTCGTTGGGGTCGTGGGCCGGAGTCATCTTCACGGCGCCGGTGCCGAAGCCCAGCTCCACATACTCGTCCGCAACGATGGGGATCTCCCGGTTCATGATGGGCAGGATGCAGGTCTTCCCCACCAGATGGCGGAACCGCTCATCCTCCGGGTTCACGGCAACGCCCGTGTCGCCCATCATGGTTTCCGGCCGGGTGGTGGCCACCACCAGATCGCCGGACCCGTCCGTCAGGGGGTAGCGGATATGCCACAGGTGACCGGGCTTGTCCACATACTCCACCTCCGCGTCGGAGAGGGCGGTGATGCAGTGGGGGCACCAGTTGATGATGCGGCTGCCCTTGTAGATGAGGCCCTTTTCATAGAGGTCGCAGAAAGTCTCCCGCACGGCCTTGGAGCAGCCCTCGTCCATGGTGAAGCGAGAGCGGCTCCAGTCGCAGGAGACGCCCAGCTTCTTCTGCTGGGCCACGATCCGGCCGCCGTAGGTCTCCTTCCACTGCCAGACCCGCTTGAGGAAGTTCTCCCGGCCCAGGTCGTAGCGGGTCTTGCCCTCCTTAACGCGCAGCTCCTCCTCCACCTTGATCTGGGTGGCGATGCCGGCGTGGTCCGTGCCGGGGAGCCACAGGGCGGCGTACCCCTGCATCCGCTTGAAGCGGGTCAGAATGTCCTGGAGGGTAGAGTCCAGGGCGTGGCCCATGTGGAGCTGGCCGGTGACGTTGGGCGGCGGCATGACGATGGAAAAGGGCTTCTTCTCGGGATCGGGGTCACCCCGGAAGCAGCCGGCCTCCTCCCACATCTCGTAGATGCGGCCCTCCACCTGCTGGGGCTCATAGACCTTTGGCAATTCTCGTTTCATACATGGATTCTCCTATCTCTTGTGACCTGCGGTCATGGATTCTCTTCTTTCGCTCTCCCGGTTTGCGGGATGCGCGGCGCGCCGCCCGGGAAACGAAAAACGCCCCGAGCCAAGGGCTCAGGGCGAACGGCCGTCCGCGGTACCACCTGAATTCGCGCCGGGGGCGCGCACTCTCCTCCCGGTAACGGCGGGCGCCGCCGGGCCTACGCAGAAGATGCCTTCCTTCAGCTCCGATGCTCCAGGACGACTTCCCCGCCGCGGCGCAGGCGCTCGCACCATCCGCGCCCTCTCTTTGCCGCCGCCTTGCGGGTACTGCTTCCCATCCTCGCAGTTCAAAATACTGGAATAGTATAGTATACCCGCCGCGGATTGTCAAGTTCAGGAAAGGCGCAGGATCTCGGTTTTCAGCCGGGCGATGATCCGCTTTTCCAGCCGGGAGATGTAGGACTGGGAGATGCCCAGCTGGTCCGCCACCTCCTTTTGGGTCCGCTCCCGGCCGCCGCCCAGTCCGAAGCGCAGGGTGATGATCTGCTTTTCCCGGGGCGAGAGGCGGGCGATGGCCTGGGAGAGGAGCCGCCGGTCTACGTCCTCCTCGATGGGGCGCATGACGATGTCTGCGTCGGTGCCCAGCACGTCGGAGAGGAGCAGCTCGTTTCCGTCCCAGTCGGTGTTCAGCGGCTCGTCGAAGGAAACCTCGCTTCTGCGGTTGGCGTTTTTCCGCAGGTACATCAATATCTCGTTTTCGATGCAGCGGGAGGCGTAGGTCGCAAGCTTGATATTCTTCTCCGCCCGGTAGGTCCCCACCGCCTTGATGAGGCCGATGGTGCCGATGGAGATCAGGTCCTCCAGGTTGATGCCGGTATTTTCAAAGCGGCGGGCGATGTACACCACCAGCCGAAGATTGTGCTCGATGAGCTCCTGCCGGGCGCTCTCCTCCTCCGATCGCTCCAGAAGCTCTGCCTCCCGCTCCCGGCTCAAGGGGGGCGGCAGGGTGTCGCTGCCGCCGATGTAGTGGATCTCGGGCAGGCCGCCCCACCGGGCCAAAAGACGCAAAAGGATCTCTTTGATGCGCATATGCTCCTCCTTATCACAGCGCCGCACGGCGCGTTTCGGATACTGCCCCGCCCCAGAGGGCGGAGTAGCCCTCCCCCAAGGCGGTGGGGGCCAGGGCGATGCGTCCGCGAAGCTGCCGCCGACCCTGGATCTCGGTCCACTCGCTCTCCACCGTCAGCAGCAGTCCCCCCTCCACCCCCACCGCACGGTAGGGGCCCAGGTGGGGCCGCAGCTCCGGCGCCAGGGCTGCCAGGGTCTCCAGCACCTCCGCCGGCGCGCTCAGGTGCCGGGCCGTCAATAGAGGGCGGACGGCGGCGGGCAGGAGCTCATCCAGGCTTCCCCGGGCGGCCACCAGCACCGGCGTATCTCCGTCCCGCAGGGCGTTCCCGCTGTCGTACAGGGCGGTGAGCTCTCGGACACGGCCGCCCAGGCACACCCGGACCGGCAGCAGGGCGCCGTTTGCGTGGTGCCGGGCCGCAGCGTGAAGGACCGCCCCCGCCGCAAGGCTCACCGCCGCCGCGCCCGCAAGCAAAACGCCTGCTCCCGAAAACCGCCCCCAACTCCCAGAGAGCGCCGTACGCGCCAGCTGCCCCAGGGCCAGGGCACAGCCGGCAAAGGCGCAGGAGACCGCGAAAAACAGCAGCGTCAGCCGCCCCAGATGTCCCGCTCCCCCGTAGGCCGCCAGGGCCAAAAGAGCGCCCGCCGCCAGGACCGCCGCCGGAGCGGCCAGCCATTCCCAGCCCGGCAGCAGGGCCGCGGCGGCATAGGCCCCGCCGCCCAGTCCCGCCAGAAAATACCGCCGCCGGCTCAAGGGCAGTCCCGCCAGGCGGGCCGTCAGCAACAAAAGGAGGTAATCCGCCCATGCGTTCAGAAAAAAGACCCGGTCTATGTAGATCACCACCATGCGCTCCCCCTCCCTCCGATGCGACTCCGCACTCGATTATAGGGCCGCCGGGCTGTAAAACCGGTCGGAATCGGGAGCGGCGGAAACGGTCGTTTTCCGCCCCGGGAAAGCGACCCTCCGCAGCGGGGTCATTTCCGCCATACTTTGCGCAAATCTTCCTATTTGCCCAAAAACTGGGCAGTTTCCCGGCGTTTGCCCATGTCCGGCGTGCCGAATGCGGCCGTATACTATAAGAAAAAGGGACCACATTCCCACAGGAGGCGGCACATGAACAAGTGGAAATTGGCACGAGGCGGATACCTGGTCATGGCGGGGATCTTTTATCTTGCGGGCGCGGTCCAGCTCCTGTTCTCCCCCATCGGCTCCCACGTCCTGGTCCTCAGCACAGGCAGCGTCCTCATCGCCTACGGCGTCATCAAGATCATCGGCTACTTCTCCCGGGATCTGTACTGCCTGGCCTTTCAGTATGACCTGGCCAGCGGTCTGTTCCTCATCGTCCTGGGCGTGCTTTTGCTCAGCCTGCTGCCGTCCGCGGCCCAGCTCATGCCCTATCTGACGCCGGGCCTGGGCCTCCTGCTGGCGCTGGACAGCCTGCTCTCCGTACAGATGTCCGCGGACGCCCGGCGCTTCGGCCTGGAGACCTGGCCGGTGGTGCTGGCGGTATCCCTGACGGCCTTTGGATTCGGACTGCTGCTTCTGGCCGCGTCCTTCCGGGAGAGCTGGAACGACCGCTTCTTTGCCGGGCTCGCCCTCCTCGCCGAGGGCGCCAAGACCCACTGTGTGGTGCGCTGCACCGTAAAGCTGCGGGAGCCGCCCCAGCCCCTCTATTGAGCAATCCCCGGGACGGCTCTCCCCACCCCCCGGAACATTCCGGGACCGACTCGTCCACTGCGAAACGCGCTTCACAGTGGGCCGCGGGAACTGACGAAAGAAAGGAGAACCTATATGAAGCCTTCTGTCGCCATTCAACGACTTGGATTGGAGCAGGCCTTCCGCTATCTCTACAAGGACCCGGAACGGAACCTGCTCAAGCTGATGGACTGGGCGGACCAGTTCTCCGGCGGTGAGATGGAGCCCCAGCGGCGTGTCATTCGGGCGGCCATCACCGATCCCAGCCATCCCTACTACCCCTTCGTCCGCCGGCTCTTGACGGACGTGGACCCGGAGATCCTCAAGACCGTGGCCGTCAATTTCTTCATCAACGCCAACCTTGCCGGCTGGCCCAAGCAGGAAAAGCTCCGGGATAAATACGACTGCAACATCCCCTGGGCCATTTTGCTGGACCCCACCTCCGCCTGCAACCTCCGCTGCACCGGCTGCTGGGCGGCGGAGTACGGCAACCGGCTGAACCTGAGCATCGAGGAGATCGACGGCATCATCCATCAGGGCAAGGAGCTGGGGGTGTACATGTACATCTATACCGGCGGCGAGCCCCTGGTTCGCAAGCACGACCTGATCCGCCTGTGCGAAAAGCACAACGACTGCGTGTTCTTGACCTTCACCAACGGAACTCTGATTGACGAGGACTTTGCCGACGAGATGCTGCGGGTAAAAAACCTGATTCCCGCCATCTCCCTGGAGGGAAGCGAGGCCGACACCGACCTTCGCCGGGGCCTTGGCGTTTACCAGCGGGTGATCCAGTCCATGGAGCTGCTGCACCGGAAAAAGCTGGTCTACGGTATCTCCTCCTGCTACACCAGCGTCAATTACGACTCCGTCACCTCGGAGGAATACTTCGACCGGCTCATTGAGCTTGGCGCCTACTTCGTCTGGTTCTTCCACTATATGCCCGTGGGCAACGACGCCGTGCCGGACCTTCTGCCCACGCCCAAACAGCGCACGGAGGTCTACCGCCGTATCCGGAAATACCGGGCGGAAAAGCCCCTCTTTGCCATGGACTTCCAAAACGACGCGGAGTACGTGGGCGGCTGCATCGCCGGGGGCTGCCGGTACCTCCACATCAACGCCAACGGGGACGTAGACCCCTGCGTGTTCGTGCACTATTCCGACTCCAACATCCGCAAAAAGAGCCTGCTGGAGGCCCTGCGCTCCCCCTTGATGATGGCCTACCACAGGGGCCAGCCCTTCAACGACAACATGCTGCGTCCCTGCCCCATGCTGGAAAACCCGGAGAAGCTGCGCGCCATGATCGCCCAGACTGGCGCCTACTCCACGGACCTGCAATCCCCGGAGAGCGTGGAGCACCTGTGCGCCAAGTGCGACCGCTACGCCAGACGCTGGCGGGGCACGGCGGACAAGCTGTGGCGGGAGAGCCGGAAGGGCTGACATGCGCATCCTCCGCGCCGCTTCGGACGGAGCTGGCAAACATGCCGGCCCAATGCCAGGCCGGAGCGGCGCGGATGCGGAAAAAAGGCAGGAAGGCCGCAGGCCATCCCGCAGCCCTGTCCCAGACGGACCATATGCGTTTTCCCCTGTGAGGCGCAGCCTCCCAGGGGCGGATCGAAACTCATCGGAAAGGGGAACACCTTGTGAGCGATTACATTCTCAGCTGCGAATCCACCGTGGACCTGACGCCGTACCACCTCTCCAGCCGCGGCATCTCCTACATCGCCTATCCCTTCACCGTAGACGGCATCCCCTACCGTGACGACCTGGGGCGCACCCTCCCCTATGACCAGTTCTACGAGGCCATGGCGAACGGCGCCGTGACCCAGACGGCCCAGATCAACGCCTACGAGTTCACGGAGTACTTCGAGCCCTTCCTGCAAGACGGAAAGGACGTGCTCCACTGCTGCCTCTCCTCCGGCATCACCGGCGTCATCAACTCCGCCCGCATCGCCAAGGAGGTGCTGGAGGAGCGCTACCCCGGCCGCAGGATCTATCTGGTGGACTCCCTGGCGGCCTCCTCCGGCAGCGGCCTTTTGATGGACCGTCTGGCGGACCTGCGGGATGAGGGCATGGACATCGAGACGCTGTACCGGTGGACGGAAGAGAACAAGCTGCGCGTGCACCACTGGTTCTTCTCCACCGACCTGACCTTCTACATCCGGGGCGGCCGCATCTCCAAGACGGCCGGCACCGTGGGCACCTTGCTTGGCATCTGCCCGCTTTTGAATGTGGACGACCATGGGCGGCTGATCCCCCGGGAGAAGATCCGCTCCAAGAAGCGGGTCATCGGCCAGATCGTTTCCAAAATGGAGCAGTTCGCCGACGGCGGCACCGGCTACTCCGGAACGTGCTACCTCTCCCACTCCGCCTGCCCCCAGGATGCGGAGGCCGTGGCCGCCCTGGTGCGCCAGCGGTTCCCCCGGCTGTGCTGTCCGCCGGAGATCAACAGCATCGGCACCACCATCGGCTCCCACACCGGCCCCGGCACGGTGGCCCTGTTCTTCTGGGGAACGAAGCGCAGCGGCTGACCGGAGGCCGCCCTCCCCGCCTCGGGCGGAAAGGAGGCAGACAAAGGATCTTCAAGGAGGCAAAGCATGAGCGTTGCGATCGTGACAGACACCAACAGCGGCATCGGCGTGGAGGAAGGGCGGGACCTGGGCATCTATGTGCTCCCCATGCCGGTTTTGATCGACGGCGCGGTCCGCTATGAGGGCGTGGACCTGACGCCGGAGGAATTTTACCGCCTTCAGGCGGAGGGGCACCAGGTCCAGTCCTGCCAGGCGACGCCCGGCGAGGTGATGCGCCTGTGGGACCAGGCGCTGCAGGCCCACCAGGAGCTGGTGTACATCCCCATGACCAGCGGCCTGAGCGGCGCCTGCCAGACCGGGAAAATGCTGGCGGCGGAGTACGGCGGGCAGGTGCAGGTGGCGGACAACCGCCGCATCTCCGTGACCCAGCGAAACTCCGTCATGGACGCACTGGACCTGGCCGACCGGGGCTGGAGTGCCGCCGAGATCCGGGAGGAGCTGGAGCGGACCGCCTACGACTCCATCATCTACATCGGGGTGGACACCCTGGAATACCTCCGGCGGGGCGGGCGCATCACTCCCGCAGCGGCGGCCATGGGGACCGTGCTGCAGATCAAGCCCCTGCTGAAGATCGAGGGCCAGCGGCTGGACGCCTATGCCAAGGTCCGGGGCCGCAAGGGCTGCATGCGGCGGCTGGTGGAGGCCATGGAGCAGAGCGCGGCGGAATTCCGCCGCCAGGGCGGGCCTCTGTGCATCGGCGCCGCCGGGAGCTTTCTCGACCCGGAGGAGCGGGACGCGTGGATCGACATGGCGCGTCAAGCCTTTCCCGAGGAGGAGATCTTCTACGATCCCCTCTCTTTGAGCATCGGGTGCCATGTGGGGCCCAACGCCTTCGGCATGGCGGTGACCCGGCGGCTCTCCCCCGCCGGCCGGAAGGAGGCGAAACCATGAGCAAGCTGGGTGTGATCGACGTGGGCGGCGGTCTGCGGGGCGTCTATGCCAGCGGCGTATTTGACCGGTGCCTGGATGAGGACATCCGCTTCGATACCTGCATCGGCGTCTCTGCGGGAAGCGCCAATCTGGTGTCCTACCTTGCGGGACAGCGGGGGCGGAACTACCCCTTTTACACGGATTACCCCTTCCGCAGGGAGTATATGGGGCTGCGGCCCCTGCTGTCCCGGGGGTCCTATCTGGACCTGGACTACATCTATGGGACGCTGAGCAACACCGGCGGCGAAAACCCCCTGGACTATCCCGCCCTGCGGCGCAGTCCGGGAGAGCTGGTGGTGGTGGCCTGCTGCGCCGTGACCGGGGACGCCAAATACTTCACCAAGGAGGACCTCCGACAGGACGACTACAGCGTGCTCAAGGCGTCCTCCGCCATCCCCTTTGTGTGCCGGCCCTACAAGGTAGCGGGCGTGGAGTATTACGACGGGGCCCTGGGCGACCCGGTGCCGCTGGACCTGGCCTTCTCCATGGGGTGCGAGCGGGCGGTGCTGGTTTTGAGCAAGCCCAAGGACACACCGCGCACCCCGGGGCGGGACCCCCTCTTCGCCGACCTGATCCAAAAAAAATACCCGCTGGCCGCGGAAAAGCTGCGGCTGCGGGCAGAGCGATATAACCGGGCGGTGGCGGAGGCCAGACTTCACGAGGCCCAGGGACGGGTCCTCATCGTCTCGCCGGACGACACCTGCGGCGTGGACACGCTGACGCGGAAGAAGGACGCCCTGCGCCGGCTCTACGAAAAGGGATACCGGGACGGCGGACGCATCCGCGCCTTCGCGGGGCGGAGTTAGTCCTTCCCCTCCTCCGCGCACTTGAGAAAGGCCCGCTGACTGGAGCCGGCCAGAAGGTCGCACACCCGGACGGCGGCCTCCATCAGATCGTAGGACATCCTGGACTCCAGCCAGTCCAGCGTCACGCCCACCATGGTGCATTTATAATACCGCTCCAGAAAGAGGCGGTCCCTGGGCGGGATGGACAAGCCCACCGTGGCGCTGTCCATGTACCGCCGCACGGTGTAAGTCCAAAGCCGGTCCAGCGCCTGGAGATAGGCGTCCCGGTCCGCAGCGCGGTACAGGTGCAGCACGGTGTTGCGGTGGGTATTGGCGTATTCCACCAGAGGGCGCAGACAGTCCGCCGGAGAGTCCGGGCGGAAGTTGGTCTCGATCAACTGGTCCACCCACTCCCGGGCCGTGACCTCCAGCAGCTCGGGAATGTCGTGAAAGTGATAGTAAAAGGTGTTCCGGCTGATCTTGCACCGCTCAATGAGACTGCGGACCGTGATCTTGTCGTAGGGCATCTCCTCCAGCAGCTGCAAAAAGGAGTCCACGATCAACTCTCTGGTGCGATTCACCGTTCTCACCTGCCTCTCCGCTTTTTGTAGCATCATAGCAGAGCCGCCGTCATTTTGCAAGCCGGGCCAAACATGTTTCCCCCGGGGCGCCCTCCGCCCATGGCGAGGGGTCCCCCGTCCGCGGCAGGCGCCGCCAAACATACATGAGAAAGAGAAGGGAGTTGTAAATTTTATGTCAACCACCATGAAAGAAAATCTCCAGATCGCCGCCATCAAAGGGGCCTATGCCTATCTGGACAAGGACCCGGACGCCAACATCCCCAAGCTCATGGACCTGGCGGACAAGCTGGACACCTCCAACGCCTTTGCCTCCCAGCGGTCCCAGATCCGCGCCGCCCTGTCCGACCCCGGCAACAACTGGTACCGCCTGGTGCGCAGTCTCTGGGACGACGTGGACAGCCACGTGCGCAAGACCCTGTGCGAAAACTTCATCATCAACGCCAACTTCCTGTGGGCACCCCGGCGGGAGGCCGCCATGAAGAAGTACAACTGCAACATCCCCTGGGCCATTTTGATGGACCCCACCTCCGCCTGCAACCTCCACTGCACCGGCTGCTGGGCGGCGGAGTACGGCAACAAGCTGAACCTCTCTTTGGAGGAGCTGGACTCCATCATCCGCCAGGCCAAGGAGCTGGGCATCCACATGTTCCTCTACTCCGGCGGCGAGCCCCTGGTGCGCAAGAAGGATATCATCACCCTGTGCGAGCGGCACCACGACTGCGTGTTCCTCTCCTTCACCAACGGGACGCTGATCGACGAAGCCTTTGCCGACGAGATGCTGCGGGTGGGCAACTTCGTGCCCGCCATCTCGGTGGAGGGCTTCGAGGCGGATACGGACTTCCGCCGGGGGCAGGGGACCTTCCGGCGGGTCCGGGCGGCCATGGAGCTTTTGCAGCGCAAAAAGCTGCCCTACGGTCTCTCCTGCTGCTACACCTCTCAAAACGCCGGCATGATCGGAAGCGAGGAGTACTTCGACTGGATGGTGGAGATGGGCGCCAAGTTCTGCTGGATCTTCACCTACATGCCCGTGGGCAAGGGCGCCCCCACCGACCTGATGGCCACGGCGGAGCAGCGGGAGTTCATGTATCACCAGGTCCGCGCCTTCCGGAAGACCAAGCCCCTTTTCACCATGGACTTCTGGAACGACGGCGAATTCGTCAACGGCTGCATCGCGGCGGGGAAGAACTATCTCCACATCAACGCCAACGGCGACATCGAGCCCTGCGCCTTCATCCACTACTCGGACTCCAACATCCGGGAGAAGACTCTGGTGGAAGCCTTCCAGTCTCCCCTGTTCATGGCCTATCGGCAGGGCCAGCCCTTCAGCGACAATCTGCTGC
>JAFUGI010000100.1 GCA_017469475.1 Oscillibacter sp. | reverse complement strand
GCGCCATGCATCAGCGTCAGCTTACCGAGGCCATCAAGCGTGCCCGCCAGATCGCCCTGCTGCCATACGTCACCGACTGAGGGAAGCGAGAAGAACACATCGCCGCCGCTTCGCAGATGCGAAGCGGCGGCGATGTGTTCATCTCGCTTCCCTCAGTCGGTGACGTAGGGCAGCAGGGCGATCTGGCGGGCACGCTTGATGGCCTCGGTCAGCTGACGCTGATGCATGGCGCAGGTGCCGGTGGTCCTGCGGGGCAGGATCTTGGACCGCTCAGAGAGGAAACGGCGCAGCTTGGCCGAATCCTTGTAATCGATCTGCTCGCACTTCTCGGCGCAGAACTGGCAGACCTTGCGGCGCTTGCCGCGCACGGGGCGGGCGGGTCTTGCTTCACGATCGAAAGGCATGGAAACTTCCTCCTTACTTCAAAATCTGGTCAGAACGGCAGCTCGCCGTCCTCCTCGCCGATCTCGGCGAAATCGGAGCGCCCGGCCGCGGGGGCGGAATAGCCCCGATCGGCCCCGGGGGCGCTGTACGCGGGGGCGGCGCCGTAATCGCTGCCGCCATCCCGCCGGGAATCCCCGAAGTAGACGTTGTCGGCCACGACCTCGGCGCTTCTGCGCTTACCGCCGTCCCGATCCGTCCAGTCGCGGATCTGGAGCCGCCCCTCCACCACGGCCATGCGGCCCTTGGTGAAGTATTTGCTGACGAATTCCGCCGTGTTGCGCCAGGCCACGATGTCGATGAAATCGGTCTCCCGCTCGCCGCTCTGGGACTTGAAGTCCCGGTCCACAGCCAGGGAGAAGGAGGTCACCGCGGTGCCGCTGCCGGTGCGGCGCAGCTCGGGGTCGCGGGTCAGGCGGCCCATGAGAATGATCCTGTTGAGCATATGTGCCTCCTTATTCGCCCTTGCAGACGATCAAAGAACGCATGATGCCGTCGGTAATGCCGAGGACGCGGTCCAGCTCCTTGGGGAAGGACGGCTCGCTGGTGAATGTCATCAGCACGTAGTAGCCCTCGGTCTTGAAGTTGATGGGATACGCCAGACGGCGGCTGCCCCACTCCTCCACCTCGACGGCGGAGCCGTTCTGCTCGGCCAGGGTCTTGAACTTCGCCACCAGCGCGGCGATGCCCTCCTCACCCTGTGCAGGGTCGATGATATACACGACCTCATAATTGGCAGAAACCTTTGCCATGTTTGCACCTCCTTTTGGACAGATGGCCCTCATTCACCGATGAGGGCAAGGATATGCCCGCAGACTGCGAGCTTTACCATTATACAAAAAAGCGGGAAAATGTCAAGAACTTTTCCGAAAAACAGCCCTTTTTTCTGCAAAAGGGCCCGCCGGCACCCCTATGCCAGACCAAAGAGGCGCTTGCCGTTTTCCAGCGTGACGCGGGCGAGCTCCTCCGGCGAGACGCCCTTCCACGCCGCCAGCGTTTCCACGATGTAGCGCAGGTTCCGGCTGTCGTTCCGCCGGCCCCGGTTGGGCACCGGAGAGAGGTAGGGAGAATCCGTCTCCACCACCATCCGCTCCAGGGGGGTCACCGCCGCCACCTCCGGCGCCCGGCGGGCGTTTTTGTAGGTGATGGGGCCGTCAAAGCCCAGATACCAGCCCCGGCGAAGCAGCTCCTCCGCCATTTCGGGGCTGCCGGAAAAGCAGTGGAACACCCCCCGGGCCTCCGGATACTCCCGCACGATGGCAAGGCAGTCCCCGTGGGCCTCCCGGTCGTGGACGATGAGGGGCAGGTCCAGCTCGATGGCAAGCTCGATCTGCCGGCGGAAGATCTCCTGCTGGAACTCCCGGGGCGGGTTCTCCTTCCAATAGTAGTCCAGGCCCACCTCGCCCACGGCCACCACCTTCTCCCGGCCGCACAGGGCCCGGATGGCGGCCAGCTCCGCCTCCCCTGCGCCGGCGCAGTCCTCCGGGTGGAGGCCGGCGGCGGCGTACACGTGGCCGTACCGCTCCGCCAGGTCCGCCGCCACCTGAGAGGAGGCCACGTCGCACCCCGGGTCCACCACCAGAACGACCCCCGCCTCCGGCAGGGCGGAGAGCACCGCGTCCCGGTCCTCCCGAAAGGCGGAGGAATCGTAATGGGCGTGGGTATCGAAAAACTCCATGGGCGGCCTCCGATCTCAGCATCCCCGGCGGCCCCGCAGGGTCCCGGGGGAATGAAAAAGGACATCCGGTCGGATGTCCTTTTGGCTTGACACGCGCTCAGCCGATCTTGTTGAGCTTCAGGGTCATGGCGCTCTTTCTGTGAGCGGCCGTGTTCTTGTGCAGAACGCCCTTGGCAACAGCCTGATCGACCTTCTTCACTGCAACCTTGTAAGCGCCATCGGCCTCGGTGCGATTGCCTTCTGCGGCAGCAGCCTCGAACTTCTTGATGGCGGTCTTCAGCGCGGACTTCGTAGCCTTATTGCGAGCGTTTCTCGCTTCTCCGATCAAAACGCGCTTCTTTGCAGACTTGATATTCGGCAAACCAAACACCTCCCTTTGGCAAACTTTGGGTGGTCACCCACCATGCAGAATGATATTTTAGCAGGGAATGGTCCAAAAAGCAAGAGTTTTTTTACAATTTCTGCGCAAAATTTGTATATGGTATTCCCCGCCGCAAAACCCGGGGCAACGCCACAATATTTTGTGTCAAAGGAGAGACGACGCGTGTTTGCAAAACGGACCGACCTTGCTTTGGAGGCCAGAGAGCTCTGGCAGGAGGGTGCCGGAAGGACCGGGCGGCTGCCCGGGGTGAAGGCCGGGCGGCAGAGGCTGGAGGGCTACGGCGTGACCCGGGTGGACATTCTGGACCGGCGGGGCGAGGAGGCCCTGGGCAAGCCCAAGGGCACCTATTTCCACATCGACCTCGCCTCCTTTTTCCAGCGGCGGCCGGACTTTTTCGAGCGGGCCGTCCGGGCAGTGGGCACGGAGCTGCGCGCCCTGCTGCCGGCGGAAGGGCCGGCGCTGGTGGTGGGGTTGGGCAACCCCGCCATGACGCCGGACGCAGTGGGCCCCCTGGCGGCGGAGAGCGTGCTGGTGACGCGGCACCTGCTGCGCTCCATGCCCCGGCAGTTCTCCGGCTTTCGCTCCGTGGCGGTGATGCGCACCGGGGTGCTGGGCACCACGGGGGTGGAGTCCGCCGAGGCGGTGGCGGGGCTTGTCCAGCGGGTGGAGCCCGCCATGGTCATCGCCGTGGACGCCCTGGCCGCCCGGCGGCGGGAGCGGCTGTGCAGCGCGGTGCAGCTGTCCGACACCGGCATCTGCCCCGGCTCCGGTGTGGGCAACCGCCGCTGGGCATTGGACCGGGAGGCGCTGGGGGTTCCGGTAATCGCCGTGGGGGTGCCCACGGTGGTGGACGCGGCCACCCTGGCGGCGGACCTTTTGGAGGAGAGCGGCCAGGCGGTGGAGGAGGACGCCCTCCTCCGGGGCCACCGGGGCCTGACGGTGACGACCCAGGACATCGACGCCCGGGTCCGGGACCTGGCCCGGGTGGTGGGCTACGGCATCAACTGGGCCTTGCAGGACCTGGACATCGAGGAGATCACCGCTCTTCTATCGTAGGGGCGGCCTTCTCCCCGCCCGGCTCCCGGCTGAAATAGCGGTAGCGGAAGGTGCCGTGGAGCCGGATGTCCGTGTACAGGGAGTTTTGCTCCTGGTCCCGGGCCTGGGAGGGCGTCATGCCCACGATGCGGTGGAAGGTGCGGGAAAAGTAGTGGATGCTGGAAAAGCCGCACTGGAGGCTGATCTCCGTCAGGCGGTGGTTGGTGCAGCACACCAGGTCGTAGGCCTTGCTGATGCGCAGGTAGTTGATGTACTCGTTGATGGTGAAGCCGCTGGCGCTTTTGAAGATCTTGCACAGGTAGTTTTTGGAGTAGCACAGCTCCCCGGCGATGCGGTCCAGCGTCAGCTCCTCCAGAAAGTGGGTGGAGAGATAGTCCGCCAGGGTCCGCTCCAGACCGGTGAGCTTCTCCGTCCGCTCCCGCAGCGTCCGGTAAAAGGGCGGGAGGGTGGTCACGTGGGCATTGTCCCGCAGGAAGAGGAAGAGGCTCTGCTCGAAGAGGATGGTGGCCATCTCCCGGGCGTACAGCGCGCCGGACACCCACTCGCTGCGCACGGTCTGCTGCAGCTCCCGGAAGCGGGAGTCCGTGACGGTGATGCGCTGGGGCGCCGCCAGGATGGCCTGGCGCAGCGCCGGGTCCTGCACGTAGAACTTGGTGTCGATGACTCGCAGCTGCCCGCTCTCGATGGGATAGAGCTCGTGGACCTGGCCCGGCCAGATCACCAGGCACTGGTCCTTCTCCAGCGTGAAGGTCTTCCCCTCCAGGTACATGGTGCCCTGCCCCGCCGTGCAAAAATACATTTGAAAGTAGTCGTGGCTGTGGCGCCGGACGCCCCAGTCCTTTGCATAATCGACCATAAAGGTCCAAATGACCTCCAGCGGATGCTCCATGAAGCGCGCCTCCTTTGCATTTGGATGCCTCATCTTTGCACAAAATTATTCTTTTGTCAATTTTGTGATGAGGAAATGTGAATATCGTGCAAAAAACAGGAACCACAGAATAAAGACAAAGGCCCGCGACCGGGATATAATCTGCTTGAAGACAGGCAAAGTTCGACAAATTTCCCCCTTGATTCAGGAAATATCTGTGCGATTTTGCCGTGGCGGCCTCCGCCGCCGCAAGCGGCTCGCCGGATCAGGACTGCATTTGCAGCAAATCATTTGCACCAAATGCTCCCCCGCCGGGAAGCGCCTGTCGAAACAAGCCATTGCCGATCGCGAAAACTCGTTTCGCAATGGACCAAGAATCAACCGAAAAAGAGGAGAATGCCAGAATGCTTCGTTTGGATGAGACCTTCCGCAACCCGGCCAAGCACCTGCTCCGGGAACGGAAAAAGCTGCTGGGCGCCTGGCTCCAGATCGCAAGCCCCATCGCTGCGGAGATCTTCGCGAAGGCGGGGGTGGACGTGCTGCTGCTGGACATGGAACACGGCCCCAACGATATTTTGAGCCTGATGGCTCAGATGCAGGCCATGGGCCGCTTTGCGGGCGTGCCCATCGTGCGGGCGCCGTGGAACGACATGGTGGTCATCAAGCGCATCCTGGACGCCGGGGCCTACGGCGTGCTGGTGCCCTACGTCAACACCCGCCAGGAGGCGGAGGCCGCCGTGGCCGCCTGCAAATATCCGCCCATGGGGGTGCGGGGCGTGGCCCCCAGTCCCCGGGCGCCGGGCTGGAACATGAACTCCATGCACTACCTGGAGGCAGCCAACGAGGAGACCCTGGTCATGATCGCCGTGGAGACAGAGACGGCGGCGGAGCACATCGACGACATCCTCCAGGTGGAGGGGCTGGACGGCATCTTCATCGGCCCCATGGACCTGGCCACCTCCATGGGCCACTTCTGCGACCCCACCCACCCGGACGTGCAGGCCGCCATCCGGCGGGTGGAGGAGGCGGTCCTCACCTCCGACAAGTTCCTCGCTTCGGTGGCCGGCGGGATGGAGGCCGCCCGGACCAAGTTCGACCGGGGGTACTCCCTGGTCATCCCCTTTGCCGACGGCGGCACCCTGGGCGCCGTGGCCAAGGCCAACGTGGAGACCTTTCACCAGATGTTCCCGGAGCGGTAACTCCGGAGCACATAAGTTCCACCCGTGAGTGACCCATGCAGCTGCATGTTATGAAACCACATTTTATGAAAAGGAGAAGCACGATGAAAAAGTATGTATCCCTGATCCTGGCCGTGGCCATGATCCTCACCCTGGCCGCCTGCGGCGGCGGCTCCTCTTCCTCGGGACAGAGCGCCCCCTCCGGCGGCTCCGCCGCCCCGGCCCAGACGCAGACACAGCCCCAGACCCAAGAGCCCGCCACCCCTGCTCCGGAAGATCTGAAGTGGCCGGAGCGCCCCATTGAGATCGTGATCCCCTACGGTGCCGGCGGCGACACCGACTTCAACGCCCGGGCCTATCTGGAAGGCCTGACGAAGGAGCTGGGCGTCAACGTGGTGGGCACCAACGTCACCGGCAGCGGCGGCTCCATCGCCAGCCGGCAGGTGAAGGACGCCAATCCCGACGGCTATCAGGTCCTGTTCTTCCACTCTGCCATCAACGTCAACGAGGTCATCGGCGTGGCCGACTTCGGCATCCAGGACTTCAAGCTGGCCGCCATCGTGGCCAAGAGCCCCGGTGAGATCATCACCGTGCGCGCCGACTCCGGCTTCCAGTCCCTCCAGGATATGTTTGACTACAGCAAGGCCCATCCCGGCGAGTTGAAGATCGCCATCGACACCGGCACCATGGTCCACGTGCAGGCGCTGATGCTGGAGCAGGCCGGCTTCGACATGTCCCTGGTGGACGTGGGCGGCGCCTCTGACCGTGTGGCAGCCCTGGCCGGCGGCCACGTGGACTGCATCATCAACGCTTACGGCACCATCAAGGACTATATCGAAAACGGCGAATTCGTGGCCATTGCCCAGACCAACGGCGAGCGCAGCGCCGGCTTCCCCGAGATCCCCACCGCCGCCGAGCAGGGCTATGACCTGACGCTGGAGAAGCACTACTTCTTCGCCTTCCCCAAGGATACGCCCCAGGAGTATGTGGATAAGTTCGCCGCGGCCTGCGAAACGATCAGCGCCACTCCCGAGTACGCGGACTCCATCATGGAGGCCTTCCGGCAGGAGCCCTTCTTTGCCTCCGCCGCGGAGGGCATGCAGTACATGGCGACCTTCAAGGGCGTCGTGGAGAGCTTCGTCTCCCAGCTCGTCGCTGGATAACGAGTACTGACCCGTGGGGGCGGATGGTCCGTTCATCCGCCCCCACAGCCATCATTTGCCCATCAAAAGGAGCTGCACCATGCTGAAAAAATATCAAGACGTCTTTTGCGGCGTGTTTTTGATCCTGCTGGGGGTCGGCCTGTACGCCATGTCCTTCAGGATCAAGTCGGTCGCGCTGAATCTCATCAAGGCCGATTTCTTCCCCCGGCTGGACGCGGCGCTGTTTGTGATCCTGGGCCTCATCCTGACCGGCACCGGCCTTTCCAAGGCCCGGCACAGCCAGGCCGAGGCGGCCGACTCCGTCCCCTTCTGGAAGCAGGACGCCACCGTCAGTATGCTGGAGACGCTGGGCCTCATCGCCGTGTATATCGCCCTGATGAAGCCGGTGGGCTTCGTCATCACCACCGTTCTCTACCTCATCGCTCAGATGTATGTGCTCACGCCCCGGGAAAAGCGGACCGGGAAAAACGCAGTGCTGTTCGCCGTGATCTCCCTGGTGACGTCCCTGGCCATCTATCTGTGCTTTACCCGCGTATTCTACCTGATGCTGCCCGCCGGCATCCTGCCCTTATAAGGAGGTCCCCATGCTGCAACTGATTTTGACCGGTTTTTCGGAGGTTGTCTCTCCCTTGACCGTGCTGCTCATTGCCGGCGGCGTGCTGTTGGGCATCGTCTTCGGCTCCATGCCCGGCCTCTCCGCCACCATGGCCATCGCCTTGTGCCTGCCCATGACCTACGGCATGGTCCCCATCAACGGCATGGCGCTGCTGGTGGGTCTTTATATCGGCGGCATCTCCGGCGGACTGGTGGCCGCCATTCTGCTGCGCATCCCCGGAACGCCCTCCTCCGTTGCCACCTGCTTTGACGGCTATCCCCTTGCGGCAAAGGGGCAGGCCGGCAAGGCGCTGGGCGTGGGCATCTTCTTCTCCTTCCTCGGCACCATTTTCGGCGTGCTGGTGCTGATGCTGGTCTCTCCCCTGCTGGCCCGGTTCGCCCTGAAATTCAGCTTCTACGAGTATTTTGCCGTGGGCGTGTTCTCCATGACCATGATGGCGGGGCTCATCAGCGGCTCCATCGTCAAGGGCCTGGCCTCCGGCGCCATCGGGCTGCTCTTCGCCATGATCGGCGCCGCCCCCATCGACGGGCTGCCCCGGCTGACCTTCGGCTTCCACGCGCTGGACGGCGGCTTCGACATCCTGCCGGTGCTCATCGGTTTGTTCGCCATTTCCGAGATCCTCAAATCCGCCCGGGAGCGCAACGCCAAAAAGCCCACGCTGCTCCAGGATTTCAAGATCAAGGGCTTCGGCTTCACCTTTGCGGAGTTCCGCAGCCAGATCTTCAACTTCTTCCGCTCCGCCGTCATCGGCACGGGGATTGGCATCCTGCCGGGCATCGGCGGCGGGACCTCCAACATCCTGGCCTATTCCGCCGCCAAAAACGGTTCCAAGTACCCGGAGAAATTCGGCACCGGCATCATCGACGGCATCGTGGCCAGTGAGAGCGCCAACAACGCTACCATCGGCGGCGCGCTGGTTCCGCTTTTGACCCTGGGCATCCCCGGAGACGCCGCCACGGCCCTGCTCCTGGGCGGACTGACCATTCACGGTCTCAACCCCGGCCCCCTGCTCTTTGACAAGGAGGCGGAGCTGGTATACGGCATCTTCGCCATCTGCCTCATTGCAAATTTGATGATGCTTTTGTTCGAGTACGGCGGCATCAAGGTCTTTGCCCGCATCCTGCTGGTGCCCAAGTATATCCTCATGCCCATCATCATGGTGCTGTGCGTGGTGGGCGCTTACGGGCTGAACAGCCGTCTTTTCGACGTGTGGGCCATTTTGCTCTTCGGCGTGCTGGCCTATGTGCTGGAGAAGTTCAGCTTCCCCCTGACTCCCATCATCCTGGGCTTCATCCTGGGCCCCATGATCGAGACCAACCTGCGCCGGGGCCTCATCGCCAGCAAGGGAAGCTACCTCCCCTTCCTCACCCATCCCATCAGTGCCGTATTTCTGGCGATCTCCCTGATCGTCATCATCCTGGCCGCCCGGAAGGAGATCCGGGCCGCCAAAAAGGACGGAAAGGAGTCCTCCTGAAGCCATGCGAGAAAAAGTTTATCTCAGCGAAGTCATCGATTCGCATGCCGTGGCCATGCTGGCGGAGCACTTCGAGGTGGTCCAGGGCACGGACATCCACGATCTTGCCCGACAGGCCCAGGGGTGCAGCGCCATGCTGGTCCGGGTGGCCAAGGTCACCGCGGAGGTGATGGACGCCATCCCCACCCTGCGCGTCATCGCCAAGCACGGCATGGGCGTGGACAACATCGACGTGGACCACGCCACCAAAAAGGGCATCCTGGTGGTGAACGCCCCCTACTCCAACCTCAACGCCGTGGCGGAGCACATCGTCATGCTGACCCTGGCGCTGAGCAAGCAGACCGTTCTTCTGGACCGGGTGACCCGGACGGGAAACTTCTCCCGCCGCACCGCCTATACCAACCGGGAGCTCAAGGGCGCTGTCTTCGGCATCATCGGCATGGGCAAGATCTCCCGGCTGGTGGCAAAAAAGCTCTCCGGCTTTGAGATGGAGCTCATCGCCAGCGACCCCTTCATCTCCCAGGAGGAGGTGGCAGAGCTTGGCGTGAAGCTGGTGCCGGCGGAGGAGGTGTACGCCCGCTCCGACTTCGTGCTGGTCCACACCTCCCTTACCAAGTCCACCTACCATCTCATCGGGGCGGAGCAGTTTGCCGCCATGGAGAAAAAGCCCTATTTCCTCAACGCCTCCCGCGGCCCCGTGGTAGACGAGGCGGCCATGATCGAGGCTCTGCGCACCGGCCAGATCGCCGGGGCGGGCCTGGACGTTTTCGAGCAGGAGCCCCCTCCTGCGGACGATCCCCTCTTTTCCATGGACAACGTGGTCCTCTCTCCCCACAACGCGGCTTTGACCGACGGGGCTCTTCTGGCCATGGCCATGGACAGCGCCGGCGGCATCGCGGACTATCTGTCCGGCCGCGTCCCCGCCTATCCCGTAAATCTGGAGGTGCTGGCAAAATGAGCGAAGCTACCCGCAACATTCCCCACGAGACGCTGCAGCGCTTCGTGGAGGAGCTGTTCGCTGCCGGCGGTATGCGGCCCCAGGAGAGCGCCTGGTTCGCGGAGACCATCATCCGCTCCAACCTGTGGGGCGTCGACTCCCACGGCATCATCCGGGTCCCCACCTATTTTGAACGCATCCGAAAGGGCGCCATCAACTGCGCCGCCCACATCCAGGTGGAGCGCAGAGCCGGGGCCGTCACCCTTGTGGACGGAGACGGCGCCGCCGGCGCCGTGGCAGGGCGCGCTGCCATGGAGCAGGCCATACAGGACGCCCGCCATCACGGCATCGGCGTTTCCGGGGTGACCAACAGCAATCATTTCGGCGCCGCGGCGCTGTACAGCCGGCTGGCTGCGGAGCAGGGCATGATCGGCATTTCCATGACGAATGTGCGGCCTCTCATGGCCGCGCCGGGCGCCCGCGCCGCCGTGGCCGGCAACAACCCCTTCAGCGTCGCCATCCCCACTTTCTGCGGCTTCCCCTTCGTGCTGGATATGTCGCTTTCCGTGGTGGCCGGCGGAAAGCTCCATCTGGCGGCGGCGAAGGGAGAGACGATCCCCCTGGACTGGGCCGTGGACCCGGAGGGGCGCCCCACAGACGACCCGAAAAAGGCGCTGGAGGGCTTTCTCCTGCCCATCGGCGGCTACAAGGGGCTGGGGCTTGCCTACGCCGTGGACATCCTGTGCGGCGTCATCACCGGCGGTCTCTTCGCCGATGAGATGCGCAGCATGTATCACGACCCGGACGTGCCCAGCCTTACCGGACACATGATGCTTGCCATGGATCTTTCCGCCTGGATCACACCGGAGGAGATGCGCCGGCGCATGGAGCGCTACCGCGGCTTCCTCCGCTCTGTCCCCCTGGCGGAGGGGGCTCCGCCTCTGGTCTTTCCCGGGGAGATCGAAGCGGCGCAGGAGAAAAAGCGCCGCCTTGAGGGCATCCCCGTCCCCCTTTCCACGCTGGAGATCCTGTCCTCACTGAAAGATGAGTACGGGATCTGCGCGGAGCTGCCCTCATGATCGCCGCACGGCCGCCCGGGACCCCGGGCGGCCGCAATTTCTATCAGGAGGAATCTTTTATGAAATTCGGATGCTGTATCCCGACAAAAGATTACGAAACGGCCGCAGCGGCCGGTTTCGACTTTGTGGAGTTTCCCGGCACGGAGCTTGCCGACATGGAGGAGACCGCCTTTGCCTGCCTGTGCGATGTGGTCGCCTCCGGTCCGATCCCCTGCCTCGCCCTCAACTGCTATTGCGACGCCCGTTTGCCCATCGTGGGCAGCGTTCCCCAGGACCGGGACATCCAGCGCTACGCCCATCAGGTCTTTCGGCGCGCCTCCCGTCTGGGGATCCAGATGGCAGGCATCGGGTCCCCCGGCGCCAGAAGGCTGCCGCCCGACTTTGACCGCTCTCTGGTGGACGCACAGGGGCGCCATTTTCTGCTGCTCACCGCGCAAATCGCGGCAGAGTACGGCATCCGGCTGAATTTTGAGCAGATGCACCGGTTCTCCTGTCAATACGGCGTCACTACCCCGGAGGCCGCCCGGATCGTCCGCAGCGTGGGCCGGCCGGAGTTGGGTCTGGTAGCGGATTTCTACCACCGGGGCGTCATGGGAGAGCCGCCGGACGCCTTTCCCGGCTATGCGGACCTGATCCGCCACACGCACATCAGCACCTGTGGCCCGCACTATGAAAGAGGGTATCCGGGGATGGAGGACCTTCCCCAATACACGAAGATCCTGCAAGGGCTGCAAAGCATCGGCTATCGTGGGGCCATGAGCATCGAAGCTCCCGCGGAGGAGCTGGCGTCTAAGGGCCGGGCCGCATTGGACATGCTACATCTTGCGGAAAAGAAAGCGGAGGAACTGCCATGAAACAAACCGCGACTCCCTTGTGGATCGGCTGTATCGCCGATGATTTCACCGGCGGCAGCGACGCGGCATCCTTTTTGCGAAGGGCCGGGCTGGACACGATCCTCATCAACGGCGACCACCTGCCGGACGCCCTGCCCGCTCCCCGTCCGGAAGCACTGGTGGTCGCGCTGAAATCCCGGTCGGTCCCGGCTTCGGAGGCCGTGTCCCGATCTCTTCAGACGGCGCGCTGGCTGCTGGCGCAGGGCGCACAGCACCTGTATTTCAAATACTGCTCCACCTTTGACTCCACGCCCCAGGGCAATATCGGGCCGGTCACGGACGCTCTGCTGGAGCTGACGGGAGAACCGTATACCGTGCTCTGCCCCTCTCTGCCCGTCAACGGCCGCACCGTGGAAAACGGGATCCTCTATGTCCACGGTGTTCCGCTGGCAGAGAGTCCCATGAAGGATCATCCCGTCAACCCCATGCGAAAATCGTCCCTGCCGGAGCTAATGGCGGAGCAAAGCGCCTATCCCTGTACCGCACTGACACGGTCTCAGCTGGCAGACCCTGCCGCTCTGCCGCAGCTCGGGCCGCACCATACCCTGGTCCCGCCCTATACGTCGGATGAGGATGGAGAGAAGATCGCGGAGCGCTTCGGCCATCTTCGTCTGCTGACCGGAGGGTCCGGCCTTTTGCAGCATCTGGGCGCACGATACCTGCGCGATCGAACAGGCAGGACTCCCGGGCCTGCTCCCGCCGGGTCGGAGGCCCTGCCCCGCCTGCTGCTGTCCGGAAGCTGTTCCGTTATGACGCAGCGCCAGGTGGCAGCCTATCGTTCCTCCGGCGGCGCGGCAGTGCGGATCGATCCGGCAAAGCTCCTGTCCGGCGAGCAAACGGAGGCGTCCCTTCTGGACGTCATCGACGATGCATCAGGCGATCTCCTCCTGTATTCCACCGCCGGAGCGGAGGAGGTGGCGGGGTATCAGTCCCTGGGCGCAAAACGGATCTCCGTCCTGCTGGAGGGGCTGATGGGCCGCCTTGCCGTACACGGGCAGCAGCGCGGTTTCCGGCGCATCGTTGTGGCGGGCGGGGAGACCTCCGGCGCAGTGATCCAGGCCCTTGGGGCCTCCATTTTCCGCATCGGCGCCGAGGCGGCTCCCGGCGTTCCGGAGCTGTGGCCGGTAGACCGGCCAGGGCTTTGCCTGATCCTGAAGTCCGGCAACTTTGGTGCGAAAGACTTTTTCCTCACCGCCATGCGGTGATCCTCCCCCATCTCTCCCGGCTTGACATTCCCGGCGATCCACGGTACGATAGGAAAACGATCCGACATTTTGCGGGAGGTCCCTCCCGAAGCGAGGTGGCAGCATGGAGCATCTGACCGATCTTACCTGCGCGGCGTTCACCCAGGCTCTGGGCGACAAGGTCTCCGTCCCCGGAGGGGGCGGCGCCAGCGCCCTGGCCGGCGCCCTGGGCACGGCCCTGGGGGCCATGGTGGGGAACTTCACCGTGGGAAAGCCCAAATACGCCGCTGTGGAGGCGGACCTCCAGGCGCTGCTGGCCCAGTCCGAGGCCCTGCGCCAAGAGCTTCTGGCCTGCGTGGACCGGGACGCGGAGGCCTTCGAGCCCCTCTCCCGGGCCTACGGCATCCCCAAGGACGACCCCACCCGATCCGAGACGCTGGAGCGCTGTCTCCGCCGGGCCGCACAGGCGCCCATGGAGATTTTGCGCCTGTGCTGCCAGGCCGTCCGGCTCCACGAGGCCTATGCCGAAAAGGGCAGCGCCATCATGCTCTCCGACGTGGGCACCGGCGCGGCGCTGTGCAGAGGGGCCATGCTGGGAGCGGTGCTGAACGTGAAGGTCAACACCCGCCTCATGGCGGACCGGGACTACGCCCGGGCCCTGAACGACGAGGCGGACGCCCTGCTTTCGGAGTACGCCGCCCGGGCCGACGCGGTGTGGGACCGGGTGCATGGGAGGGTGTGCTGATGGCGGAGATCCTCAAGGGCGCGCCGGTGGCCGCCGCCCTCAGTGAAGAGCTGATCCGCCGGGCCGCCGCCCTGCGCGGCGCGGGCATCCTGCCCACCCTGGCCATCCTCCGGGTGGGGGAGCGGCCGGACGACGTGGCTTACGAAAACGCCGCCGTGAAGCGGTGCGAGAAAGTGGGCGTGTCCGTGCGGCGGGTGCTGCTGCCCCACAGCTGCGCCCGGGAGGCGCTGCTGGACGCCGTGGCCCGGATCAACGACGACCCGGCCATCCACGGCTGTCTCCTCTTCCGTCCCCTGCCGGACCGGGAGAGCGAGGCGGCGGCCTGCGCCCTGCTGTCCCCCGAAAAGGATGTGGACGGCTGCACCGCCGGGTCCCTGGCCGCCGTGTTCACCGGGAAGGGCCCCGGGTTTCCCCCCTGCACCGCCCAGGCCTGTCTGGAGCTTTTGGACTACTATGGCATCTCCCCCGCCGGGAAGCGGGTGGCGGTGGTGGGCCGGAGCCTGGTGATCGGCCGGCCGGTGGCCATGATGCTCCAGAGCCGGGACGCCACCGTGACCATGTGCCACTCCAAAACGGCGGACCTGGCCGCCGCCTGCCGGGAAGCGGACATTGTGGTGGCCGCCGCGGGCCAGGCGGGCCTCATCGACGCAAGCTGTGTCCGGGCGGGACAGGTGGTGCTGGACGTGGGCATCAACGTGACAGCGGAGGGCACCCTTCGCGGCGACGTGCGCTTCGACGAGGCGGAGCCCGTGGTGAAGGCCATCACGCCGGTGCCCGCCGGTGTGGGCGCCGTGACCACGGCGGTCCTTGCCAAGCACGTGCTCCAGGCCGCGGAGCGGTCACTTTAAAGTTTTCCCCCATGGGACCCCGGCAAAACGGGTCCCATGGGGGAATCATTTCACTTGCTGCGGTCCTCCAGCACCCGGGCCATCTCCCGGGCAAAGAGCTGCCCGGCCAGCCACGCCTCCTCCGGGGCGTTGCCGGCGGCCCCCACCTCCACCAGCAGGGCCCCGGGAGCGGTGTGCTGGTTATAGCGGGAGTTTCGCAGGAGAAGGGGCCGCATCAAGGTGGGATAGTCCGTGAGCACCTGCTCCTGGATGGCCGCTGCCAGCTTCAGATTTTCCAGCCAGTCGGGGTGGGGCGCGCCGCTGCCGTCGCTTCCCACCACCAGCGTCAGCTGGGCGGCGGTGCCCTCCGGCGTCTCGGAGATCACCTTGTACTCCCGGCCCTGGGCGTCCTCGATGGCGTCCCGGTGGACATCCAGAATGAAGCGGATGGAGGGGTACTGGGCAAGGTAGCTCTCAATGGCAGCCAGAGACCGGTCGTAGGAGCCGGTATAGTTGGGATAGTCGTACAGGGTCCGGTCGTGAAGCACAGAGATGCCCGCCTCGGCAAAGACAGAGGCCATCTCATCCCCCACCCGGACCACGCTGTAGCGGGGATCGGTGGTGCGGCAGTCCCCGGACCAGACCACCTCCGCGCCCGGGGCGGGGGTATAGGCCTCGCTTCCGTGGGTATGGAGGATGAGGACCTGGGGCGCGTCGGCAGTGAGCTCCGCGGCGAAGGGCTCCGACGGGGCCTGGGGTGGCAGGGTGCGGCCCTGGGAGGGGCTGATGTACACCCGGCCCCAGACGGTGTAGCCCTCGGG
>JAFUGI010000099.1 GCA_017469475.1 Oscillibacter sp. | reverse complement strand
TCCGCAAAAAGCTCCTGTGCTGTGATTATACCTGAGGTCGGGCCCGGATGCAAGCGGTTTCCCAAATTCCGCTGGCAAAGGGCGGACAGGTCCTCCCGTCCGCCCTTTGCCAATAGCCATGCCTGACAGCAGGAACGCTCAGAGGATGATGCAGATAAGGCCGCCGCTCCCCTCGTTGATGATGCGGCTCAGAGTCTCCTGGAGCTTTTTCTGCGCGTCCTCCGGCATCCGTTTCAGCTTGGTTTGAAGGTCGTCGTTCACCAGCTCGTAGAAGCTGCGGCCGAAGATGTTGGACTGCCAGATCCGCCTGGTGTCCCCCTCAAACTCCTGGAGCAGGTAGTTCACCATGTCTTCCGACTGCTTTTCGTTGCCCACGATGGGCGAGACCGCCGTTTCGATGTCCGCCCGGATCATGTGGATAGACGGGGCGCTGGCCCGCAGGCGGACGCCGTAACGTCCCCCCTGCCGCATGATCTCCGGCTCCTCCAACTGCAGCTCCTCGATCCCGGGAACCACGATGCCGTACCCTGTCTCCCGCACGTCCCGCAGCGCGCCGGACACCTTGTCATACTCCCGCTTGATGCCGGAGAGCTGCGTCAGAAGGCTCATCAGATCCCCGTCGTCTGCCACCGTGAAGCCGGACTGCTCCGAAAGCGTCTGATAGAAGAGCTGCCGCGGCAGCGTCAGGCGGATCACCGCCACCCCGGTGCCCAGGTCGATGGAGGGAATGGATGCCTCCTGCACGCGCTCATCGCCTCCCAGGGCGGCGGCAACTCCCTCCACCTCCCGGATGTGGCGCAGATCGCCGGCGCTTTGGCGGATGGCCTCATAGAGCCCCGCCTTGATGGGATGCTCTGCCGGCAGGGCATCCACCCAGGGAGGCAGGAAGAAATCCAGCTCCTGCATAGGAAACTCGTAAAGGACCCCCTTCAAGATCCCGGTGACCGCGTCCTCGCTGAGTTCCAGACAGTTGACCGGCACGCAGTTCACCCCATAACGGGAGGAGATGTCCCGGGCGATGGCCACGGCCCGGTCCCCGCCGGGATTGGCGGAGTTCAGCAGGACGATAAAGGGCTTTCCCAGCTCCTGCAGCTCCCGGATGACCCGCTCCTCCGCCTCCAGATAGTCCTCCCGGGGGATGTCGGAAACTGTACCGTCGGTGGTGACGACGATGCCAATGGTGGAGTGCTCGGCGATGACCTTGCGGGTCCCCGCCTCCGCCGCCTCCGTCATGGAGATCTCATGGTCGAACCAGGGGGTGGTGACCATGCGTGGCGCATCGTCCTCGAACTGGCCGATGGCGCCGGGGACCATGTATCCCACGCAGTCGATGAGCCGCACGGAAAAGGACGCGCCGCCCTCCAGCTGGACCTGGGCCGCCTCCTCCGGCACGAATTTGGGCTCCGCCGTCATAATGGTCCGGCCGGAGCCGCTTTGGGGCAGCTCATCCCGGGCCCGCTCCCGGCGATAGACATTTTCGATGTTGGGGATCACCTGGGTCTCCATGAAGCGCTTGATAAAGGTGGACTTTCCGGTGCGCACCGGACCGACGACGCCGATGTAGATGTCCCCCGCCGTGCGGGTGGCAATGGTCTGATAAATGGTGGTATTCATAGCATCCCGTCCTTTTTCTCGTGGCCGATTCCTGCTTTTACTCTATGTCCACCCCGGGGAAAGTATGACGGCCATCTCCCCCCTTGTCGGATATGCACAAAAATGCGCGGCAAGTTTTGGAGGGGATTCGGAGAAGTCCATCTTTACACGATCGATTTAGCATGGTAAACTACTAATGCATTAAAAGGAGCGGTGATCCGCTCCGGTTTGGAGGATGAAATGATGAGAACCATGAAAACCCTTCTGGCCTCTGTTCTGACCCTGGCCATGGTACTGGCCCTGGCGGCCTGCGGCGGCTCCGGCAGTAGCTCTGCCTCTTCCGGCGCTTCTTCTCCCGCCAGCACCCCGGCCGCCACGGAGAGCACGACCCCCGCCGCCTCTTCCACGGAACAGCAGGCCGCCGACAGCGACCTTGCCTATGTCAAGGACAAGGGCACCCTGGTGGTGGGCATCACCGAATTCGAGCCCATGGACTACCAGGACGCCTCCGGCAACTGGATCGGCTTTGACGCCGACATGGCCAAGGCCTTTGCCGAGAGCCTGGGCGTCGGCGTGGAGTTCCAGATCATCGACTGGGACAACAAGGTCTTCGAGCTGGACGGCAAGACCATCGACGTGGTGTGGAACGGCATGACCCTGACCGACGAGGTGAAAAGCGCCATGGAGTGCTCCAACGCCTACTGCAACAACGCTCAGGTCGTGATCGTGCCCGCCGCCGTGGCGGACCAGTATCAGACGGTGGACAGCGTCAAGTCCCTGTCCTTCGCCGTGGAGTCCGGCTCCGCCGGCAAGGATGAGGTGGAGGCCCTGGGTGCCAGCTTCACTGAGGTCGCCGATCAGGCCACTGCCCTGCTGGAGGTCAACTCCGGCACCGCCGACGCCGCCGTCATCGACTCTCTGATGGCTGCCGCCATGGTGGGCGAGGGCACCAGCTACGCAAGCCTCACCTACACGGTGGGCCTGAACAGCGAGGAGTACGGTGTGGGCTTCCGCAAGGGCTCCGATCTGGCCGCCGCCCTCAACGACTTCTTCAAGGCCTCCTACGCCGACGGCTCCATGGTGGCCTGTGCGGAGGTCTACGGTGTGCAGGCCGCGCTGATCGCGCAGTAACGGTCGATTATTTCCAATGGAAAAGCAGAGGGCGGACGCTCTCTGCTTTTCCCCGGTCTTTCAATTACATGCAAGGTGGGACATGACTGTGTTTGCAACTGTTATCGGCGCACTGAACGTCGGCTTCCTACAGACACTCAAGCTCTTCGCGGTGACGCTGCTGGGCGCCATCCCGCTGGGACTGGTGATCTCCTTCGGCTCCATGAGCCGCTTCTCTCCCCTGCGCTATCTGACCAAGCTGGTGGTCTGGGTCATCCGCGGCACGCCGCTGATGCTCCAGCTCATCATCATGTTCTACATCCCGGGCTACTTCCTGCCCGGAGGCAGTCCTTGGCCCGGCGGGGAGTCCGGCCGGTTCCTGGCCTCCTCCATCGCCTTCATCATCAACTACTCCTGCTATTTTTCGGAGATCTATCGGGGCGGTATCCAGGGCATCCCGGTGGGCCAGCAGGAGGCCGGTCAGGTACTGGGCATGACCAAGCGTCAGATCTTCTTCAAGGTCACCCTGCTGCAGATGATCAAGCGCATCATCCCCCCCATGTCCAATGAGATCATCACCCTGGTCAAGGACACCTCCATCGCCCGCATCATCGCCCTGCAGGAGCTCATCTGGGCCGGCTACGCCTTTTTGAAGGGGTCCCACGGCTATTCCGGCCTGATCTGGCCCCTGTTCTTCACGGGCATCTACTACCTGATCTTCAACGGCGTACTGACCCTCTTCTTCGGCTGGGTCGAGCGCAAGCTGGATTATTTCCGCTAAGGAGGGCGCACCCATGTCCATTCTGGAAGTACAACACATTGAAAAGCATTTCGGCGCCACCCAGGTCCTGACGGACATCAGCTTTTCCCTGGAAAAGGGGCAGGCCCTGTCCATCATCGGCTCCTCCGGCAGCGGAAAGACTACCCTTCTGCGGTGCCTGAACTTTCTGGAAAAACCGAACCGCGGCACCATCGCCGTCAATGGCGAGGTGCTCTTCGACGCCGCGGACCCCGCCACCCAGATCGAGGGTGAGATCCGGAAAAAGCGGCTCCACTTCGGGCTGGTGTTCCAGAACTTCAACCTCTTCCCCCAGTACACGGCGCTGCAAAACGTAACGCTGGCCCGGGAGCTTTTGGCCAAGGAGCGGGGCGGCGAGACCCGGGAGGCCATTCAAGAGGCCGGAAGGGCACTTTTGGCCCAGATGGGCCTTGCGGACCGGGCTGACCACTATCCCCACCAGCTCTCCGGCGGACAGCAGCAGCGGGTGGCTATCGCCCGGGCGCTGGCCCTCCAGCCGGACATCCTGTGCTTCGACGAGCCCACCTCCGCTCTGGACCCGGAGCTGACCGGCGAGGTGCTGCGGGTCATTCGAAGCCTGGCGGAAAAGCGGACCACCATGATCATCGTGACCCATGAGATGGCCTTTGCCCGGGATGTGGCGGACCAGGTGATCTTCATGGACGGCGGCGTCATCGTGGAGCAGGGCGACCCACGCCAGGTCATCGACCACCCGCGGGAGGAGCGCACCCGCCGCTTTCTTGCGCACTACGCGGAAAAGTGAACACGACAGGGCGCTGCCCGCCCGCCGCGCTTATGATGCGGCCCGCACGTTCCCGGTATCTATCAGATCACAAGCTTGGACCCGCAAAAGAAGCGGACGGCCATGGCCGTCCGCTTTCCTTATATCCTCTTTTTGGGGATCAAAATCAGCCGCTCTCCGGCAAGCGCGCTCTCGTCCTCCAGGTGGTTGGCCGAGAGGATGTCAGCTACTGTAGTGTTGTGGCGCTTGGCGAGGTCCCAGGCCGTCTCTCCCCGGCCCATGCGCCGCAGCACCAGAGACGGCGCGGCGGCAGTATCCTTGGGGGAATCGGGGTCCAGCGAGGCGGCAGTGACGCACATCCGGCTGGTCTCCTGGGCGGCCTCCACCTGGAACTCCACCGGGAATCGGACCTCGATACCCCGGGGGCTCAGACTCCCCTGCACCTCCTCTGGGCAGACGGCCTCACCCCGGACCACGCAGTGCTCCGGCAGCTCCAGGCGGCAGCTGCCGTCCACCGTGCGCTCCACCGACAGCGGCACGCCGCCCTCATCCAAGTACAGGGCACGGACGGTGATGGCGGTACGCAGCACAGTGGTCCCCTCCTCCCGGCTGATGAAGACCTGACCGCAGTCAGCGGAAAGGGACAGAATGGAGTCCGCCGACACCCCGATCTCCAAAATTTCCCGGATGGTCTGCCTCCGAGTCGTGGTCTCCAGAAAGGAGATCGTGGAAAGGGGAGATACTTCACACCGCATGTCACATGCGGTGGAATAGAGATCCGTGAGCATCGTCAGCTCCCGCTCCTGCCGCAGCAGAGCTGTGGCATGGAGATATAGCGTCACGCCCAGCTGCCGGCCCTCCGGGTCGTCCTCATCCACCTGGATGTCCGTTCCTGTGAGGCGTAGGCGCAGGGAGATTTGGGCATCCTCCGGCGCCCCCTCCACCTCTAAGATCTGGGAGAAGGGCAGCTCGCCTCCTGCGGCACAGCAGCCGCCCTCCGCAGTGCGGTAGAGGACCGAGAGCGTGAAGACGCCTTTTAGCAGCAGCTTGTTTCCAATGATCCGGCTCTCAGTCACACAGGGTGTCACGCGGCTGCCCAGCAGCTCCGCTGCACCGGGGCGGCCCTGGGAGAGGCGGAATGTATCTGTAAAGGTAAACTCCTTCTCAGCGATTTGCGTCAGTAGGATCGCCCGCTGTGTTTCCCGCCGTTTTTCCACACATGCATCGCCGGAGACGTCGCTGCAAACGGTCAGCGGCGCACTGCGATACCCACTGATGCGGGATACCAGTTTGCAGCGGGTCAGGATCTTTCGGGGGTTCAGTGTCCGGCTCTCCGGCGCCTCCGCCTCCGTTTCGGCCAGAAGCAGCTGGCAGTCCGGGAAGGCCCGGCCGTCGCTTTCCACTGTGAAGGGCATGGCGACCTCCAGAGCGCGGACGCCGCCCTCCCCGTCCGGTGTGTACAGCACCGTGACCTGGATGGTGCCGGAGAGCTCTGCTCGTCCCTCCCGCACCTCCTGACTGCGAAGATACGCCGCGGCACTGGTGTGGATGATGCGGGCAATGTCCGGGCAGTAGTCCGGCACGATGGTCTCCGCCGTCTCCTCCTGCGTCAGGACCAGTTCTCCGCCTGAGACATAGGTATCCAGGCTTTCTTTTTTCAATTCCAGTTCCATGAAGGACCCCTTCCTTTCCCGGCAGTTCATGTCCTACTGTATGAGCCGCCGGAAGGGCTTATGCCTTCTTCATGCCAAACAGCCTCCGCAAAAGACCCCGCAGGGCCTTGGGGGATCTCCAGACCACAATATTCATCGCTTCCTCCTCTCTATCGCCGGCAGCAGGCACAGCCGCAGGCGATGAGCAAGAAGGCCACCAGAAACATCAGCAGTCCCACCGGAAAGATCGCGGCGATCAGGATGCCGACGCCCAGTGCCAGCGCGAATATGCCCAGAAAGAACACTCCGCCTCTTCGACACATGCGGCAACGCCTCCTCTCTTCTGCTCTCAGTATATCCCGGAGGGCCGGTCCCAGTGCGCACAAAATCGCCCTCGGATGGATCCATCCGAGGGCGATTTTCAGGGGTTCTTTTTCTGCCACTCCCGCAGCGGCTTTAATTCTTCATACAGCCGCAGGTAACTCTCGTACCGGGATGGCTGGATCTCTCCCCGGCGGAGGGCCTCCCGCACGGCGCAGCCTTTTTCCTTGGTGTGGCTGCACCCCACAAAGCGGCAGCGGTCCAGATAGGGCCCAAACTCCCGGAAGGTCTCCGGCAGGCGGCGCTTCCACTCCAGGTTCAGCTCCTCCGTCTCAAAGGAGGAAAAGCCCGGGGAATCCACGACCTCCGCCCCGCAGGAGAGTCGGTACAGCTCCACGTGGCGGGTGGTGTGCCGGCCCCGGCCAAGGGCCTCGCTGACCTCTCCCACTTGGAGATGAAATTCCGGGTCCAGAGCATTCAAAATGCTGGATTTTCCAACGCCGGAGTTCCCTGTAAAGGCGGATAGCTTTCCAGATAGGAGCGGCTGCAACGCCTCCAGCCCCTCCCCGGTCTCCGCGCTGACGCGCAGGGTCTGGAAGCCGGCCGCATGGTAGATGCCGTACAGGTCATTGGCACCATTCAGGTCGCACTTGTTCAAAAGCAGCAGGACCTCGCAGTTCTTCAGCGCCGCGATGGCCGCGATCCGATCAATGAGGAAGGGATCGGTCCTGGGGATGGCGGCGGAGGCGATGACCACCAACTGGTCGATGTTGGCGACAGCCGGGCGGGAAAAGGCGTTGCGTCGGGGCAAGATCGCCTCCACGACGCCCTCTCCCCCGCCCAGGTCCCGGACCTCCACCCGGTCCCCTACCAGAGGCGAAATGCCCTCCCGCCGGAACTTGCCGCGGGCCCGGCAGGTCAGGACCACTCCGCCGGTGTGTACATAATAGAAGCCGCTGAGGGCTTTTTGAATCCGTCCTTCCATCAGGCGCCGATCGTGACCGTCTTGTTGTAGATCTCTTCCCGGTCCAGGTACACGACGATGTGGGTCTCGCCGTCGGCGGTAAACTCATAGAAGAAGTTGCCCGCCGTGCAGTCCACCGTGTCGGCAAAGAGGCGCTCCCCGTCCTGATAGATCTCCAGGAAGCCGGTCTCCCGGTCCGTGGGCAGGGGGAAGGTGATCCCCTCCGTCTCCGGGCCGCCGGGCGTCACCGGCGGCTCGGTCTCCGTGCTCTCCGGTCCTTTGCTGACGGAAAAGCTGACCTTGGCCCCGCTGGCCACCTCCGTCTTGGGTGCCGGGTCCTGGGCCACGATGGTCCCGGCCGGCTGGTCGCTGAACACCAGCTCCACGCCGCCGGAGGTGAGGCCCAGGAACTCCAGCTGACTGGTCACCTGGTCGATCTGCAATCCCACGAACTGGGGAAGCGGCGCCGTCTGAGGTCCCTTGCTGACAAACAGGCGGATGGTGTCCCCCCGTTTCAGCACCTCTCCAGCGGCGGGGATGCTGGAGATGATATACCCGGCGGCCACAGTCTCATGGTATTGCATATCCTCCTCCAGGGCCTGCACGTCCAGCTCATACTGCTGGATGAGGCTCTTGAGGGTGATCTTCTCGGCCTGGGACACGGTCTGGTTGGAGACATCCGGCATCACGCCGGTCTCCTCACCGGAGCTGACCCACACACGGATGACCAGATTGTCCCCCTTGCGGTAGCTGTCCTTCTCCGGATCCTGCTTTGCGATGGTGCCAGCGGGGAACTCCTCACTGGAGATCTCCCCCTCCTCGACGACCTCAAAAATATCCTTCACGCCGTCCAGCTCTCGAGCCTGGGCGACCGTCATGCCCACCACGGACTTCACCACATACTGCTCCGTGGGCTGGGTGTCCTGGTGGAGGGAATCCAGCACGGAGCGGAAGAGGACGAAGGCCAGCGCCACAGCCAGCACCCCTACAATCACCAGAAGCACCGTCTGCACGCGCTTGCGGCCGCTGGGCGCCTCATCCTCCTCTCCATACTCCCGGCGGCTGTCCCGCTCGTGGCTGGCACGGTGGACCGCCGCGGCATAGGCGCCGGAGGTGCGCAGCGGGAGCGTGGGCTCGTCCACCGTCTCCGGAGGCCGGATGTCCGTGATCCCAAAGTCCAGATCCACGTCCGGATTTTTGCGGAAGGCCTCCAGGTCCTGGATCATCTCGTCCGCGGAGAGATAGCGCCGGTCCAGATCTGCCGCCATGGCCTTCATGCAGATGAGCTCCATCTGCTCGGGGATGTCCGGATTGATCTCCCGGGGCGCCAGCGGGATGGAGCTGAGGTGCTGGATGGCCACCGACACCGGGGAATCCCCCTCAAAGGGCAGCCGCCCTGTCAGCATCTCATAGAGCACCACGCCGGCGGAGTAAATGTCCGACCGGGCATCCGTCCGGTCTCCCCGGGCCTGTTCCGGCGAGATGTAATGCACAGAGCCCAGCGCCTCCTGGGTCAGCGTCTGGGTGGAATTTTCCAGACATGCGATACCGAAATCTGCCACCTTTACGCTGCCATCCCGCAGGACCATGATGTTCTGGGGCTTGATGTCCCGATGGACGATGCCCCGGCTGTGGGCGTGGGAGAGGCCGCGCATGATCTGGGTAATGAAATGCAAAGACTCCCGCCAGTTCAGCTGGCCCCGCTTTTCCATATACTGCTTCAGAGTGATCCCGTCGATCAGCTCCATGACGATATACTCGGTATCGCCGCCCTTGGACACATCGTAAACCGACACGATGTTCGGGTGAGACAGCTGGGCCACCGCCTGGGACTCCGCGTTGAAGCGGCGGCGGAAATCCTCGTCCTGGGCGAGGTCGCTTTTGAGGATCTTGACCGCCACCAGCCGGTTGAGCCGGTCGTCCTTCCCCTTGTAGACCACCGCCATGCCGCCGGTGCCGATGCGTTCCAGCAGCTCATAGCGGCCGTCCAATTTTCTTCCGATATACGGATCCATCGTCTCCCCCCTTCCTTATACGCTTTCCATCAGGACTGCCGTCACGTTGTCCGGCGCACCCCGCTCTCGGGCGATGGCCAGCAGCCGCTCCAGGCAGTTTTCTGCCCCCGCGCCGTGGATCACCTCGAAGAGCATCTCTTGATCGGTCACCGTGTCTACCAGGCCGTCCGTACACAAAAGGAGGTACGAGCCCTGTTCCATGGGGCAGACATACCCGTCGCACTTGGCGTCCGCGTCTGGCCCCAGGGCCCGGGTGATAAGATTGCGGTTGGGGTGGTGGCGGGCCTCCTCCACGGTGATGTCCCCCCGCTCCACCATGCGCTGGACCAGAGAGTGGTCCCGGGTGACGCGGGAGATGCCGCTTTGAGAAATGTAATAGGCCCGGCTGTCGCCCACATTGGTGACCACGGCTCCCGCCTCATAGGAGATGGCCGACACCAGGGTGGTACCCATGCCGCTGTAGTCCGGGTGGGTGGCTGCCGCCTCCCGGATGGCTTGGTTGGCGGAGGACACCGCGGCGGCGGACGCCTGCTGCAGCTGCTCCGGCCCCATGTCCGGGGCGAGCAGAGTCTCCAGCTCATTTACATAGGTCTCCACCGCGATGCGGCTGGCCATCTGCCCCCCGGCGGGGCCGCCCATGCCGTCACACACCACGCAGACCGTGTGGCCGGAGGCAGTGCCCTCCCGCAGAAGATAGGCGTCCTGATTCTCCCTGCGGACCAGGCCAATATCGCTCATTCCCCAGACTCGCATCCCGCTGCCTCCTTTTCCTCCATCGCCTTCCTGCGGAGCTGACCGCAGGAGGCGTCAATATCGCCGCCCAGGCTCCGCCGCACGGTGGCGGTGACGCCATGGGACTCCAATCGCTTTTGAAAGGCCGCCAGACGCTTGGACGGCTTGAAGGGGCTTTCCACCACGTCGTTGAGGGGGATCAGGTTCACGTGTCCCGGCATCCCCCGGAGCTTTTCCGCGATGCGGTCCGCCTGCCAGTCGTGGTCGTTGACGCCGTCGATCATGGCGTACTCAAAGGAGATGCGCCGTCCGGTCTTCCGGAAGTAGTCATGGCAGGCCGCAAACAGCTCCTCCACATCGTAGGCCCGGTTTACCGGCATGATGCGGGAGCGGGTCTCGCTGTCCGGCGCGTGGAGGGAGACGGACAGCGTCAGCTGGAGGCCCAGCTCCCCCAGGCGGCGGATCCCAGGGATGACGCCGCAGGTGGAGAGGGAGATGTGCCGCATCCCGATGTTCAGCCCATCGGGATGGTTGACCAGCTCCAGAAATTTCAGTACATGGTCCAAATTGTCCATGGGCTCCCCGATGCCCATGAGCACGATGTTGGAGATCTCCTCCCCCGCGTCCAGCTGGGTGAAGAGCACCTGGTCCAGCATCTCCGCGGGCGTCAGGTCCCGCACCCGGCCGGCGACCGTGGAGGCGCAGAAGGCGCAGCCCATCCGGCAGCCCACCTGTGAGGAGATGCACACGGTATTGCCGTGGTGGTAGCGCATGAGGACGGTCTCGATGCAGTTGCCGTCCGCCAGCTCCCAGAGGTATTTTATGGTGCCGTCCAGCCGGGAGACCTGCTTGCGCTCCAGGCGGGGCACTGTCAGGGCACAGTCAGTGCCCAGCCGTTCCCGCAGGGCCTTGGGAAGGTCGGTCATCTCCTCAAAGGAGGCGACGCCCCGGTGCAGCCAGGAGAACACCTGCCTGCCCCGAAAGGCAGGCTGTCCCATGGAGCGCAGAAGCTCCGTCATCTCCTGCTGGGACATGGATTTCAAATCGATCATAGGTTCCTCAATCGTCCCGCCGCATGCGGCAGATGTAAAAGCCGTCTGTCCCATGGCGCTGAGGCCAGAGGGTCAGCTCTCCGTCGGTTTCTCCCCGTCCGGGAAGGGAAAATGCCTCCTTGGAAAAGTCGGCGCTTCCGGCAAGGAATGACGCCGTCACCTGCTGGTTCTCCTCCGGCAAAACGGTGCAGGTGGAGTACACCAGCACTCCGCCGGGGCGGACGTAGCGAGCCGCGTTTTCCAAAAGCTGGGATTGGAGGACCGGCAGGGAAAACAGGTCGTCCGCACGCTTATAGCGGATGTCCGGCTTCTTTCGGATGATGCCAAGGCCCGAGCAGGGCGCGTCCACCAGCACGGTGTCGAACCGCGACGCAAGCTCCTCCCGAAACACCCGGCCGTCCATCACAGCGGTCTGGATACAGGTAAGGCCCAGCCGCGCCGCGCCGTCCTGAATGCGACGCAGCTTGTTTTCATGCACGTCGCAGGAGAGGATGCTGCCCCGGTCCTCCATGGCGAAGGCCGCGCCGAAGGACTTTCCGCCGGGGGCGGCGCACAGGTCCAGCACCGACTGGCCTGGGCGGACCGCCGCCGCAAGGGACACCAGATGCGCCGCGCCGTCCTGCACCAGGAGCTTCCCCTCCCGAAAGGCCGGCAGGGCCGCCACGTCCCCCGCGCCGGAAAGCTCCAGACACCCGGGAATCCAAGGGTGGGGCGCCGCCGTGACGCCGGACGCCATGAGCTCCGCTATGAGGTCCGCCTCCGTTGTGCGCAGGGGGTTCACCTGTACCGTCAGCGGCGGGATGCTGTTGTCAGCGGCGAGGAAGGATTCCGTCTCCTCCCGGCCCAGGATGGGCAGGATGCGCTTTACCAGCCACTTGGGATGGCTGTAGCGCAGAGAGAGATACCGCACCTCGTCCCGCTCCGGCAGCGGAGGGAGAGACCCTTTATTTTGCGCCAGGGCGCGCAGCACCGCGTTCACAAGGCCCGCCGCCGCGCCCCGGCCGGAGCGCTTGGCAAGCTCCACCGACTCGTGGACCGCCGCGTGATCCGGCACCTTGTCCAAAAGCAGGATCTGGCAGGCCCCCAGACGCAGAATGTCCGCCAGGGGCGGCTGCAAATGGTCCAGCTTCTGGGTGCAGAAGGCGCCCAGATAAAAGTCCAGCAGCAGGCGGTTTTGCATGACGCCGTATACCAGGCGGCTGCAAAGAGCCGCGTCCGCCGCGGAAAGCCCGCCCCGGTCCAGCTGGGACCGCAGCGCCGCATCCGCCCAGGCGCCGTTGACCCGGCAGGCGTTCAGCACCCGGAGGGCGGTCTCCCGGGCGGCGCTCACCTCCGGCCTCCCCGGCGTCCGCCGCCCCGGGAGAGGAAGATTATCACATAGCGCAGCAGCTGCAGCGCGGACATGAGCAGGGAGGCAACGTAAGTCAGCGCCGCCGCCCGCAGCACCTTTTTGGCGCCGGTGGCCTCCTCCCCGTCCAGAAGGCCCTGCCCCTCAATGGCCCGGATGGCCCGGAGGGAGGCATCAAACTCCACCGGCAGCGTCACCAGCTGGAAAAAGGTGGTCAGGGAAAAGAGCACGATACCCACCAGCAGCAGCGTCTGGCTGTAGAGCAGGATCCCCAGCATCAGCGCGATAAAGGAGAATCGGGAGCCGAACTGGGTGGCCGGGATGATGGCGCTGCGCAGCCGGATGGGGGCATACCCCGTGGCGTACTGGACCGCGTGGCCCGCCTCGTGACAGGCGACGCCCACCGCCGCGATGGTGGCGGCGCCGTACACCGGCCGGGAGAGGTAAATGGCGTTGTCCGTTGGGTTATAGTTGTCCGTCAGAGAGCCGCCGCACTGGCGGATGGCCACGTTGTACACTCCGTTGGCCCGAAGCACCGCCTCCGCCGCCTGGGCACCGGTCAGCCCCCGGCAGCAACGAACCTGACTGTATTTTTTGAAATTTCCGCTGACCTGGAACTGCGCCCAGAGGGACAGGGCGAAAATGGGGATCAGCAGGATGATATAGAGATTGTTGGCAAGAAAGCCGCCGTAACCGTAGCTGGAATAGCCATAAGAATAGGGCATAGCGCGCCTCACTTTCCTGTTGGAATGGGATGGCCCAGAAGATAGGCCGCGGCACTCATCCGCTTTCCGCCCTCCGCCTGCACCTCCGTGAGATACAGGCTCCGTCCGTCGCCGCAGGCGACCTCAATGCCCCGCTTTCCGGCGGAAAGCACCGTTCCGGGCACCGCCCCCGTCTCCTGTCCCGGTGCGGTGCGATAGACCTTAAAGCGGCGGTCCGCCACCTCCGCAAGGGCGCAGGGCCAGGGGATGAGCCCCCGCACCTGGCAGTCGATGGCCCGGGCGCTGCGGCTCCAGTCGATGGGAGAGCGGTCCCGGGTGAGCTTTTCCGTGTAGCTGGCCCCCTCCCCCTGGGGCGTGCGGGAGACAGTGCCAGCCGCCAGGGACGAGACCGCTTCGGAGAGGGCTTCCGCCCCGATGAGGGCCAGCCGGTCCATGAGGGACTGGGCGTCCTCCGTGTCTTCGATGGGGGTGGCCCTTTGCAGGATCATATCCCCGGTGTCCATTTCCTTATCCATATACATGATGGTGATGCCGGTCTCCTCCTCCCCGTCCAGGATGGCCTGGTTCACCGGGGCGGCCCCCCGGTATTTGGGAAGGAGCGAGCCGTGGACATTGATGGCGCCAAGGGGGGGCACCTGCAGGATCTCCTCCGGCAGGATCTTACCGTAGGCCGCCGTGACGATCAGCTCCGGTGAAAGCTCCCGCACGATGGAAAGGGCCGTGCCGTCCCGCATTTTCTGGGGCTGATAGACCGCAAGGCCCTGGGAGAGGGCGTATTCCTTCACCGGGGAAAAGGATAGCTTGTGGCCCCGGTTTTTGGGCTTGTCCGGCTGGGTGAATACGCCGCAGACCGTGTGCCCGTCCTCCACCAGGCGGCGCAGGGAGGCAACAGAAAAGTCCGGCGTGCCCATAAACAGGATGCGCATGGACCTCACTCCTCCTTCTCCTCGGCTTCCAGATAGTCCCGCAGCTCCTCATCGGAGAGGAAGTGGTCGATGTGCTCCGTGTAGAGGTGCCCGTCCAGGTGCTCGATCTCGTGGCAGAAGGCCCGGGCCGTCAAATCCCGCCCCTCCACCTCGAACCACGCGCCGTTTCGGTCCTGGGCCCGGACCCGGACATAGTCCGGCCGGGTGACGATGCCCCACTTGCCCGGCACGCTGAGGCAGCCCTCCAGCCCCGTCTGCTCCCCGCTCTGGGCGATGATCTCCGGGTTGATGAGCTCGATATACTCCTCGCTGTCCATATCCAGCACGATGCACACCCGGCGCAGCACCCCCACCTGGGGCGCGGCCAGTCCCGCGCCGTTGGCCTCCGCCAGCGTCTCCGCCATATCGTCCAGCAGAATGTGGAGGCGGCGGTTGAACTCCTTTACCGGGCGGCACACCTTGGTCAGGCAGTCCTCGCCCTGTTCCACGATCTTTCGCAATGCCATGCTGATTCCCCCTTGGTATCAATCCGACAGATTGCAGTCCACTGTCAAATGTAAGCCGCGATTGGCGCGGTCGTTTGCAAATTCTTTTAATAACCGGCTCAGCTGCTCCCGGGTGGCCTTATCATTCTTCCCCACCAGCAGCACCCGATACCGATAGCGGGTGTTCACCTTCAAAATGGGCGCCGGAGCGGGACCCAGGATCTCCGGCTGCGCCGCCGTCAGCTCCGGCGAGGACGCCATCCACACGCGCAGCGTGTCCCGCACGGCGGCCGCCGCCCGCAGCACAGCCCCCTCCTCCCCTCCGGAGACCGTCAGGGTGAAGAGGTCCGCAAAGGGCGGATAGCGCCGCAGGCGGCGAAGACGCAGCTCGCTTTCGTAAAAACGGCGGTAATCCTGCCGGGCGGCGCTTTGAATCACGTCATTTTCCGGCGTATAGGTCTGGATGACCGCCCGGCCGGACTTATGGCCCCGGCCGGCCCGGCCCACCACCTGGGTCAGCAGGCTGAAGGTCCGCTCCGCCGCCCGGTAATGCTCCAGATACAGTGACATGTCGGCACAAAGCACGCCCACCAACGTCACATTTTCAAAATCCAGCCCCTTGGCCACCATCTGGGTGCCCAGGAGGATGGGGATGCGCTCCGTTTCAAATCGGGAGAGCAGGGCCTCGTGTCCGCCGGAAGCGGTGTCCGCGTCCATGCGCAGGATACCAGCCTCGGGAAACAGGTCCCGCAGCTCCTCCTCCACCTTCTGGGTACCAGCGCCGATATGCTTCATGAGCCCGCCGCACTGGGGACAGGTGTCCATGGAGCGCTGGGAGTGGCCGCAGTAGTGGCACATGAGCCGCCCGTTGGCGGAGTGGTAGGTCATGGGCACGCTGCACCGGGGACACTCCGGCACGTGGCCGCACTCCCCGCAAAGGAGCATCCGGCTGCTGCCCCGGCGGTTGAGAAAGAGGATGCTCTGCTCCCCCCGGCTGAGGTTTTGCGTCAGCTCCTCCCGCAACGCCGCGCCGATCATGCCGGGGTTTCCGGCGCGGATCTCCTGGCGCAGGTCGGCGATGACCACGTGGGGAAGGCTTTGGGCGTTGTAGCGCGTTTCCAACAGCGCCCTATGGTAGAGTCCCTGCTCCGCCGCCCAGGCGGTCTCCACCGTGGGCGTGGCGGAACCCAGCAGGAGGGTGGCCCCGTCCCTGGCGCAGAGGTACTTGGCAATGTCCCGGGTGTGATACCGGGGCGGGTTTTCCGACTGATAGCTGCTCTCCTGCTCCTCATCCAGAATGATGAGACCCAGGTTTTTCAGCGGCGCAAAAATGGCCGACCGGGTGCCCAGCACCACCTGCACCTCCCCCCGGCGGATGCGCTTCCACTGGTCATAGCGCTCCGTAAGGCGGAGGGAGCTGTGGAGCATGGCCACCCGCTGGCCAAAGTAGGAGGAGAACTTGCGCATCATCTGAGGCGTGAGCACGATCTCCGGCACCAGGACGATGACGGTCCTGCCCCGCTCCAACGCCTCCTGCACCAGACGCAGGTACACCTGGGTCTTGCCGCTGCCGGTGACGCCGTGGAGCAGCACGGCCTCCGGCCGCCCGCCCTCCATCAGGGCGAGGATCTGGTCAAAGGCATGCTGCTGCTCGCCGTTGAGCAGGATGGGCGGCGCCTCCTCCGCACTCTGGATGGATGGCACCCGCAGCTCCTCTTCCTCCGTCAGCGTCAGGATGCCGGCCTTCTCCAGCCCCTTGATGGAGGCCATGGAGGCGCCGGTAAAATAGCAGATGTCGGCGCAGGAGGCCCGGCTTGCCGCGGACAGGAACTGCACGATCTCCCACCGCATGGGCGAGGAGCGGCGCTTGCGCTCCGTCAGGGCCAGGGCCTCCTCCACGTCTATGGCGAAGGACGCCACGCGGCGCTTTTTGTCGCCCACCTTGCGGCTCGCCTCGCTCTCGCAGCGCACGAGGCCCGTCTCCTCCATGGCCCGCAGGGCGGAGAGAGTCTCCTCCCCGCAGAGGGCGCGCAGCTGGTCGTACTCCGCTTGGCCACCGCGCTCCCGCAGGGCGGATAAGACGACGCCCCCCCTTCGGATGGCTCTGGCCTTCTCTTCCGCGTCCACCGCCCCGTCTGTCAGGCGCCACATCTCCCGCATCCGGTACCAGAGCCCGGTGGGCAGGATGGTCTTGACGGCGTCATAGAGCGTGCAGAAATACCGCTGACGCATCCATAGCGCCAGGGAGATCTCATCCCGGTCCAGCACCGGCTCCCGATCCAGCACCTCCGCAAGAGGCTTGAGGCCCGGCACCTTGGCGCCGGTGGTCCGGGCGAGGATGATCCCCTCGCTTCTGCGGTTTCCCCGGCCGAAGGGCACCGTCACCCGCACGCCGGGCAGGGCCCCCTCCGCCAGCTCCGCCGGCACCAGATAGTCATAGGGCTTGTCGATGGAATAGGGCGCGGCGCTGACCGCGACCTTCACGATGTCCGCAGTCTCCATGCCTCGCCCCTCCCGTTTTGCGGTGTGATCTGCGCTGCTCGCCGGCGCAATGGGCGGCCGGCGGCTTATTCTTCCTCTTCCTCGATGGTCAGGTCCATACTGCCGGCGTCCAGCGCGCCGTCCGCCACCTCGTGGATGGCCAGCGTCACCGGCTTTTCCTGCAGCGGCTCGCCGGCCTCCTCATAGGCCTCGGCGATCTGGCGGGCCCGGCGGGCCACCACATTGACCAGCATATAGCGATTGGGGATGTGGGCATTGAGCTCACTCATCGCGGGATACAGCATCATAACGATCGACTTCCATTCTGCCGCTGTGCGGCTAAATTTTCAAAGCAGCGCCTGCCCATCAGCTGCCGCTGATGATCTCCATGCGCTCCTTGGGCTTGCAGTGCTCGGCGATCATGATGGCGTTGAGCTCCGCCACCGCGTTTTCCACCGTGTCGTTGATGACAAAATAATCGTAGGTGTGGGCTGTCTGGAATTCCACCTTGGCCCGCAGCAACCGCTTTTGGACCTTGTCCGGACTGTCGGTGCCCCGCTGGGTGAGACGGCGCTCCAGCTCACGCCAGCTGGGCGGCGCGATGAAGATGCGCACCGTGTCCGGCCGCTTGCTGGTGACCTGGATGGCGCCCTGGACCTCAATGTCCAAAATCACGTCCCGCCCCTGGTCCATGGCCTCATCCACGAAGCGCTTGGGCGTTCCATAGAAATTGCCCACATACTCGGCATACTCCAAAAACTGATCCCGGGCGATCCAGTCCCGGAAGGTGTCCACATCCAGAAAATGGTAATGCACGCCGTCGATCTCCCCGTCCCGGGCGCCCCGCGTGGTGGCGGAGACGGAGAAGTACACGTCCTGCCGCTGCTCCAGAAGCTCCTTCAAAACGGTGCTCTTTCCAACGCCGGAGGGGCCGGAGACGATGAATGTCTTTCCCTTTTTCACTGTTGTTCCTCCTTGCTTTCTCCCGCTGCCGGGCCGAACCGCTCCGGCGGCAGGGCCGACAGGATCACGTGGTCGCTGTCCATTATGAAGATCGAGGCTGTTTTGCGGCCATAGGTGGCGTCGATCAGCATGCCCCGCTCCCGGCTCTCCTGCACCATGCGCTTGATGGGTGCCGAATCCGGACTGACTACGGCGATGATCCGCTCCCGGGAGACCATGCTCCCGAATCCGATGTCGATCAGCGTCATGGCTCACTCCACATTCTGCACCTGCTCACGCATCTTCTCGACCTCTGCCTTCAGCCCCACCACCACCTGGGCGATGGAGACATCGTTGCACTTGGAGCCGATGGTGTTGGACTCCCGGTTGACCTCCTGGATCAAAAAGTCCATCTTCCGCCCCATGGGCTCGTCGGAGGCCAGCATGGCACGCAGCTGGGAGACGTGGCTGCGAAGGCGCACCGTCTCCTCGTCCACCGCCACCTTGTCAGCGTAAATGGCGGCCTCGGTCAAGATGCGCTGGGGGTCGATGGTGGTGCTTTGCAGCACCTCCTGCATCCGCGCCGTCAGCTTCTCCCGATACTCCGCCACCGTCTGGGGAGAGCGCTCCTCCACCCGGGCGGTATAGTCCTCGATGGCGCGAAGGCGGTTTTCAATGTCCTCCGCCAGCTTCGCCCCCTCCACGGCGCGCATGGCATTGTACGCGCTCAGCGCCTCATCCAGCATGGCGCAAAGATCCGCGCTGACGGTCTCCAGGTCCTCGTCCGCCTTGGTGACGGTCAGCACGTCCGGATAGCGGCTCAGCACCTCCGGCGTCACGCTGGCCTCCGTTCCCGCGACCTGAGAGAGCTCCCTCAGCGCCGCGGCATACTCCGCCGCCAGCTCCCGATTCACTGTCACCTTGGCAACGTCCGCCGCCGAAGCGTCCACCGTGATGAACACATCCACCTTTCCCCGGGAGACGCCGCTTTGGACACGCTTGCGAATGGCGTCCTCCGCGAAGGCATACATCCGGGGCATCTTCACCGTGCAGTCCAGATACCGGTTGTTGACGGATCGGATCTCCACGGTGATGTCCCGCTTGTTCCGTACTTCCCTGGCCCGGCCATAGCCGGTCATGCTTTTGATCACGTGATCTCCTCCTTATCGGCTCTCGCCGCTTTTAACAGCAGAAGGGCAGGATACAGCAAAACGGCAGACAGGACTGCCCCAGGCAGAGCTCCGTCCCAAAGGGGCTGCCGCCGGGCGCATAGGCGCCCCGGGTGCCGCTTTCCATATATTCCAGCGCCTGCCGGTACTCCGCGTTGGTGGGGTCCATCTCACAGGCCGCCTGGTAATACCGCCTGGCCTCGTCCATCCAGCCCCGGCGGTAGCACACCGCGCCCCGCAGAAAGTTCCACTCGGCGTTGTGGTCGGTGTAGTTGGCCAACAGCGCCTCCGCCCGGGTCAGATTGCCGGTCTGGATGGCGATGCGCACCTGCTGGAGAACGGAGCTGGTGCTCTGCCCCTGGTACTGCCTGTAGGCGCCGCCGTAAGCGGTGCTGCCGCCATAGGAACTGCCTCCGCCCCGGCCGCTGCGCTGCTTGGTGATCTCCTCGTAAGCGGCGTTGATCTCCTTCATCTTCTCCTGGGCAAGATCGGCCAGGGGATTATCATGGTAGTTGTCGGGGTGGTACTTCCTGGCCAGCTCCCGGTATGCCTTCTTGATCTCCTCGTCCGTGGCGGTCTCCGATACACCGAGGATCTGATACGGATCGTTCATGGGCTTTCTCAACCTTCCTGGATGTTCTTTTTCTCTTTGCCCCTTTGGTGAAAGGTGCCGTCCAGCACAGCCCGTCCCACCTGGAAAAGGCCGGTATAGAGCGTCGCTTCCAAAATCGGCGTCCACGCGCCGAAGTCCCACAGTTCAAAGGCGGTGGTCATCATGTGGACGGAGTGGTCCAGCGTGGCGGAAAAAGCGCGGCGGCTCTCCTCCGTCCAGCGGCCGTCCTCCAGCCCATAGCGCAGGGCCACGGGATTGTAGCTTCCGGAGGCGGCGTCCTTTTTCAAGTCGTCCGCCGCGTCGATGAGATAGACCCAGCGGCCCAGGTGATAGAGCAGCTGCTCCAGCACCCGCCGGCGGACGGGCTCCTCCGCCTCCCCTGCCGCCGCGCTGAGCAAAACGGCAAAGGCGTCCGCCGCCCGGTCCATGGAAGGACTGCGCTCCGCCTCCAGAGCATGGAGGGTCTGGAGCTGGAGATGCACGGCCTCGTCAAAGGCCGGACGGAGGGCAGCGGCAGCCCGGTAGGCCCCCTCCAGCGCCGCGGCGGCGGCCCGGTCCCCCAGGCCACCGAAGTGGTCCCGGTCCTCCGCGCCGTCTCGCAGCTGCCACCAGGCCAAAATCACGCTCTCGTCCGCCGCAAGCTCCAGCGCGGCAGTGGGGCGCGTGTAGGCGCGGCGGCGAATGGGATGGGCCACGCAGCAGCCGCTCCCCGTCTCCTCCTCCCCTGCGGAGAGGAGAATGGCGAGAAAGGTGAAGTCGTAGTTGAGGATCAGGCGGGCCCGCTGACCGTGGCGCTGGCCCAGGGTGCGGCACAGCCCGCAGTAGATGCGGCGGAACCGGTCCGCCTCCTCCGGCGCCAGCAGCGCAAGGGGCGGCCTGACGTAACCGAACATCCGCTAAAAGAGCCGCACAATGGTAAAGGACAGTCCGCCTCTGGCCCGCAGGCGCCGGTCATAGAGGATGGCGGGCACGATGCCAAGAAAGAACCCAGCCGCCGCCGTGCCGTACTGCACGCCGACGCTGCCGCCCAGGGCAAAGGCGATGAGATAACCCGCCAAAAACAGCACCACCGGGATCAGGTACACCAGGGCCACGATGCCCAGCATGTTCCGGGTGCTGCTCTCCACCACCACCTTCTGGCCCGGCTCCGCGCCGACGGTGTTCACCGCCCGGGCCCGGACCGCCGCACCGGTGACGCCGCAGCCGGCGCACTCCTCGCAGTCGTGTCCGCAGGCGGACTTGCGGGGGACCGAGATCTCCGCGTGCTGCGAGTCCAAAATTCGTTCAACGGTCGCGATCTGTGTCATAGGTCTCCTCCTTGTGCTCAGGCACACGCGCTTTCGTGTATCATGGTCGTTTGGGTCATTCCGCTCCCTGCTCCTCCGGCGCCTGCTCCCGGATGCGAACCTGCACCTGATAGGTGCCGGAGATGCCGATGTCCCCGGCTGTGACGATGTCCACATGCACCGGGACGGTATATACCCCGGAGGCGGCGGCATAGTCGCTGAGGTCCGGCGTCGCGGTGACGTCCTCCGTCGTGACGGACTCCACATCCGCGGTGGTGCCGAAGATGGAGATGCGCAGGTCCTCCGTCAGGATCTCGGCGGATTTTCCGTCAGGGAGCTCCGTGTCGATGAGGAACTGGCTCACCGGGATGCGGGCGGTAGCGAGGTCGTTGAAGGAGATGTGCAACGAGGCACGGGTCACGCCGCTGAGATTCTCGCACCCGTCGGGCACCAGGAAGGAATAGGTGTGGGTGGTGGAGCCGGTGCCCACCAGCTCCAGAAGGTCGAAGTCACCCAGGGTGATGGAGGTGATGTCCTTGAGCGTGCTGGCCTCCCCATAAACGGTGACGGTCTCCGGCTCCAGGGACCGGGTGGTATTGCTGAGCCGGGCACCGGGAGACTGGAGATAGTTGACCCGCAATTGCAGCTCCTTGGTGACATAGACCTTCAGCGTCACCTGGATCTGCTCCGACGAGACATGGATCCCGCTCTTATCCACCAGCTGGTCGTTGGCGTCGAAGAACTGGCAAGTCAGAAGCTGGGTCACCGTCTCCTCCACGCCGTCACCCAAGTCCAGCGTGACCTTGGCATAGGCGATGTCGTCGATGTCCTCCGCCAGGCCCTGGACCTCCACCGTGGTCTGGGAGAGCTCCGGCTGACCGGCAGAATACCCCTCCGCCACCGTGCCCACCAGCTCACAGCGCACATCCACTTCCTTGCTGTTCAGCTCACTGATGTTCACCGTGGCCCGCTCGATGCTGTACTCCTTGGCGGTGACGCCGGAGAAGCGGGTGGATGCCTGCGTTGTGGCGCGGCCCTGCCCGTCCAGAAACGCTAGGCGGTAGCTCACGGTCTGGGTCCCGGCGGCGGTCACGCTGCTCAGATCTGCGGTCAGGCGGACCTTGGACCGGTCCAGCCGGGCCACCAGCAGCCGGGGGCCCTCAAAGGTGATGTCCACGCTGGCGCTGGTGCCCTCCTCCAGCAGCATCAGCCCCCGGTCGGCCAGACCGTCCGCGCCGATATATTCGATGGGGATCTCCGTGACCGCCTGCTCGGCGGAAAAGGCGCCGCCGTTGTCGCCGTAGTTGTCCACATAGAACCACACGCCCACGGCGATCACCAGGGCCAAAAGGAGGTAGAGAGCCCGCATGGCCGGTGTTTTCTTATTCTGCATCGCCGGCACCTCCGTCCTTCCTGGACCGCAGCAGGTTCAAAAGCGGGAAGCGCTGCTTGTCCTCCGCCGGGTCCTCCTGCGGAAGAAGCTCGTTCCGCAAGAGGTTCTCCAGGGTCTCCGGCTTCAAATGACGCTTGAGCATCCCGCCGATGGCAACGGAGATGGCGCCGGTCTCTTCCGACACGATGACCACCACCGCGTCGGAATTTTCACTCATGCCGATGCCCGCCCGGTGGCGGGTCCCCAGATCCCGGGAGAGATTCACGTTCCGGCTCAGGGGCAGCACGCACCCGGCCCCCAGGATCCGCCCGCTGCGGACGATGACTGCCCCGTCGTGCAGCGGGGCCTTGACGAAGAAGATGTTCTTCAAAAGCTCGCTGGAGACGGACGCGTCCAGCACCGTGCCGCTGCGGACCATATCGTCCAGCAGCACCTCCCGCTCGAACACGATCAGCGCACCGGTGCGGGACTGGCTCATCTCCGTGCAGGCCAGCACCGTCTGGGCGATGGTCTGCTCCATGGTGGTGCCCCCCTCCATGTGGGAGAACAGGGCGATGAAGCGGCGACTGCCCATCTGTTCCAGGATCTGCCGGATCTCCGGCTGGAAGAGGACGATGAGGGCCAGCACGCCCAGATTCACCATGCGGCTCAAAAGGTAGTAGATGCTGTTGAGGCCCAGGGCCGTGGACAGCAGCAGCGCGGCCAAGAAGATCAAAAGGCCCTTCAGAAGGCTCGCCGCCTTGGTGCTGCGCACCAGCATCAATACCTTATAGAAAATGAACGCCATGATGGCGATGTCCAGATAGCCGGTGATGTGGATGGAGAGCAGATACCGGCCGATGGTGGCAGGCAGCTCCGCAAAATGCAGTTCCATGCGGTGACCTCATCCCTTTCAGGCAGTGGAGATTTTGACCGACCAAAGGGCGCACGGACGTCCGCAATGGCCACAGCTGCGGGAGTGGGCAGCGTCCAGCGCTCTACTTTGACACTTTATTATATAAAATATGGCCCCAGATTGCAAGGTAAACCTGGCTAAAATTCACGGTCTGTTCATAGCCATCCCTCTGCGAACTGCTGCCGCCCCCGATTTTCAGCGCAGAAGGCGGCGCAAAACGGTCAAAAAGCGGTAGACCTCCTCCTGGGTATTGAAGTCCGAAAAGCTCAGCCGGACGGTCCCGGTGTCCAGCGTGCCGGCGCTGCGGTGCGCAAGGGGCGCGCAGTGGAAGCCTGCGCGCACGGCGATGCCCTGCTCCCCCAGGGCGTCCCCCAGGGCCTCCGCGTCCCGTCCCTCCGGCAAAAAGGAGAGAACGCCCGCCTGGTCCCGCAGGCCCGAAAGGGAAAAGACCCGCACCCCCGGGATCTCCCGCAGCCCCTCCGCCGCCAGCAGGGCAAGGCGCCGCTCATGGCCGCAGATGGCCTCCCCGCTCCGCTGGCGCACATACCGCACGCCGGCCAGAAGCCCGGCGATGCCGGGCATGTTGTGGGTACCGGCCTCCAGCCGGTCCGGCAGGAAGTCCGGCATGGTCTGCTGGAGGGAGAGGCTGCCGGTGCCGCCCTCCAGCAGTGGCCGGGCCGCACGCTCCCCGCCGCACAGCAGCACCCCGGTCCCCTGGGGTCCGTAGAGCCCCTTGTGTCCCGGCATGGCCGCAAACGCCACCCCCAGTCCCTCCAGATCCAGCGGCAGGATGCCAGCGGACTGGGAGGCGTCCACGATCAGGGGGATACCCCGCTCCCGGCAGATGGCGGCCACCGCCTCCACCGGCTGGATGAAGCCGAACACATTGGAAACATGGTTGCAGATGACCGCGTGGGTGCCGGGCGTCACCAGGCGGTCAAAGGCGGCGGCCACTGCCGCCTCCTGAAAAAGCGGCGCCTCCGCCACGGCCATCTCCGCCCCCAGGGCGGTCAGCGGGCGGGTGACGGCGTTGTGCTCATAGCCGGAGAGGACCACCCGTCCTCCCGGCGGCACCAGGCTCTTGTTGGCAAGGTTCAGCGCGTGGGTGGCATTTAGGGTGAAGGCCACCCGGGCCGGGTCCGAAACGCCGAAGAGCTCCGCAAGCTCGCTGCGGCACTGAAAGGCTGTTTCTGCCGCCAGCATGGCCGCCGGGTATCCGCCCCGGCCGGGAGAGCTCATGCTGTCCATGGCCTCCTGCATGGCGGCGGCCACCGCCGGCGGCTTTTGCAGCGTGGTGGCCGCGCTGTCAAAATAGATCACGCCTCCACCTCCCGATACATGCCCCTCTGAAACAGGAATATCTGAACAGGGTCCAAGGATTCCCTGTGAAGGATCAAAAGCGCCTGCTGCAGATCGCCCGATGCCAGGCGCAGCACATAGGCGCAGCCCAGATCGGTCAGCGCCCTCGGCGCCCGGAAGATCCGGCTGCCGATGCCCCCGCGGTCCAGCACGCGCTGCATCCGCTGGGCGTAGGTCACGGAGCGGGCACGAATCAAATAGTGCTCCATAAGACACCCCTCCTCTCTACCCATCATATGGACACCGGAGGGAAAGGTGCGCCCGGAAAAAAGCGGGGCCGGCGCAGTCCTCGCGCCGGTCCCGTTCCTTCTTTATTCTGATAGATCTGTATCCCGGCACCAGTTCCATGCGCCAGTCAGACGGTGCCCTGGCTGCTGCTCTGACCGTGGGCGGTCCCATCCGGGACCTGCAGGGCGCCGTTCCGACCGCCAAAGCCTCCCCGGCCGCCGAAGCCGCCCCGTCCCTGGAACCCCTCCGGCAGCTCCGCACCGTCAGGAAGCTCCGGGCGCTGACCGTCGAAGCCCTCGGGAGGCTCCATGCCTCCGCCGAAGCCGCCGCTCTGGGTGCTCTCAGCCAGCTGGGCGCCGCCGCTCCAACGGGTGTAGGTCCCCTCCTCCGTCCTGTCCGGCGCGGAGACCACCAAGATGGAGAAGTCATTGGGCGCGGTGAAGGAGAGGAGCTCCGCCCCGTCGCCATCCTGCGCGGTCAGCGCCGCCCCGGCGCTCTGGCGGCTGTTGAACACCCGGTAGGTCTGACTGCCGCCGTCAATGGCGTCCAGCATGTTGCCGGTGGAGATGACGGTGCCGCCGTTGAGGTAGATGCCCATATCGGAGTCAATGCCGGAATCGGGACTGCTGGAGCAGGCGTAGGCCATGACCGTGCCGCCGTTGAGGACGATCCAGCCGTTGGAGTCGATGCCGTCCCCCTCCCCGTCCAGACTGCCGGTGACGGTGATGGTCACCGTGCCGCCGTTGACGGTGGTAACGGAGACGCCGTCCTCATTGGTGTTGATGCCGTCGTCGCCGGAGGTGATGTTGATGACGCCGCTGTTGATGGTCAGGTGCAGCTCGCTGTCCAGCCCCTCATTTTCCGCGGTGATGTTCAAAACGCCGTCGCCCTTCGTCTCGCCGCTCACGTTCATGGACATCTTGGAGTACACCGCGCCGTCGTACTTGTGGAGCTTCTTGCTGTCGGTGATCTGGGTGCCGTCCTCGCTGAGGGTGACGGACTTGTAGATCTTGGCGACATAAGAACCGGAGATGTTGTTGACGCTGCCGTCCGCAATGACCAGGTTCGCGCCGGCGGCGGAGGTGTCCACCTCCCGGGAGGCGGTCTCTGCGTCGTCGGAGCCGCACTCATAGACCCGGTAGAAGAGGATAGCGGGCGCCACGGTGCAGGTGATGTCTACGCCGTTCAGGATCAGCGTCACCACTGCGTCCGGGTCCTCCTCCGCTCCCTCCCCCAGGTCCACGGCGATCTGCCCCGCGGAGAGGGTGCCGCTGATGGAGTAGGTGCCGGCTTTGGTGATGTGCACCACGGTGTGGGCGTCCGCCTCGGCCTGGCTGTGGGCGTCGTCGGCGGAGCCGGCGCCGTAGGTGAAGTCCTGGCCCTCCAGGTAGAAGACGATGTCGTTTGCGACGTACACGGCGTCAGCCTCGTCGGTGGACGCCGCCGTGCCGTCCACGGTGACGCCGCTGTCGGAGAGGGCGATGACCGTGGCGCCCTCCGGCGCCTCCGCCCCCGCCTGAGGCGTGGTCACGGCGGAAAGGGCGGCGGTATCCTCATCCGTGGTCTGGTCTCCGGAGCCCTGCTGTGCCGTGCAGGCAGAGAGCAGCAGGACAGAGGCGGCCAGGAGAAGAGAAGTCAGTCGTTTCATAAAGGCACATCCTTTCTGGTTGGTTTCTGCTGTCAGCATACCCCGGATTCCTGAAACGCACCTGAATTCTCAGATAAAAGTTTTTTCAGCTTTCCGCCGGCGCCCCTTCAGCTCCGCCCTGGGCGCTGTGCCCCTGCGCCATGGCCGCGTCCAGCTCCCGATAGGTCCGGCGGATGACCACCGCCGCCACCAGGAAGGTGAGCACGTCGGACACCGGCATGGAGTACAGCACCCCGCCCAGTCCAAAGAACACCGGCAGCAGCAGGGCGAAGCCCACGCCGAACACCAGCTCCCGGACCATGGAGATGGCCGTGGAGGCCAGGGCCTTGCCCAGGGACTGGAGGTAGATGAACGTGCCCTTGTTGACTGTGGCCAGCACCATCATGGAAAGGTAGACGCGGAAGCACTTGACGGCGTACTCCGTATAGTAGGCGCTTTCGTTCTGCGCGCCGAAGATGCCGATGAGCTGGCGGGGGAACAGCTCCACGATGAAAAGCGCCACGGCGCCCACCGCCGCCTCCGCCGCCAGCAGGCGGGTGAAGAGGCCCTTGGCCCGGTCCTCCCGGCCGGCGCCGATGTTGTACCCTACGATGGGGATGCACCCCGCGGCCAGGCCCACGGCGATGGAGATGACGATCTGGAAGAACTTCATCACGATGCCCACCACCGCCATGGGGATCTGGGCAAGCTCCGCCTGGGAGAAGATGGGGTCCAGGGCGCCGTACTTGCGGATCATGTTGTTGATGGCCGCCATGGCCGCCACCAGAGAGATTTGGGAGAGGAGGCTGCACCCGCCCAGGGGGATGAACCGCCGGATGATGGGGCCGCTGAGGCGGAAGCTGGACCGCTCCAGCCGGACCGACTTAAAGTGCAGAAGGTACCACGCCGCCAGGACCGCCGTCAAGACCTGGCCCAGCACGGTCGCCACCGCCGCGCCCATCATGCCCCAGTGGAAGACGAAGATGAACACCGGGTCCAAGATCACGTTGACCAGTGCGCCCAGCAGCGTGGAAGCCATGGCAAAGCGAGGGCTGCCGTCCGAGCGGATGACCGGGTTCATGGCCTGGCCGAACATATAAAAGGGAATGCCTATGGTGATATAGAAGAAATACTCCCGGGACTGCGCGAAGGTCTCCTCATTGACCCGGCCGCCAAAGGCGGTGAGGATGGCGTCGGAAAAGACGAGATAGAGGGCCGTCAGCACCAGACTCGCGCCGACGCACAGCACCACCGCATTGCCGATGCTCCGGTGGGCGTTCTCCCGGTTCCTGGACCCCAGGCTGATGCTGACAAAGGCACAGCAGCCGTCCCCGATCATCACTGCGATGGCCAGCGCCACCACCGTCAGGGGGAAGACCACCGTGTTGGCGGCGTTGCCGTAAGACCCCAGGTAGCTGGCGTTGGCAATGAAGATCTGGTCCACGATGTTGTACAGCGCCGCCACCAGCAGCGAGATGATGCAGGGCACCGCGTACTTGCGCATCAGGGTGCCCAGGGGCTCCTCCACCAGAAAAGTATTCGTCCGTTCACTCATACATACGCTCCATTCTGCCGCCCACGGCGGCATGGTATGTGCGGCTCATCCATCCTGCCCAGAGGCGCAAAAAAAGACGCGCAGCCCGTGGCCGCGCATCACAGCAAAAAGAAAAACGCACGGCCGCAACCGGACTTACGCAGTTACGCCGCACGCTGTATGCTCAGTATACAACAAATCCACTAAAACTTGCAAGCGTTGTTTTGCACAAATTCTACCGGGGAAAAGTTGACCTTTCCCCCGCCATCGCGTACAATATTGCCATCTTATGGAACAGCGCAAAGGAGGGCGGCCTCATGAACCTGAAAAAGCTGGTGGAATTTCGCAACCGGAGCAATCCCTTTTGCCAAAGGCTGGGCATCCGGGTAGAGGAGATCCAACAGGGCTATGCCCGCTCCGTTATGACCGTTTCGCCGGAGGACACCAACCCTCTCGGCATCCCCCACGGCGGCGTCTACTTCTCCCTGGCGGATACCACCTGCGGCTCTGCTGCCGCCTCCCACGGCTTCAAGGCCGTGACCATGGACGCAAGCTACCATTTTCTGCGCAGCGCCGCCGTGGGCGATACGCTGATTGCGGAGGCCCGGGAGCTGAAGGCCGGGCGGACCGTCTGCGTGTACGAGCTGCGCATCACCGGCCCCCAGGGGACCCTGCTGGGCTACGGCACCTTCTCCTTTTACCTCACCGGCGAGCCGCTGGAGCTTTGAGGCGGGGGCAAACACCCGGCAGGCGATGGCCTGTAATAGATGGGCCCCCCTCTTTCAAACGGCGTTTTTAGCTTCTTTTTGCGCCCGATGCAGCGGCATTTTGACGGAGCTTTCACTGAGCCGCTGTTTTTCGGTGATCTCCCGGATGAATATGCGATGGTGCGGGCGATCGCGACCGTGGGGTTCGGCAGTTCTTTACAATGTATAGACTTGCCCCCGCATGGTAAACAGACTTGCTCACACATGGTAAGAGGCACCAAAAAAGGAACCTCGGACCCAAAGGATCCAAGGTTCTTTTTTGGGGAAAGGTAGCCCATTTTGATAGAATAATCGCTTGGGGAGTGCACCACCTGTTCAGGGGAGGTGCATTTTGCTTTTTGGGAGGTGCAAACGGTCAGGGGGGTGCATTCGGGTTATGATGTGACCTAAACCACTCGGTTGGTAACTCTTATAGCTTTTTCAAATTCCATGGAATCAGCAGCTAAATCAGGCAGACATAAGGATACTAGAATTCTTTTTTCGTACTTTGTGCCATAAATGTTTTCATACGATCAATTGCATGATTTAGTAGCGCAATATGACATTAATATTTCAGAAGAGACAATCTTTGCTGCTGTTGAATACATACGGTTACGCGCTGATATACTTAATAATCAAGTGCGTAGAAATCTTATGACAGGCGAGGAAGCAAAGAGATTATATGACGGTTTTATTGAAAGATTCTCAAGTGAAGAGCTGGTTTGCAAAATACCGCGAAATCTGCAAACAAGGGACAAGGATCAGACCTCATACTTCTCAGCATTAATTAATATGATAACTGAATTACATATTAAGTATAATACTGAGACTTGGCAATTTGAAAAGCCGGGTTTTGACTGTGACCCACATGGTCTAATATATGTATTCAATCAGGAGGATGATTCACTAATCGGTGCTTGTTCGCGGAGATTCGACGGGGCATTCCCTATCACAATGAATGCAGAGATAATTTGGGAAATCAAGGAATACTATTATACAACAACTTTTGGTAGCCGGATTGCTGACGGCGTTTATGAAACTGAACTTGACGGTTTTGAACTTAACGAAATCTACCGCCGTACAGGGAAAAAGATATTCCATGTATTACTAGTAGATGCGTATGACACATGGTGGCGTCAAGGACGTTCATACCTATGTCGCATCATAGACGCTTTGAATAGCGGATTAGTTGATGAAGTTATTTTTGGTAGAGAAATTTTCACGAGATGGCCAGAGTTCTTGAAGGAACACATTTATCTTGATTGACTAATCTATTTATAATGTCTAAACTAGTACGATTCCCCCTCTGTGAGTGCGATACTCCTCAAATAGTACGATACCCCCTCTCTGAGTACGATTCCTCCAAGGGAGGAAAGACAAAAAGCCCTGAAAGCGCGAAACAGCCGCTGCGGAGTCATTTCCGCAGCGGCTGTTTTCATATGGGCCGAAGCCCGGAAATGCCTGAAATCAAGGGGTTTTCAGACAAGAAGAAAAGAACACCTATTCTATCAAAATAGGCGTTCTTTTTTGGTGGAGGTGGGGGGAGTTGAACCCCCGTCCGAAAGTACTTTAACGGGACTTTCTCCGGGCGCAGACGGTTATTGCGGGAGTCTGCCTCCCTGTTCCCCTTCCGGTCGGCAAGCCGTCACGCCGGCCGGTTGGGTGAGCTTCATGATGTGTGGCACGGGCAAAGCTTACCGTACGCACATTTACCGCTAAACGACGCCCTCCCCGGCTCGCGGTCCTTCCGGGTCGGACGGCTGCCTTTAGTTAGGCAGCAACAGCAACAGTGTTGTTGTTATTTGATTTATAAATTGCCCGTTTTATGGCGGTCAGGCGCCGCCGCCCGCTTGTCCCGCCTCCATACCCCCGTCGAAACCGGTACACCCCCATGCTGCCGGAGCGGTCTGCACCGCTCCGGTCCCTCCCGACGAAAATGCTTCGCCGGGAGCTTGCCATCGAGATCACCGAAATCGCCGCAGGAGGGCCCGCGGGATCCATGCGTGGTCATCATAACACACTTCCGGCGGGAAGTGTGTTACGATTCTATTACAATTTCCTGGGAAGTCAGGAGCAGTTGTCGTTGTCCCTTGTGTTTCGATCCGCTTCGCGCTGCCGCCCCCTGCGATTGTCCTCCCACACAGCGTCGCAGGCGGCAGCGGCCATCCCGGCCATCACGATGCATGCCGAAGGGTAAAAGATCCAATTGGCAAGGGTCTCCTCATCCACTATTCCCAGCTCGGAAGAAACTGCGCTCAGCTCACTCCCGCTGTCAGGCGCTGCCTTTTTGCGAGAGCTCGCACCGCTCCGTTCTTCCTCGCTTTCGCCCCACAAACACTTCGTTGGTTTGCGGGGCGATTTAACGTGTTCCAAACCCACCTAACCGCTCAGGTCCCGGTACACTTTACCATCAGCTTCACCGGGGTCAGCTTGGCCAACACCCGGTAAAACTTGTAAACAGTGTGGGGGTGTAGATGGTCCGACCCGCCCGGGCGGCCCGCAGGGCGCCGCCCGCCACCTGCACCTGGTCGCAGTAGGGCAGCGTCTCAAAGGTCCGGGAGCGGCCGGTGATGCCGCCTACCTCCAGAAATTCCGTTGCCATGGGGCCGGGGCACACCGCCGTGGCGGTGATCCCGCGCTCCTTCAGCTCCTCGGCCAGCCCCACTGTGAAAGAGGAGACATAGGCCTTGGTGGAGGAATACACCGTCATGCGGGGGTTGGGGCAGAAGGACGCGATGGAAGAGACGTTCAGGATGCGGCCGCCGACGGCCACAAAGGGCACCGTCATGTGGGTGATGGCGGTGAGGGCCCGGACGTTCAGGTCCACCATCCGGGTCTGGAGGGCGGTCTCCGTTTCGCCTACGCGGCCCAGGTACCCGCAGCCGGCGTTGTTCACCAGCAGCACCACCTCCGGCCGCTCCGCCGTCAGCTTCTCCTGATAGGCGACAAAGCTCATGGGGTCGCACAGATCCAGGGGCAGGCACTGGACCTCCATCCCCTCCGATCCGGCGGCCAGCTCCTCCAGCCGCTCTGCGCGGCGGGCGATGAGCCAGCAGCGCTCCACCTCCGGAAAATACGTCCGCAGCTGGCGGACAAACTCCCGGCCCAACCCAGAGGACGCGCCGGTAACGATGGCAGTTTTCACAAGTCTCAGCCTCCTTTCTCCTGTGGGGAAACCCTATTGCGAAACACATTTTGCAATGGAGAACTCGTGCTCATTCCCGCGGGCAAACGCCCGTTTTGGTCGGCACGAGGCCTCGCGCAGCCCGGCTCGGAGTGTTTTTGCGGCGGCAGAGCTGCCGCAAAAACGATTTTCATTCCCTTCGGGGCAAAGAGCCGGGCCAGTTGCATATTTTATGATCGGATCATGTGGGGCCGGGGCCGAAGCCCCGGCGGTCCAGCTTCAGTGGGTTTCCGGCGCCGGGTAGTCCACGCCCTGGGTGTCCACCCGGATGGAGGCGATGGTTTGGGGCGCCTTGGGCTTATCGTTCATCATGTTCCGGGGCACCCGGGAGATGTCGATGGCGATGTCCTGCCCCTCCGTCACCTGGCCGAAGGCGGCGTACTGCCCGTCCAGATGGGGCGCCGGGGCCACCATGATGAAAAACTGGCTGCCGGCGGAGTTTGGCGCCATGGTGCGGGCCATGGAGAGGACGCCGGTGGTGTGCTTCAAATCGTTCTGGCGGAAGCCGTTGCCGGCAAATTCGCCGTTGATCTCATAGCCCGGGCCGCCCATGCCGGTGCCGTCCGGGCAGCCGCCCTGGATCATGAAGCCGGGGATGACCCGGTGGAAGATCAGTCCGTCGTAAAAACCCTTGTTGGCAAGGGAGATGAAGTTGTTGACGGTGTTGGGCGCCTTGTCTGGGTACAGCTCTGCGGTCATGACGCGTCCGTCCGCCATGGTGATGGTGGCAATGGGATTGCTCATAGGGGTAAACTCCTTTCAAATCACCGGCCCGATGGGGCGGCGTGTTTTCTCGTGTGCGGTCCGCTTCAGTGGTTGCGCTCCTTCAGCGTGCGGTCGATCTCCCGGCGGGCGTCCCGCTGGGCGGCAGAGGCCCGCTTATCGTAGTTCTTCTTGCCCTTGCACAGGCCAATCTCCAGCTTGACCCGGGCGTCCTTGAAATAGACGCTCAGGGGAACCAGCGTATACCCGTCCTGCTGGATGAGGGCGTGGAGCTTGCGGATCTCCCGCTTGTGCATCAACAGACGCCGGACCCGGACGGGGTCCCGGTTGAAGATGTTGCCCTTTTCGTAGGGGGAGATGTGCATTCCGTGGACGAACAGCTCCCCCTCCCGGACGGAGCAGTATGCGTCCTTCAGATTCAGCGTGCCGGCGCGGATGGACTTGACCTCCGTGCCGAAGAGCTCGATGCCGGCCTCGTACCGGTCCTCCACAAAATAGTCGTGGAAGGCCTTGCGGTTTTGGGCGGCGACCTTGATCCCTTTCTTCTCCGTGGGGACCACTCCTTCCTTTCGCGGCCGCATGGTCGAGTCCTGCGGCCGCTCTCAAGGCTGTACTTGCGAAATCGCTAAATGAATTGTTAAATGGTAGTATACCACATTGCCTCTGATCCTTCAAGGCTCCGCGGCCCTTTTGCGTCCATTTGCCGCCAATTGTAAAAAGGCGGAAAAAGAATTTGCGAAAGCCCTTGACAAACGGCTTCTTTTCCGTATAATAGTATCTGTTCGCTGCGGCGGACAACGATAGCGGGTTTGTGTAAGGGTAGCACAGCAGACTCTGACTCTGTATGTGAGGGTTCGAATCCTTCACCCGCTGCCACAAGAACACGGTTTCTTGATAGAAACCGTGTTCTTTCTTTTGGCAAGGGGACGCATTTCTGCGGCTTTCCAGCCGCCAAGCCTAAGTATCAGGCTCAGGCGCGAAATTTCTTAGCGGAAATATTTGCAATCTCCGGGCATCTGTGGTATGGTAAGAGTGTATCTCTTTGCGCGGGCTTTTTCGCTTTATCGCGGTATGAAGCGCCCGGCGCTGGGCAAACTGTGGTTTGGCGGTTTGCCGTTTGACAAAAGAATCACTCTTGAAGAGAGGGTCAGGGTTTTGACAAAATATATCATTCGGGGCGGCAAGCCCCTCTTCGGCGAGGTGGAGATCAGCGGCGCGAAAAACGCGGCTGTGGCCATCATTCCCGCCGCGCTGCTGGTGGACGGCGTGTGCCGGATCGAGAACATCCCCCAGATCTCTGATGTGACGCTGTGCCTGAAGATCCTGGAGCAGCTGGGAGCCAACATCCGCACCATCAATCGCCACGCGGTGGAGATCGACTGCACCCACATCCACTCCACCCGCACCAATTACGACCTCTCCCGGAAGATCCGGGCCTCCTACTACCTCATCGGCTCCCTGCTGGGCCGCTTCGGCGAGGCGGAGGTGGCCATGCCCGGCGGGTGCAATTTCGGCGGCGTCCGCCCCATCGACCAGCACGTCAAGGGCTTTACCACCCTGGGCGCCAAGGTGATGGTGGAGGGCGGATTCATCCATGCCTTTTCTGAAAACCGCCGCCTCAAGGGCGCCAACATCTACCTGGATGTGGTGTCCGTTGGCGCCACCATGAACATCATGATGGCCGCCGTGATGGCGGAGGGCAACACCGTCATCGAAAACGCCGCCAAGGAGCCCCACATCGTGGACCTGGCCAATTTCCTCAACTCCATGGGCGCCAACATTCGGGGCGCCGGAACGGACACCATCAAGATCCGGGGCGTGGACCACCTCACCGGCGGCACCTACGCCATCATTCCCGACCAGATCGAGGCGGGCACCTACATGGCGGCGGTGGCCGCCGCCGGCGGACAGGTGCTGGTGAAGAACATCATCCCCAAGCACATGGACTGCATCACCGCGAAGCTGGTGGAGATGGGCGTATCCGTGGAGGAGCATGAGGATACCCTTCTGGTGCGGCGGACGGACCCCCTCCAGAAGACCAACATCAAGACCCTGCCCTACCCCGGCTTCCCCACCGACATGCAGCCCCAGATCACGACGGTCCTGTCCCTGGCGCAGGGCACCTCCCTTGTGACGGAGGGCGTGTGGAACAGCCGCTACCGCTACGTAGACGAGCTCAAGCGCATGGGCGCCTCCATCCAGGTGGACGACAAGACCGCCGTGGTGGAGGGGGTGGACCACCTGACCGGCGCGCCCATCCAAGCCTATGACCTGCGGGCCGGAGCGGCCATGGTCATCGCGGCGTTGGCCGCCCGGGGCGAGAGTGAGATCACCGGCGTGCAATACATCGAGCGGGGCTACGAGGACATCGTGGAAAAGCTGCGGAGCATTGGCGCGGACATCCGGGCCGTGGAAGAGCCGGATGAGACGCTGGAGAGCGGCGTCGGCTGAACCCATCATAGAGCAACAGACCGTCCGCCGGCGGACAGCGGCCTTTACCGGCGCTTTTCCCGGCGGATGCCTCTTACCCTGAGAAAAGAGAGGGACGCCCTTTGACCACCGTACATACCCTTGCCAGCGGCTCCTCCGGGAACGCGCTGGTGTGCTCTTGCGGCCCGACCCACCTGCTGCTGGATGCCGGCATCTCCTGCCGCCGCATCGCCGCGTCTCTGGGACAGCTGGGCCTTGCCCCGGCAGGTCTTTCCGCCATTCTCATCACCCACACCCATTCGGACCACATCTCCGGTCTTGCGACGCTTTTGAAGCGCACTCAGTGCCCCATTCTGGCAACTGACGCCGCCTGCCGACAGCTCTCCTGGCGCCTGGCGGGCATCGAAAGCCGGCTCCTGCCCCTGCCCCTCTGCGTCCCCTTTTCCATTGGGGAGATCGCCGTCACCGCCTTTCCCACCTCCCACGATTCCCCCGGCTCCTGTGGCTTTCGCTTCGACACGGCGGACGGCGCCTTCGGCCTTTTGACGGACAGCGGCTATGTGACGGAGGAGGCGGCGGACATCCTGCCCGGCGTGGACCTTGCGGTGCTGGAGGCCAACCACGATGTGGACGCCCTGCGGAGCGGGCCCTATCCCTACTACCTCAAGCAGCGCATCCTGGGGCCGGAGGGGCATTTGAGCAACGATGCCGCGGCGGAATTTGCCGTGACCCTGGCCCGATCCGGGGCGGCGGAGCTGGTGCTGGCCCACCTGAGCCGGGAGAACAACACCCCCGCCATGGCGGAAAACGCCGTGCTTGCCTCTCTTTCCGCCGCCGCGCTCACCCCCATCCTCTCTGTGGCTCCCCGGGAGACCATGAGCCGGGCCTATCTTGTCAGGAGGACCGTATGCAAAAGGTGACGATCCTGTGCGTGGGAAAGCTGAAGGAGCGCTTCTATATCGACGCTGCGGCGGAGTATGCCAAGCGGCTCTCCCGCTTTTGCAAACTGGAGCTGATCGAGCTTGCGGAGGAGCGGCTGCCGGAGGACCCCTCGCCCGCCCAGATCGACGCCGCCCTTGCCCGGGAGGCCGCCGCCCTGCGGAGCCGCCTCCCCGCCTCCGCGGTCAGGGTCGCCCTGTGCGTAGAAGGGGAGCTTCGCTCCAGCGAGGCTCTGGCCGCCTGGATAAACCGCTCCGCAAGTCAGGGGGAGAGCCACCTGGCCTTCCTCATCGGAAGCTCCTTCGGGCTCCACCCCTCCCTCAAGGCGGAAGCCGCCCTGCGACTCTCCATGTCCCCCATGACCTTCCCCCACCACCTGGCCCGGGTCATGCTGCTGGAGCAGATCTACCGCGCCTATCAGATCAACGCCGGGAGCCGGTATCACAAGTAAGCGCTCCCCCACAGGCGGGCGCGCCGTCTTTTTCTGTGTGCATCCTTTCAACAGTTTACATAAAATGGAGGAATTGCAAATGGATTTCATGAAGGAATATGAAAAATGGCTGGCGAGCCCCGCTCTCTCCCCTGAGGAGCACGCGGAGCTGGAGGCCATCCGGAATGACCCCAAGGAGATCGAGAGCCGGTTTTACGGCCCGCTGGAGTTCGGCACCGCCGGCCTCCGGGGCACCATGTATACCGGATTGCACAACATGAACGTCCACGTCATCCGCTGGGCCACCCAGGGCTTTGCCGACGTCATCGCCGCCGAGGGCGAGGAGGGCAAACGCCGGGGCGTTGCCATCTGCATGGACTGCCGCAACCACTCTATGGACTTTGCCCGGGCCGCCGCCGAGGTGTGCGCCGGGAACGGCATCCACGTGCGCATCTTCGAGTCTCTGCGTCCCACCCCGGAGCTGAGCTTTGCCGTGCGGGAGTATCACTGCCAGGCGGGCATCAACGTCACCGCCAGCCACAACCCCAAGGAGTACAACGGCTACAAGGTCTACTGGGAGGACGGCGCCCAGCTGCCCCCCCGCCACGCGGACGCCATCGCCCGGCGTCTGGCGGAGATCGACATCTTCCGCGACATCCGCACCATGCCCTATGAGGAGGCGGTGCAGGCCGGTCTGGTGGAGGTCCTGGGCGCGGAGACGGACGAGAAATTCCTCGCAAACGTCATGGCCCAGGTCAACGACTACGAGACCGTTGCCAAGGTGGCGGACACCTTCAAGCTGGTGTACACCCCCTTCCACGGCACCGGCCACAAGCTGATCCCGGAGGCGCTGCGCCGGCTCGGCATCCGGCACCTGGTATGCGTGCCGGAGCAGATGGTCATTGACGGCAACTTCCCCACCGTGGTCTCTCCCAACCCGGAAAATCCCGAGGGCTTCTACCTGGCGGTGGACATCGCCAAGCGGGAGGGGGCGGACTTCATCCTGGGCTCCGACCCCGACGCCGACCGGGTGGGCATCATGGTGCGCACAAAGGACGGTGAATTCAAGGTCATCTCCGGCAATCAGACCGGCGTGCTGCTGCTGGACTATCTCATCGGCGCCATGAAGCGCGCCGGGAAGCTGCCGGAAAAGGCCACTGCCCTCAAGACCATCGTCACCACCGAGATGGCCCGGAAGGTGGCGGAGGTCAACGGACTGCAGTGCTTCGATACCTTCACCGGCTTTAAGTTCATGGCGGAGAAAAAGGACCAGCTGGAGCGCGCCGGCGCGGGCAAGGTCATCTTCTCCTACGAGGAGTCCTACGGCTACATGATGGGCGACTACGTGCGGGACAAGGACGCCGTGACCGCCTCGCTGATCCTGACGGAGATGGCCGCCTGGTACGCCGCCCAGGGCAAGACCCTGGCGGACGCCCTGGAGGAGCTCTTTGAAAAGTACGGCCACTACGCCGAGCACACCTACAACCTCGTGATGCCGGGACTGGACGGTCTGCGGGATATGGCAGAGCTCATGAAGTCCCTGCGGGAGGCCCCGCCGGCAGAGATCTCCGGTGTGAAGGTGGCCGTGCGCAAGGACTATCAAGACGGTACCGCCGTGGATACCGCCACCGGGGAAAAGAGCGCCATGGAGCTTTCCGGCTCCAATGTGCTGCGCTTTGAGATGGCCGACGGCACCTCCGTCATCGTCCGTCCCTCCGGCACGGAGCCCAAGATCAAGGTCTACGTGCTGACCCAGGGCAAGGACGCCGCCGACGCCGCCGCCAACCTGGAAAAGTACGGCAAGTGGGTGGACACCCTGAAAAAGTGAACCACGAAAGCGGCCCCGTCCTCTTGGGACGGGGCCGCTTTTCTCCTGCCGCTTTGCGGGGATTTGGCGGGAATCACAGTTGACAAGCGCCCCGCTTTTCGGTAAACTATGAAAGATAAAATTCGCAAGAGAGGAGCTTTGCATATGGGGCTGCTGCTGACCGGCGGAGCCGTTTTCCAAAACGGGTCCTTTGTCAATACGGACATCGCCATGGAGGGCGGTCGTATTGTTGCCCTTTCCCCCTCCCTTCCCCGGGATGGCTTTTCCGTAATTGAACTCCACGATCATCTCATCGTTCCAGGTTTCGTTGATGTGCACGTCCATCTTCGAGAGCCTGGTTTTTCTTATAAGGAGACCATTTTCTCCGGCACCGCCGCCGCAGCTGCCGGGGGCTACACGGCGGTGTGCGCCATGCCCAATCTGAAGCCTGTGCCGGACAGCCGGGAGCATTTGGATGTGCAGCTGGCGCTGATTCGGAAGAACGCCAAGGTCCGCGTCTACCCCTATGGCGCCATCACCCGGGGCGAGCAGGGGGAGGTCCTCTCCGACATGGCGGACCTGGCGGCGGACGTGGTGGGCTTTTCCGATGACGGACGGGGCGTCCAGTCCCGGCAGCAGATGCGCCAGGCCATGCTCCTTGCCAAAGAGCTGGGGCGGCCCATCGTGGCCCACTGCGAGGATGAGTCCCTGCTGCAAACGGGCTGGGCCGTCCACGCCGGGGATTTTGCCAGAAGGAACGGCCTTCCCGGAAACGACCCGGCAAGCGAGTGGCGCCAGGTGGAGCGGGACCTCCAGCTGGTCCGGGAGACGGGCTGTCCCTATCACGTGTGCCACGTCTCCACGAAGGAGAGCGTGGATCTGATCCGCCGGGCCAAGGCGGAAGGGCTCCCCGTCTCCTGCGAGACCGGGCCCCACTATCTGGTTCTTTGTGATGAGGATCTGCAGGACGAGGGCCGCTTCAAGATGAATCCTCCCATTCGCTCCGCAGCAGATCGGGAGGCCCTGCTCCAGGGTCTGCTGGACGGCACGGTGGACTGCATCGCCACCGACCACGCCCCCCACAGTGCGGAGGAAAAATCCCAGGGCCTGCGGGGGAGCCTGAACGGCATCGTGGGCCTGGAGACCGCCTTCCCGGTGCTCTACACCATGCTGGTGGAGACGGGGCTGGTCCCCCTGCCCACCCTGCTGAATGCCCTGTGCGTCCGGCCCCGGCAGCTCTTCGGCCTTCCCGGCGGGACCCTGGCGGAGGGCGAGGTCGCGGACCTCACCGTGCTGGATGTGAACCGGCCTCACACCATCGACTCCGCCGCCTTCCGCTCTCTGGGCCGGGCCACTCCCTTTGACGGCTGGGGCGTCAGCGCCGCTGTGGCCATGACCATCTGCGGCGGCGAGCTGGTCTTTGCGGACCTACGGCGGGAGGAGGAAGAGCTGTGAAGCGCTGTACCTTTACATTAGAGCATACCCGGCGCCTGACGGAGGATACCTATGAGCTGGTCCTCTCGGGAGATGGCGCCTCCGTCACCGCGCCGGGGCAGTTCGTGGACCTGTCCCTGCCGGGAAAATTCCTGCGCCGGCCCATCTCCGTCTGCAGCTGGTCCGACGAGGGGCTTTTGCTCCTGGTCAAGGTGGTGGGCGACGGGACGCGCCAGCTGGTGCGCTCCGTGCCCGGCACGGTGTTCGATACCCTCAGCGGACTTGGGAACGGCTTCGACGTGGATGCCGCTTCCGGGACGCCCATTCTCGCCGGCGGCGGCATCGGCATCGCGCCGCTGTACGGCCTTGCCCGCGTGCTGCGCCAGCGGGGCGAACCGGTCACGGCGGCCCTGGGGTTCCGCACAGCGGCGGACGCCTTCTACCTCTCGGAATTTGCCGCTCTGGGCTGCGATCTGATGGTGGCAACGGAGGACGGAACCCTGGGCGTGAAGGGCTTTGTGACGGACCTCATCCAAAAGCGGCCGGAGCGGGACTACGTTTTCACCTGCGGGCCCCTTCCCATGCTGCGGGCCGTGCACGCTCTGCCCCAGCTCAGGGGCGGGCAGTTCAGCTTCGAGGCCCGGATGGGCTGCGGCTTCGGCGCCTGCATGGGCTGCTCCGTGCCCACGGCGGACGGCTATAAGCGGGTGTGCAAGGACGGCCCCATCCTGTACAAGGAGGAGATCGTATGGTAGACCTTTCCGTCTCTCTTGCGGGTGTACCGCTGAAAAATCCCATCATCCCCGCCTCCGGCACCTTTGGATACGGCCGGGAGTATGGGGAGCTGTATGATCTGAACATCCTGGGCAGCTTCTCCTGGAAGGGGACCACTGCCCTCCCCCGCCCGGGCAACCCCCTGCCCCGCATTGCGGAGACTCCCTCCGGGATGCTCAACGCCGTGGGGCTGCAAAACCCGGGCATGGACGCCGTCCTTTCGGAGGAGGTGCCGAACATCGCCCGGCTCTTTCAGGGTCCGGTCATCGCCAACGTGGGGGGCTTCTCCGTAGACGAGTATGTGGAGAACTGCCGCAAGCTGGAGGACATCGACCAGGTGGCCATCCTGGAGGTCAACATCTCCTGCCCCAATGTCCACGCCGGCGGCAGGAACTTTGGCTGTGATCCGGCGGCGGCCGCGGAGGTGACGGCGGCGGTGAAGGCGGCGATCCGCAAGCCGGTCTTTATGAAGCTGACCCCCAATGTTTCGGACATCGCCGAGATCGCCCGTGCCTGTGCCGACGCCGGGGCGGACGGGCTGTGCCTCATCAACACCCTACTGGGCATGCGCATCGATCTGAAAACCCGCCGCCCCGTTCTTGCCAACCGCACCGGGGGGCTGTCCGGTCCCGCCGTGTTTCCGGTGGCCCTGCGGATGGTGTGGGACGTGTACGAGGCGGTGGACATCCCCATCATCGGCTGCGGCGGCGTTTCCAGCGCCGAGGACGCGGCGGAGATGATGCTTGCCGGCGCCGCCGCTGTGGAGGTGGGCGCCGCCAACCTGCGGGACCCCTATGCCTGCAAGACCATCATCGAGGACCTGCCCGCCGTGTGTGAGCGGCTGGGCGCGGCGCACATCGCGGACCTGACCGGCGCGGCCCACCGGAGGTAAGGCGCCCTATGCGGCGCTTTTCACCCACGTTTTAGAACTCCAACAGAAAGGACTGTTTTTCATATGAGCGCGAAAGATGTGATCGTGGCCCTGGACTTTCCCGGCAAAGCGGAGACTCTGGCCTTTTTGGACCGGTTCCCCGCAGGGGAAAAGCCCTTCGTGAAGATCGGCATGGAGCTTTACTACGCCGAGGGCCCGGACGTGGTCCGGGAGATGAAGGCGCGGGGGCACCGGATCTTCCTGGATCTGAAGCTCCACGACATTCCCAACACCGTCAAGCGGGCCATGGCGGTCCTCTCCCGGTTGGACGTGGACATGGTGAACCTCCACGCTGCCGGCGCGTCGGAGATGATGCGCGCCGCGCTGGAGGGGCTGCGCCGGCCGGACGGCAGCCGTCCCCTGCTCATCGCCGTGACCCAGCTGACCTCCACCGACGATACCGCCCTGAAGCGGGAGCTCCTCATCGACACCCCCATGGCGGAGACCGTCCTCTCCTACGCCCAAAACGCCGCCCGTTCCGGTCTGGACGGCGTGGTCTGCTCTCCGCTGGAGGCAGCTCTTGTCAAGGAGCGGTGCGGCGCGGACTTCCTCACCGTCACCCCCGGCATCCGCTTTGCGGACAGCGCCGTGGGCGACCAGAAGCGCATCATGACCCCGGAGCGGGCGGGACAGAGCGGCTGCGACTACATCGTGGTGGGCCGCCCCATCACCCAGGCGGCGGACCCGGTGGCCGCCTACCGCCGCTGCGTAAAAGATTTTCTCGGCTGAAAGCTGCGGATGATTTGAATCAGGAGGATCTGACTTATGAGTTTGGAACGCACCATCGCCCATGATCTGCTGAGCATCGGGGCCGTCTTTCTCCGGCCGGAGGAGCCCTTTACCTGGGCCAGCGGCATCAAAAGCCCCATTTACTGCGACAATCGCCTGACCCTCACCGCCCCCGCCGTCCGCACCCATGTGGAGGAGGGGCTGGTGGATCTGATCTGCAAGCACTACCCCACCGTGGAGGTCCTGATGGGCACCTCCACCGCCGGCATCGCCCACGCGGCCATCGTGGGCCATCTCATGGGCCTTCCCATGGGATACGTCCGCTCCGGCAGCAAGGACCACGGCCGTCAGAACCGCATTGAGGGCCGGCTGGAGCCGGGCCAGAAGGTGGTGGTGGTGGAGGATCTCATCTCCACCGGCGGCAGCTGCATCGAGGTGGTGGACGCCCTGCGGCAGGCGGGCGCGGAGGTGCTGGGCATCGTGTCCATCTTCACCTACGGCCTCCAGAAGGGCCTGGACCGCCTGGCCGCTGCCAACGTCACCAACTACAGCCTCTCCAACTTCGGCGCCGTGTGCGATGTGGCCGCCGAGGAGGGCAAAATCCGGCCGGAGGACATCCGGCGCCTCAAGGCGTTCCAGGCCGACCCCTCCGACGAGAGCTGGATCCACTGAGAAAGGAGCAAGCACCTATGCCCAGAAATCTCATTGACATCACGGACCTTTCCACCCAGGAGATCGACCAGCTCATCGCCACGGCGGAGGACATCATCGACAACCCTGTGAAGTACCAGTCCGTCTGCGCCCACAAGCAGCTGGCGACCCTCTTCTTCGAGCCCTCCACCCGGACGCGGCTGTCCTTTGAGTCCGCCATGCTGGCGCTCGGCGGCAGCGTGCTGGGCTTCTCCTCCGCCTCCTCCAGCTCCACCGCAAAGGGCGAGACCGTGGGCGACACCATCCACACCGTCAGCTGCTATGCCGACATCATCGCCATGCGCCATCCTAAGGAGGGCGCCCCCTTTGCCGCCGCCCAGGTGACGGAGGTTCCCATCATCAACGCCGGGGACGGCGGCCACAACCACCCCACTCAGACGCTGACGGACCTTTTGACCATCCACCGGGAAAAAGGAAGCCTCGGCGGCTTTACCATCGGCTTTTGCGGCGACCTGAAATTCGGCCGCACGGTCCACTCCCTGGTGAGCGCCCTCTCCCGGTATGAAAACATCCACTATGTTCTCATCTCTCCCCTGGAGCTGAAGCTCCCCCGGTATGTCAAGGAGGAGGCTTTCAAAAAGCGGGGCATCCCTTACACCCAGACCACCGACCTGGAATCCGTCATCCCCCAGCTGGACATCCTGTACATGACCCGGGTCCAGCGGGAGCGGTTCTTCAATGAGGAGGATTACCTCCGGTTGAAGGACAGCTACATCCTCACCCCGGAAAAACTGGTCAACGCCAAGCCGGACCTCTCCATCCTCCATCCCCTGCCCCGGGTGAACGAGATCGCCGTGGCGGTGGACAAGGACCCCCGGGCGGCCTACTGGAAACAGGTCAAAAACGGCAAGTACATCCGCATGGCGCTCATCATGAAGCTGCTGGGCATCACGGTGTAAAGGAGGGTATCGCTTATGAATATCGACAGCATCCAAAACGGCGTGGTCCTGGACCACATCCAGGCCGGCAAGAGCATGGACATCTATCAGTATCTGCATCTGGACCAGCTGGACTGCTCGGTGGCCATCATCAAAAACGTCCGCTCCGGGCGCATGGGGAAAAAGGACATCATCAAGATCGACTCCCCCATGGAGGTGGATCTGGACGTGCTGGGCTACATCGACGCCAACATCACCGTGAACATCATCCGGGACGGGGTGCGGGTGGACAAGAAGCATGTGGAGCTTCCCAAGCGGCTGGTAAACATCATCCGCTGCAAGAATCCCCGGTGCATCACCATGTCGGAGCCTCAGCTGGACGCCATCTTCCTCCTCAGCGACCCGGCGCGGCACACCTACCGCTGCGCCTACTGCGACACCGCCATGGATAAGAAATTCTGAGATGCCAAAAAGAAGCGGCTGGACGCGGGCTGCGGGTCCGCATCCGGCCGCCCGGACAGTGAGATTGGAAAAGGAGCCCTGCCTTTCCGGCAGGGCTCCTTTTGCGCCGAAAGCGGCACACTTACTTCTGGTTCGTCTTCTGATCCTTCTTCTGCTGATCCTGCTGCTGGGTACTCTCACGTCCGCTCATGGTGCCACCTCCTTTCTCGTTTCCTGCGTACAGCCCTATTTTTGCCGCATTTTTCCGATCCTATACCTGTCGGGCAAAAAAAGAACGTCGGGTCCGAGATGGGAGATTATGAACAAAAAACCAGAGACCCTTGAAAATCAAGGATCTCTGGTGGTACGCCGTGAGGGATTCGAACCCCCGGCCTTCTGGTCCGTAGCCAGACGCTCTATCCAGCTGAGCTAACGGCGCACATCCTGTCCCGTCGGACAGCTTACTTATAGTAGCACATCCGTTTTCAAATTGCAAGAGCTTTTTTCACATTTCTTTTGCTTTTTTCCAAAGGCAGGAAATCCCCTCCGCACTGAGGGGCTTCTGAACAAGAGAGGCCGTTCGCGGCAAGGGCGCCTTCCTCTCTCTTCCTCCAACCGCGCCAGCTCTTGCCAAATGGGGGAAAAGCGGATATACTACTGGCAAATGACGGCGGGAGGTCTTTCTATGAAGCTGCTGGTGCTGTCCGATTCCCACGGAGATGTACGGTCCATGGTGCGGGCCGTGGAGCGGGAGCGGCCGGATATGATCGTGCATCTTGGCGACTGCTGGCGGGACGGCGAGCGTTTGAACCAGCAGTTTCCCGCCATCCCCTTTTCCCAGGTGCCGGGAAACTGCGACTTTCGGCCGGAAGAGCCGGCGGAGCGGCTGCTGTTTCTGGAGGACCGGCGGGTCCTCATCTGCCACGGACATACCTACGGCGTCAAGAGCAGTCTGCTGCGGGCGGGCCTTGCCGCGGAGGAGCAGAACCTGGATCTCTTCCTCTTCGGCCACACCCACCGCCCGCTGGTGGACCGGCGGGGCAAGACCCTCTTTCTGAACCCTGGCAGCATCGGCCGGGGTTGTCCCCCCTACTACGGCGTCGTGACCATTGCGGAGGGCAAGCTGGACGGGACCATCGTCCCGGCGGAGTGAGGGCTGCCGGAAAACAGGCAAAAAGGGAGAGAGCTGACGCTCTCTCCCTTCGTTGTATTGGTCCTGCTCAATGCTCAACACCGCAGCTCTCGCAGTCCCCATCGCAGCTTTGCAGCTCCGGGCCATAGGCGATGCCGTTTTTGTCGTAATAGTCCTTCACGGCGGCCTTCACCGCCTCCTCCGCCAGCACAGAGCAGTGGAGCTTGTAGGCGGGCAGTCCGTCCAGCGCCTCCACCACCGCCTTGTTGGAAAGCTGCAGCGCCTGGGAGATGGGCTTTCCCTTGATAAGCTCCGTCGCCATGGAGCTGGTGGCGATGGCGCTGCCGCAACCGAAGGTGTTGAATTTCACGTCGGTGATGGTCTGACTCTCCGGGTCCACCTTGATATACATGCGCATGATGTCGCCGCAGCGGGCGTTGCCCACCTCGCCGATGCCATCCGCGTCGTCCATCTTCCCCACGTTCCGGGGATTCTGGAAATGGTCCATGACCTTATCGCTGTACAATGCCATACTTGACAACTCCTCTCAGATGATGTGGGGCCGTTGGCCCTGTTCCAGTTCGTCCCAGACCGGGGACATGTCCCGCAGGTACTGCACGATGCCGGGCAGGACCTCCAGGATGTAGTCGATCTCCTCGGGCTTGTTGTACTCGCTGAGGCTCAGGCGCAGTGAGCCGTGGGCCACCTCATGGGGCCGGCCCAGGGCCAGCAGCACATGGCTGGGGTCCAGAGAGCCGGAGGTGCAGGCGGAGCCGGAGGAGGCGGCGATGCCCTTGGCGTCCAGCAGCAGCAAAAGGGACTCGCCCTCGATGCCCTCGAAGCAGGCGTTCACGTTGCCGGGCAGACGACGCTGCGCGTCGCCGTTGAGAATGGAATGGGGGATGGCCGTCAACCCCGCGATGAGCTTGTCCCGCAGGGGGGTGAGATAGGCCGCGTTCTTCTCCATATTGGCGCAGGCCTCGTCAAAGGCAGCCGCCGCGCCCACGATGCCGGGGATATTCTCCGTGCCGGCCCGCTTGCCCCGCTCCTGAGCGCCGCCGTAGATCAGGTTCACCAGGGGGATGCCCCGCCGGACATACAGCACGCCCACGCCTTTGGGCCCGTGGAACTTGTGGGCGGAGAGGGAGAGCAGATCGATCTTCATCTCCTCCACGTCGATGGGAAGGTGCCCCGCCGCCTGCACGGCGTCGGTGTGGAAGAGGACGCCGGCCTCCCGGCAGACGGCGCCGATCTCGGCGATGGGCTGGATGGTGCCGATCTCGTTGTTGGCGAACATCACCGTGACGAGACAGGTGTCCTCCCGGATGGCGTCCTTCACCTGCTGGGCGGTCACCACGCCGTCCGGCGGGATGTCCAGCAGCGTGACCTCATACCCCTCCCGCTCCAGGGCGGTCAGGGTGTGGAGGATGGCGTGGTGCTCAAACTTGGTGGAAACGATGTGCTTCTTCCCCTTCCGGGCGCCCAGCGCCGCCGCGCTGCGCAGGGCCTGGTTGTCGGCCTCGCTGCCGCCGGAGGTGAAGGTGATCTCCCGGGGACTTGCGTGCAGGCGGCGAGCGAAGATCTCCCGCGCCTCCTCCAGCTTCTCCGCCGCCCGCTGGCCGGGGCTGTGCAGGCTGGACGGGTTGCCGGCAATATCCTGGAAGCAGGGCAGCATGGCGTCCAGTGCCGCCTGGCTGACGGCAGTGGTGGCCGCATTGTCCGCATAGACGTTCATGGAATTCCTCCTAATCCTACTTGTTTACTGTGATTTCATCATAGGATAGTTTTCCCTGTTTGTCAAGTGGGTATGAGGCGTTCCCTATTAGAATTCATCATTTTTTTACAAAGGCTGTACGAAACGCGCAGCAAGGGCCCTCTGCCCCATGGGACAAAGGGCCCTTGCGGGTCGAGGAAGTCGGCACGCCGCAAATGAGACAGGCTTTTCCGGGCTCTTTCTATCAGGTTGAGCAGCCTGCCTCTCTTGACTCCTCCGGGCAGCATCTTGCTGCGGCGGACGCGGCGGACTTCCGGTCGATCCCCGCCGACGCCGCGATGCCCGCTCCCGCGGTCAGTTGGCGGCCATGATCTTGATGCCGCCGGCGGGAAGGCCGGTCTCCGACATGGCAATGTCTGTGATCTTGGCCACGTCCTCCCCGCTCAGCTCTCCCTTCCCGGTGGACACCACGATGCTCACGCCGCTGTCCCCCATGAAGGCCACGCAGTCCTGGTAGCCCTTGGCCGTGACCAGGTTCTCGATCTGAGCCTCCTTCAGGGTGTAGGAGGCCAGCACCTGAATGCCCTCCGACGCCTCGTTTGCCACCTCTTTGTCCGCATTTTCCTGCTCGGCGGCCTCCTGCAGCAGGGAGATAGCGCTGTCCCTGGCCTGTTGTCGGGTCAGGCGGGCGGAGGCAAAGTAATCCGCCCCGGTGTAGACCGCCTCCTCATCGGTGATGAGACCGGCGCTCTCGCCTGCGTCTCCGGTCCCCTCGCCGGAGACCAGCGTGGCCTCCCCCAGGATTTTGGTGCCGGTGGGCTCCGGCTGCTCCGCCGCCGACTTGCCCGAGTACCGCCAATTCAGCGCCACTGCGCCGCACACCAGCACCGCCATGGCGGCCACCGCCGCGTTCCGTCTCCATCTTGCCTTCATCTGATCCTTCCTCCTCCAAACGATCACTGCCATTTTTCCACCGCGATGCGGTCTGCGGGAAGCCCGGTCAGCGCCGCCACCGCCTGAGTCACCGCCAGCCGCACCGACGGCTGGTCCCCGCCCTGACACACGATCAGCGCGCCCCGGTATGTGGGATACCGTGTCTGAGTCACCACCGCCTCGTCCCGGTCCCCGGAATCCACCAGCACCACCTCGGAGCTTCTGGAGTATTCCTCTGGCGCGGAGGCGCTGCCCCGATAGGAAAGCCGGCTGTCGGCGGCCAGACGCCGCTCTCCGTCGGACTCCTCCGTCAGCATCACCCGCACCTGCCCCACGCCGTTCATCTTCTCCAGGATCTGCTCCATCTCCCGGCTGATATTCCGGCTCTCCGCCGAGGCGGACGGCGCCGGGGCGCTCCGTCCGCTCCCATGGCCCCACATCATCAGTCCCACGCCCAGCAGCATCACCAGCGCCGCGTATTTGTACCTGTTCCATAGTCTTCGCACTCCTTCAGCGTTCCATAGTCCGTTCATGGCAAACCCGCCTCTCCAACGAGATGTCCCATTCCTTTCTATGCGCCGGGATGTCCGGCTATGCGTCCTTTCAAGGGACCAGTTCCGCCCCTCGCCGCCGTTCGGATAGAAAATGCCCCGGAAGCAGCAGCCTCCGGGGCAAATACGCGATATGAACGGGAGATGAAGCTCAGCCGGGGAAGGCGGAGCGGTACACCGCCCCCATGCCAAGATAGGTCTCGTAGCAGTCCAGCTTGCCCACCGTTTCAAAGGGGGCATGCATGCTCAAAACCGGCACGCCGGCATCCAGCGTGGTGATGTTGCGGTTGGCCATATAGGCAGCCACGGTGCCGCCGCCGCCGGCGTCCACCTTGCCCAACTCCGCGATCTGCCAGACCACGCCCGCTTCGTCGAACACCCGGCGGATATAGGCCACAGTCTCGGCGTCGGCGTCGGAGGCACCGGACTTGCCTCGGGCGCCGGTATACTTGCAAAGGCCCACGCCGTAGTTTAAGAAGGCGGCGTTGCGCTTTTCGTACACGTCCGCATAGTCCGGGTCGTAGGCCGCCGTCACGTCGGCGCTGAGGCAGAAGGACTTCTCCCGGCAGACCCGAAGGGGCACGTCCTGGGCCGCGCACAGATCCTCCAGGAAGGTGTCAAAGGCAGCGGACTGCATCCCCGTCACGCCGTCGGAGCCGATCTCCTCCTTGTCCGCAAGGACGCACAGGGCGGTCTTCTCCGGTGTTTCGGTGAGGTCCAGCAGGGCCTTCAGCGCGGCGTAGGCGCACACCCGGTCATCGTGGCCGTAAGCGCCGATCATAGAGCGGTCCAGGCCGATGTCCGTTGCGTTCATGGCAGGCACGGCCTCCAGCTCGGCGGAGGTAAGATCGTCCTCCGTGATGCCGTACTTTTCATGCAGGAGCTGCATTACGGCCAGCTTCACCCGGCCCGTATCCTCCTCGTCCCCGATGGGGCGGCTCCCGAGAAGGAGGTTCAGCGTCTCGCCGGGGATGGCCGTGGCCAGGGGCTTTTTCGCCTGCTCCTGGCCCAGATGGGGCAGCAGGTCCGTGATGACCAGACGGGGGTCCCCCGGCTCCGCGCCGATGTTCACGGGGACCACGGTGCCGTTTTTCAGCGCCGCCACGCCCCGCAGCTCCAGGGGGATGGTGACCCACTGGTACTTGCGGATGCCGCCGTAGTAATGGGTCTTGAAATAGGCCAGCTCGCTGTCCTCATACAGCGGATTGGGCTTGAGGTCCAGCCGGGGGGAATCGATGTGGGCGGCAGCGATCTGCGTGCCCTCTGCCAGCGTCCGCCGGCCGATATGAGCCAGCATCACGGACTTGCCCCGGTTGGAGACATACAGCTTGTCCCCCGCCTTCACCTCCATGCCCCGGACGTAGGGCCGGTAGCCCCGCTCCTCCGCCAGGCGGATGGTCTCCGCCGCGCAGAGCCGCTCCGTCTTGGCGCTGTCCAGAAAGGCCATGTAGCCGGCACAGTACGCCTCCATTTCCGCAAGGGCGGACGGTCCCACCCGGTCATAGCCGTTTTTCCGGCTGGAGAGCAGCTGCTCTTTCAGCTTCTTAATCTTGTCAGACATCCTCTTCCGCTTCCTTTCTTTCATCCTCGCCGGTCTGGGCGCCGCCGTGGCGCTTTTCCTCCCGCAGGTCCTCCACCAGACGGTGGAAGAAGAGCCTGGCCTCCTTTTGGAAGGCCTCCGGCGTCTCGGCGGCATTGCTCAGCTCCAGGTCGCAGCGGCTGCGGTAAAATTCATCGGGCTTCTGGGCGGAGACACGCAGCCGGGCATAAACCTCCGTGATGTTGTCCCGGGCCATGATCCGCCGGACCCGCAGCTCCGACGGCGCCGAGACGGCGATAGTGCGGTCGCACAGCCGGTCCAGCCCGCCCTCCAGCAGGTTGATGGCGTCCACGGCGCACACCCCCTCCGTCACCGCGGCGATCTGGGCCTCCAGCTCCGGGATCATGTAGCGGTAAACGATGGCATTGAGCCTGGCCAGGCGGTCCTTTTTGGCAAAGACCTCCTGTCCCAGTTTCTTGCGGTCCAGCGTCCCGTCCAGCCGGAATACGCCGGGGAACACGGCGTTGATCTCGTTTTGCATCTCCTCGCTCTCCGAGAGCACCCGGTGGTACACCGCGTCGCAGTCAATAATCACGCCGCCCAGATCCCGGATGGCCGCCAGGGCGCTGGTCTTGCCGGCGCCGGTGCCGCCGGTGATGCCCAGCACGATGCGCTGGGTGTCCGACTCCCCCACGTGGAAGCCGGCGGCCTTTTTCAGCCGGTTGCCCACGGCCAGGCCCAAGCCTCGGCTGTCCGGACACTGGGCCAGGATCTCGGTGACAGGGCTTGCGTCAAAGGTGCGCAGAGCGTCAAACACCCGCTGCGCCTGGGCCAGCTTGTCCGCCACAGGGCCCAGGGTGTGGACCTCCTGCCGGGGGAAGAGGGGCGCGTATTCATCAAAGCACAGTACGCCGCTGGTGGGGCCCACCCGGCGGGCGATCTCCATGGCGGAGGCCTCCGGCGCACCGGTAAACACCGTGACCGGGGCCTTGGGCGCGTAGTGACGGTACTTCATGCCGGGTGCCTTGGGCTTCTCCCCCGCCCCCAAGGCACCGGTGACCGCCTTGTCCACGGTGATGGGACCGATGAGCTGCTCCAGTGACTCCACCGGCAGTCCGCCGGGACGCAGCAGGCGGGGCGGGTCGCAGGTCAGGTCCAGGATGGTGGACTCCACGCCCACGGCGCAGGGGCCGCCGTCCACCAGTCCTTCGATCTTGCCGTCCATATCCTCCGCCACGTCCTGGGCGGTGGTGCAGCTGGGCCGGCCGGACAGGTTGGCGCTGGGCGCCGCAATGGGGATGCCGGCCTCCCGGATGATGGCCAGCGTCACCGGATGGTTGGGGCAGCGTACCGCCACCGTGTCCAATCCCGCCGTGGTCTGATCCGGCACGCAGGGCCTGCGCTTGAGGATCATGGTCAGGGGGCCCGGCCAGAACTTCCGCGCCAGCACATAGGCCAGGGGCGGAATGTCCGCACAGTACCGGGGCAGCCACTGCTGGCCCGACACGTGGATGATGAGGGGATTGTCCTGGGGCCGTCCCTTGGCCTCGAAAATGCGGCGGACCGCGTTTTCATCCAGGGCGTTGGCCCCCAGGCCGTACACCGTCTCCGTGGGGAGGGCCACCAGTCCCCCCTGCCGCAGGATCTTTGCGGCGGCGGAAATCTTGTCCTCGATCTCCTTTTGCTGACCCTTGGTGTCCCGCAGGTCGTAATAGACTGTCTGCATATCCTTCGCCTCGATCTTTTGTCTCGTTGTTGCCTTTTTCAGGACGCTCCGCCCTTGAGCTGCTCTGCCCGGTCCGCGGTGATGAGGGCGTCGATGAGCTGGTCCAGCTCCCCGTTCATCACCGCGTCCAGGTGATAGAGCGTCAATCCGATGCGGTGGTCCGTGACCCGCCCCTGGGGGAAGTTGTAGGTGCGGATGCGCTCCGAGCGGTCTCCGCTGCCCACCTGACTGCGCCGTGCCGCGGCAGCGTCCGCGTCCCGCCGCTGCCGTTCCCGCTCATAGAGCCGAGAGCGCAGGACCTTCATGGCCTTGTCCTTGTTCTTATACTGGCTCCGCTCGTCCTGACATTCCACCACAAGGCCCGTGGGCAGGTGGGTGATGCGGATGGCGGACTCCGTTTTGTTCACGTGCTGTCCGCCGGCGCCGGAGGAGCGATAGGTGTCGATCTGCAGCTCCCTGGGGTCAATGTCCACCTCCACCTCCTCCGCCTCCGGCAGCACGGCCACCGTGGCGGCACTGGTGTGGATGCGGCCGCCGGATTCCGTCTCCGGCACCCGCTGGACCCGGTGGACGCCGCTTTCAAATTTCAGCCGGGCATAGGCGCCCTCCCCCTCCACCAGGAAGCAGCCCTCCTTCACGCCGCCAAGCTCCGTCTCGTTGAGGCTCACGGTCTCCATGTGCCAGCCCTGTTTTTGGACGTACATGGTGTACATGCGAAGAAGGGAGCGGGCAAAGAGGGCTCCCTCCTCCCCGCCGACGCCGCCCCGCAACTCCAGGAGCACGTTTCGGTGGTCGTTGGGGTCCCGGGGCAGCAGCAAAAGCTTCAGCTCCCGCTCCAGCTCCTCCTGCTTTCGGCCGGCCTGCTCCCATTCCTCCCTGGCCATCTCCCGAAGGTCCGGGTCGGAGAGCAGGGCCTCAGCCTCCTCCCGCTGCCGCCGGGCCTGCCGCCAGGCCCGATAGGCCGCCACGATGGGCGAAAGCTCCCGCAGCTCCCGGTTCACCTCCCGCAGCCGCCCGGCATCGCCGTACACGGCGGGGTCAGACAGCTGGGCCTCCAGACTCTCACAGCGCACCTCCAGTGCGCGCAGCTTTTCCTCCATATCAGCGCTCCTTTCCCAAATGCCGCGGAAAAGAAGGGCTATCGCAGCGCCTCCCGCACCTGGCGCAAAAACTCCTCCTGCCAGAAGGCGTAGCCCACGCTGCCGCTGCGCAGGGAGACCGCGGCAGCATGGCCGCAGGGGACATAGCGGTCCATCTGGTCAAAGACCTCCTCGTTCCGGTCCGCGCTCTTGCGGGTGATGACATAGGCGGCGGCGCGGAGCCGCCCCCCGTACTCCTTCAAAAAACTGCGGATGGGAGCGCTGCACCGGCCGGCCCAGACCGGCGTGCCCACGATGACCAGACGGTACTGCTCCAGCGGCCGCCTGGTCTCCAGCGGGCGCACCCGCCGGCAGGTCTTGCGCACGGCGTCCGCCCCGCAGCGAAGGTAACCGCCCCAGCCGCCGCGCTCCACGCCGTCCTGCACCTCCGCCAGTTCCGCGCCCAGGGTCCGGGCAATCTCCTCCATGCTGGCTCTGGTATGTCCCGTCCGGGAATAATAGATACATAAGATTTCGCTCATGGTCACTCCTCAATCCAACAGCAGCGTTTTCGCCAGCGCAAAGGGCTCCCGCAGAAAATAGTTCACCCGCAGCCACCACCAGGGAAGCGCCGCGGTCACGGAAAAGGTCGCAAGCCCCGCCCGCCGGGCGATGAGTCCGGCGCGAAAGCTGTGAAAATCGTTGGTCACAACGGCGATGGTCCCCCCGTCCAGTCCCCGCTCCTCCAGCAGAGCCTTAGAATAGGAAAAATTCTCCGCCGTAGAGGTGGAGCGGTCCTCCAGAAGAAGGCGCTCCTCCCCGATGCCCAGGGCCGTCAGCGCCCGGCGCATGGCCTCCGCCTCGGAGATGTCCTCCCCCGGTCCCTGTCCGCCGGAGAGCACCGCCGGAATGTCCGGGTGGGCCTCCAGATACGCGGCGGCGGCGCGGATGCGGGTCCACAGGGCCAGAGACGGCGTTTCGCCGTTGACCCCGGCTCCCAGCACGATCACCGCGTCCGCCGACAGGGCGGAGCGGTCCTCCTGTCCCCGGAGGATCAGGACCTCCAGGGTGCCGAAGAGCAAAAGTCCGGCGGAAAGAATGACAAGGAAAATCGCCTTACAGGCCTTGCCGATCCTGCTTTTCCTTGCAAAGAGGCACAGCAGCAACCAGAGGAGGCAGCCCACTGCGGCGCAGAAGCTCAAATACGCCGAGAACCGGACGCCGGGCACCCGCAAAAGGACGGCCCCCAGCAGGGCTAACAGGGCCCCAAGGGCCGCGACGGCCCGCTCGCCCGCTCTCATGTTCCCGCTTCCTCGCCGAGCTGCTCCCACTTTTCGTAGAGCGCGTCCAGCTCCGCCTGGGCGGTCTCCTTCTCGTGGACCAAAGTGCTGAGCCTCTCATAATCGCAGGCGGCGGCCTCCATCTCCCGCTCCAACGCGGCGATCTGCTCCTCTGCCCGGGCGATGTCCCGCTCGCAGATGGTCAGCTGCCGCCGGGCGGACTGCTGCTGCTTGTTGCCACGAGCCGGCTTTTGTGTAATGGGTTTTTCCTTAACAGGCTTTGGCTGTTCTTGCTTTTCCGCTTCCTCCTGAGCCTTCACCTGTCGGTATTGGGCAAAGCCCATGGGATAGTCGGTCACTGTCCCGTTTGCCAGCTCCCAGATGCGGGTGGCGAAGCGGTTGATGAAGTACCGGTCGTGGCTCACGAAGAGCAGCGCCCCGTCGTAGGCCTCCACCGCCTCCTCGATCCACTCCCGGGAGGCGATGTCCAAGTGGTTGGTGGGCTCGTCCAGAATGAGGAAGTTGATCTCGTCGTCCATCAGCATGCAGAGCCGAAGCCTGCTCTGCTCCCCGCCGGAGAGAACGGACACGGGCTTGAACACATCCTCCCCCGCAAACTCGTACCCTGCCAGCCGGTTTCGGGCGGACTGGGCGGAAAGGCCCCGCTTGGCGGCCATCATGGTGTCCACCAGGTTCCAGTCCGAATGGTCGAAGCGGATGATTTGGGGAAGGTAGGCAAGACGAGTCTGGGGCCCGATGCGGATGCGCCCCTCGTCCGGGTGCTCCTCCCCCACGATGGTCTTGATGAGGGTGGATTTTCCGGTGCCGTTGTCCCCGATGAGGGCAATGCGCTCGCCCCCCTCGATCTTCAGGCTGATGCCGGTGAAAAGATGCTTGTCCCCAAAGCTCTTGGAGAGCGTGCGCAGACTCATGACCTCGTCACCGTGGAACTCGGCGCTGACAAAACGGGCATCCATCTTCTTCGCCTTGGTGGGCTTGGAGACCGTCTGCATCCGCTGGATGCGCTTTTCCATGGAGATGGCCCTGCGATAGGTCTTGTCCATCCCCTGAAAGGCCCAGAGCCGCAGCTGTTCCGCAGAGCGCTCCAGCTGTTGGATCTTGGCCTGCTCCTTCTGATACTGCTTGAGCTGCTCCTGGTAGCGGCGCTCCTTCTCCACGGCGTAAAAGCTGTAGTTCCCGCTGTAAAAGGCCGCCTTCCCGTCCTGGATCTCAATGACCCGGGTGACGGTGCGGTCCAGGAAGTACCGGTCGTGGGAGATGGCCACCACCGTGCCCCGGAAGGCACGCACATACTCCTCCAGCCATTCGGTGGCGTGGAGG
>JAFUGI010000098.1 GCA_017469475.1 Oscillibacter sp. | reverse complement strand
GTCCTCGTTAAAGCGGCTGTAGCCGCTGGTGGTGGTGCCGTCTACGTTGAAGTAGTAGCGGCCCACGCTGGTCTGCTGATAGAACATGATGCGCTGGTAGTGGTTGGCCGTGTCGGTGCTGTTGGCGTCCACCGTTTTGCCGAGCTTCTGCAAATCGGTATCCCAATCCCACAGCACGAACTTGGTGGTGGTCTTGTTGGGCTCCACCGGCCCGGTATCCTCCGCCGCCAGCGCCGTGGGCAGTCCGGCGGGCAGCACCGTCAGCACCGCGAGCAGCAGGGACATCGCGCGGTGCGTCAAGCGTTTGAGCGTTCCGGTCTTCATATTGGCGTCACTCCTTCTATGTAGGGTGTGTGTTTCTCCGATCCCAGCGCGCGAGCGGCGCTCACGCGTTCGGATCGTGGCTGCGCGCAGGGATGGGGTGCGCGCAGCCCGTCTTGTCTCGTGATCTTTTGGCGAAGTCCCCGCCCTCAGCCGATCTCAGGGCCCTTCTCGGGCTTGACCTCGGGCTGCTTCTGCTTCCGCTGCCGGGCCAGCTTCACCCTGTCCTGCACGGCTTCCTTCTCAGCCTTCTCCTCCGCCTTTTCGGGGTGGGCGATCCGGTCGTACTCCTTCACGTTCTCCATCACCTTTTTGGCGTAGTCGATCCGCTTCTGCTCATAGGCGCTCTTGCCCCGGAGCTGATCCAGGCTCTGGACGCCCTTCTCCTGCATCTTCTTCCGCAAATAGTCCTCGGTGGATTTGCGGACCTCCTCCATGGCCCGGTCGGCCTGATCCAGCTGGGCTTTGACCTTGGGGTCGTCCCGGTCAAGGATGCCGTTCTTCCCCACCTCTTTCTTGAGCCGGGTGGAGAGGGCGTCGGCGGCCTTCACGCTGGATACCATGGTGCGGAACTTGCCGGAGGAGCGGAGGAACTTGGAGAGGCCCCCCACCGCGAAGCCCGTGACCTCGTTGCGGATCATCCGGGACATACCCCGCAGGGACTCCCCGATGCCGGCGGCGGTGAATCGCCGCCCGGTGGTGCTGACCTCCTTGAGCTTGCTGGTCTTCTTCTGCTGCTTCTCCTCGCTCCGGAAGTTGATCCCATGCTCCCGGGCCTCCTCCAGCGAGTCGCCGATACGGGTCGCCACGTCGCCGAACAGGTTTCTCCCCTTGCCGGTAAAGGCGTTGGGCGACATGCCCTTCATGTCATCCTCGCTCATGATGGAGAGCTTGTTCTGGGCGCCGTTCTGCATCAGCTCGGCGACGCCCTTGGCGACACTGGCCTCCTTCACGGCCTTCTGCACGTCGCCCAGGCGATGGCAGGCGGCGTCGATCTCGGCGTCGGTCAGGCCCCGGCCCCGGAGGGTGAATTTCAGCATTTCGGGGCTGAGGCTGCTGACCTTCTTGGCCATGCCCTGACTGATGACCTTCAGGGAGTCGGTGCCCTCCAAGCGGAAGTTGGAGCCGTTCTTGCCTGAGCTGTAGAGGCCGAAGGCGCTGTCGTTGTCGATGCCCTGGACGCCCTTGATCTTGCCCGTCCTGGTGTCCACATCGTAGAACAGATTGCCCGCGTGGCGGTCCACGTTGCCGCAGATGAAGTCCAGCACCTGCATATCCGCCAGGTCACGGTTGAGGTTGGATTCAGGGTCGTCGAAGGGCTCGTCGCTGACGTGGGAGTAAAGCTCCTTGGTACCGCCGCCCTCCAGATCCATGCCCTCGGCAAAGTCCATGAAGGTGCCCTCCACGACCTTGCCGTCCTCGTCCAGAAACTTCATGTTGTTGGACCGGGCCACCAGCTTGGGGACTCCCAGAAGACCCGCCACGGCGCTCATGGCGCTGTTGCGCTGGTCCAGCCGGTCGCCGTCCTTGAGGCCCAGCTCCAGGCCGTTGACCCAGTAGGCGGGCTCCTTCACAAATCCGGTGATACCCTCCATCAGAGTGCTCCGGGCGCCCACGGACACCTTGTTGAGGTCCACCCCGGCCCGCTTCATCACGGTGGGAACATCGGTGGTCTTCCGCTCCCACATGAGCTGCTGGATCATCTTACCCACGATCATCTCATCGCCGGCGTCCTTGGGGGCCACCCCGCCCGGCAGCTCCGCGCCCTTTTTCTGCAGGTAGCTTCGATACCCCTGGATCATGTTCCCCAGTTGGGCTTTACCCTCCGGGTCGGTACACTGGCCGATCGCCGTATCCAGCATCTGCCGGAAGGGCTTCAACACGCTGACGTGGGATGCCTTGGTGAACACGCCCCGCCGTTTGCCCCCGGTCTCGTCCACCACGGTCATGGGGAGCCGCGAGGACTGCATATTGCCCAGCTTGCCGATCTGGACGCCCCGAAGGTCGATGACCTGAGTCCGGGCGTCCTGCTGGATCTCGGGCAGGGTCATCTCGTCGTTGGCGGGGTCATAGAGGCTCAGGGTCTCGTAGTCCTGGCTCATCATGGCCTGGACCTGACCCACCAGCCCGGGGGCGGCGGTGGTCAGGTTTCCACCCTTCCCCGCAACGTCGGCCAGAAAGGTCTCGCCCAGGGTGGCAGTCTCCAGAATGGAGGCCATCAGCTCGTCCTTGCCCGCCTGCTCCAAGGTCGGAACGGTTCCGTCCCCGTCAGGGGTATAGTAGCGGTCCATGGTCTCGTTGAGTTTTCTCAGAGAGGACACATAGTTTTT
>JAFUGI010000097.1 GCA_017469475.1 Oscillibacter sp. | reverse complement strand
CGCCCGACCCGCGCAAGGTGCGCAACGCCCCCGTCCCGTCCAGCCTGACCGCCGAAGCGGCGGAAGCGCCCGGCCCGGCGGCGGACATCCGCCACGGCGGTGAGCGCCATTCCCGGCAGGAAAGGAAGGGTCATCCCATGAAACGCCTCTTTCCCCTTCTTTTGTCCCTGGCGCTGCTGTCCGGCTGCGGCGGCGTAGCCAGGCCGGACGCTCCGGCCCAGCCCTCTCCCGCCGAAGCGGCGCAGACGGCCCCGGCGCAGGCTGTTCCCGCACAGACCACTCCGGCGGAGCCGGACTCGCCATCCCCTGCCCCGGAGGAGCCGGAGGAGACGCCCTCCCAAACCGCCGTGGAAAACAACGGCGGCCAGTTCCTGGGCCTGGGTGACCGGGTGTATTTTCGCCGCTATAGCCCCGGCGCACTGGATTCTCCCCAGCTGTGGGGGGACTTCCTCTCCGCCTGGCCGGAGCAGTCCGTCCCCTCGGAGCTGTGCTGCTATGACGCCGCCACCGGCCAGGTGACCTCCCTCTTCCCGGACGCGGGCTTCGGTCCCCTGTGGTATGGGGACGGCCGCTTTTACCTCAGCCGCTCGGAGGGTGGCGGCCGCGCCTGCGCCTACACCGTAACGCTGGAGGGGGAGAGCGCCGACCTGCAGGAGGGGGGCCGGGTGGCCGGCCTCTCGTCGGACGGGCGCTTCGCCGCCGTCACCTCCACCGCACACGACGATTGGAGCGCCCGGACCCTCTACCGGGGCACGGAGCCCATCGCCTTCGCCGCGCCGAAGCAGGACGCCTACTTCCAGTTCGGCGGCTTTGCCGGCGACGCGGCCATCTACCTCTGCCACGACTATAGCGCCAACGTCTCCACCCTCTGGCAGCTGACGGAGAAGGGCACCCTGTGCCTGGGCACCCTGCCGCACATGGGGTACTACTATAACCCGCCGCAGCTGGAGCAGGTGGTCTCCGACGCCAAGACCGTCTCCTGCCTCTTTGCCTGGTACGACGGCACCGCCCAGATCCTGGACAAGGTCTGGTGCGGCACGGCCCGGGTGGGCCGGAAGGGAAGTCTTGTCCCCTTTGGGGCGGACCTTCTGGACGGGCTCAAAACGGAGTACGGCTTTGCCGCCCTTCCCCGGCTGGCGCTGAACGCGGACGGTACTGCCGCCGTGACGGACCGCCTCCCCGGCGAGATCTTCCTCTCGGAGGGGTCCTGGGGCGACCTGCTCGCCTGCGGCGATCCGCCCTTGCGCTTGGCGGCGGAGCTGCTGGCAGATCCGGAGGAAATCGCTGACGCCCGCTTCGTCGTCCAGAGCATGGAGCACGTAGGCGGCGCCGCCTATCTGCGCGTTGCCGCCTGTGTCCGCTCCCCGGAGGATGACGTTGGCTGGCGCTGGGCTTACGCCCTTGCCGACTGGTATGACCTGCGACTCCCCCTGGTGGAGGACGCCCCCATCGAGACCCTGACCGGCCCGGAGTGGGCTGGCAGCTTCGGATAGATTCCGCCGCCTTGGCGGCAAGGAAGGTGGATGCTATGAACCGAATCTATGCGCTTGCTCTTGCGCTTGCCCTGATGCTGACAGGCTGCGGCGGAAAGCCGTCGCCCTCTCCCGCGCCCGCGCCCGACGCGCCGTCCCAACCGGAACCGGCGCTCTCCCCCGCCCAGCCGGACGATGCTCCCGCCGCCACCGCCGCCAACTATGAGGATACCTACTGGACGGCGGTGAAGTACGCCCGCTATGTCTTCAACGGCGAAGAGTACGTGACCACCGAGTGGGTGGACCTGCCCCTTACCGAAGAGGGTGACGACTGGTGGCTGGACCTGACGCTGTATGCCGACGGTACCGGCAAGCTGCGGGACGTGTACAACTTTCACTACTCCGGCATGGCCGCCGAGGGCTCCTGGGTCCTCAACGACTTTGGCGGGGTGGAATTCACCTCCGCCCTCTCCCTGGACTCGGACATGGGCGGCGAGGTGGACGAATGGGAGCTCCCCGCCTTCTTCCCGGAGGATGGCACCGACTCCGGCGACGATTCCCTTGCGGGCACGCTGGCCCTGGACTATTACGCCGGCACGGTCTATTTCCGCCAGGCCCCCATGGCGGACCTGACCGCCGACCTGGCCCCGGGCGGGCTTATGGGCGAGTGGATCATGGTCTCCGGCATGTTCGAGGGCGCCACCTATGACGCCCAGGAGGATCACATGATCTCCTCCCTCTCCATCACCTGGGAGGACGACGCCCTCTACGCGGACCTGCGGGAGTTCCATGGGTACTATTCCGACCAGCTGACCCGCAGCGGCCCTGTGACGCTCCAGGAGAACGCGATTTTGTACGAGGGCTGCGGAAACGAGACCTGGCGCGTCCAGCTGGGCTTCGATCCCGGGGAGGCGGATCAGGAGTTCTACGCCACCCTCATCGACCTGGACACGCTCCTGCTCCAGTACTACTTCACCATAGACGGTGCCGACGAGGTCGGCTACCAGACCTTCGTCCGCAGCGACCGGGCCCAAGAGGCCTTCAATCTGCTGGACCGTTTGGACGCCCAGCGCGCCCAGGCGGAGGAGAAGACCGGCGTGTGCCTGGGGGTGGATCAGATCGACCAGTACACCCCCGGCGTGGGCATGGCCATGGACTTCACCTGGCTCACGGACGGCCTGAGCCCCACGTCCCTGACCCTGCTGTCTCCGGAGGGGCTGACCTACCGGATCTATCAAAACGACGAGCTGCTGTACGAAAACGACCTGGCCCAGGGTGAGGCGGAGCTCCTCCTGATCACCGCGGCGGAGCAAAGCGGCCAGCTGAAGCTCCTCTTCTCCGTGGACTGGGACAACTGGTTCAGCTATGACCTGTGCCGGGAGAATCTGGCAGGCCGCTCCTGGATCAACGTGAACCTGCCCTGACAGGCGAAAGAGAGGCGATGGACATGAAGCATCTTCCCGCATTGGCCCTGGCGGTCCTGATGGCGGCGTCCCTTGCCGCCTGCTCCGGAAAGACCGCCGCCCCCGCCCCCCGGCAGGAGGACCCCATCCCGGCGGCGGCCTCTGTCCAGGCGCAGGACCCCGCCCCGGCGGAGACCGGCCCCCAGACCGCTCCGGCGGAGACGCCCGACCCCCTGGCCTTTTCGGACGGCGACGCCCTGCATCGGTTCCTGGTGGGCACCTGGCAGTACT
>JAFUGI010000096.1 GCA_017469475.1 Oscillibacter sp. | reverse complement strand
GTTGCCAATGGGGGCGTTCATGCTGCCAAGACGCTTGACGCCAATGGGACGGCCCTCCAGCCGCTCCACCACTTCGGACACGATCTCACCGCCGTAGGCACCGCGCCGAGGCGCTTCCTGCACGACGATGAGTTTTCCAGTCTTCTCCACACTGCGCAGGATTTTGTCGATGTCCAGCGGGATCAGCACCCGGGGATCGATGATTTCCGCGTCGATGCCCAGCTGCTCCAGCTCCGCTGCTGCCTTCACAGCAATGGGGACCATGGACTGAATGGCCACGATGGTGATGTCCTTGCCCTCTCGGAGGATGTTGGCAGCATTGGTCAGGGGGATCACATACTCTCCGTCGGGGATCATGCCAGAGGTGCCGGTAGAGCCCTCGTGGAACATGAAGACCACCGGGTCATTATCCCGGATGGAGGCCTTCAGCAGGCCCTTGACATCGGCAGGGTAGTAGGGGGCCACGATCTTCAGGCCCGGCACATTCTGGAACCAGGACTCCGTGCATTGGGAATGGTGGCAACCAGAGCCGAAGCTGCCGTAGGTGCCGCGGCCGCCGTTGGCCATAATAAAGGTGATGGGGCAGGAGCATTGGGCCTGGGTCATAAATGCCACCTTGGCAGAACCGTTGGACACGGCATCGGCGCAGATGGAGGCAAAATCAGAGAACATCATGTCCACGATGGGACGCATACCCGCCACGGCGGCGCCCACACCGAAGTACGAAAAACCGGCCTCTGCGATGGGCATGTCCAAGCAGCGATCCGGGAACTTTTGGGGTACACCCAGGTAGATGCCCAGGCCGCCGCCGCTGTTGAGAATGTCCTCACCCAGCAGGATCACGCTTTCATCCCGCGCCATTTCTTCGGCCACCGCCGCCGCGATGGAACGGTTGAGATACATTCTGCCCATTACAGATCCCCTCCAGTCTCCGGTGTCGTATAAATATTTGCCTTATAGTAGATGTCCTCCACAGTGGGAAGCGGCGCAGCGGCCGCTCGGGCCACGGCATCATCCACCTCTCTGGTGCAGGCATCCTTGACCGCATCCAATCTGGCTTGATCGCACACACTATGCTCCAACAGATACTGTTCATAGAGCTTCACGCAGTCCTGGTGCTCCATGGCATCCTTGACCTCGTCCATATCGTCCCGGTAGGCATTGGTCTGGCCGTAATAGTGGGCGCCCCAGCGCTTGTTCTTGACCTCGACCACCACCATCTGACCTTCCCGAGCGATGGACACAGCCTCGTCCATTACCTTGCGGATAGCCACCAGATCCGCACCGTCCACGATGAAGGTGGGGATCTGGAAGGGCTTGGCCCGATCCGAGATGTTGGGATTGACGCTCTGGCGGCTCAGCGGCGTGGTCATGGCCCAGCCATTGTTGTCGATCACCAGCACCATGGGGACCTTATAGAGGGAGCCGATGTTCATGGCCTCGTAGCAGGTACCCTCGCTCATGGCGCCGTCACCCACGAAGAGCAGCGCCACCTGACCCTTTCCTTTGTGCTTGAGGGCCCAGGAAAAGCCCACATACATGGGGACGTTGGAGCCCAGGGTGGACATGCGCACGCCTACATGGCCGGGGCCGGTCATGTCGCTGATGTGCAGGTCAAAGCCGCAGCCCCGGTGAAGACCGTCCTTCTTGCCAAAGACCTCCGCCGTGTAGCGGTAAAGGTCCAGCCGCATCAGCGCTGCGATCTGAGAGCGGTGGGACATGACCACCCAGTCATCAGGTCGAAGGGCGCTGACGGCGGCCACCTGATAGGCCTCCTCGCCCAGGGCGGTGTGATAGGATGTGCGGATATAGCCGTCATTGACGGCCTGGTGCATCCTTTCTGTGAAGATGCGGCCTCTGACCAGATGCTCGTACATCGTCAGAAGGTCTTCCTTGCTGTAGTCCATCGTAGTCCTCCTCCTTAATATTTTTTATTCATCATTATCATTCGTCAATTTCGAGACATGGTTTGCTGTTGAGGACCTGTGCCAAACGCGGCAGTCTTTGCCCGCTTTGGTCGATATGAGGGTATGTGCCGCCCGCCTCGGAGCATTCTTTGGGCGGCGCAGCCGTCAGAGCTGGAAGTAGGTCTCAGGATCCTCCAGGATCTCGCCCAGGCGGTCCCGAAAACGGCTGACGCTGCGTCCGTCTACCAAGAGGTGGTTCATATTGGTGGCAAACCAGGTCATGTCCCGCACGGCAATGGTACCGTCCGGCAGGACCACAGGCTGCTTTTTCGTGCGGCCCACGCCCAAGATCAGCGCCTCGTCGTTGGAGACGATGGAGGTGAAGATCTCCGTTCGACCGGTTCCGGCGCTGCTGATGGTGATGGTTCCGCCGCTCATATCCTCCGGCAGGACCTTGTTCTCCCGCACTTTTTGGGTCAGCATCCGGATCTCATCAGAGATCTCCGGGGCGCTTTTTGTCTCCGCGCTGCGGATGACCATGACAAAGAGCCCCTTCTCATCCGCAATGGCGATGCCGGGATTCACGGTATCATACAAAATCACATTATCCCCGTCGGCCCGGGCGTTGAGCTCAGGAAAATCCTGCAGGGCAATGGCCACGGCCTTGGTGACGAAGGCGGTAAAGCTGACGCTTTTTCCTATGTCTTTCCATTTCTTCTTCAAAGAGAACAGCTTTGTGGTATCCGCTTGGAAAAAGCCGCTGGCCTGCGGATAGGTAACGACGCTATTTTGCAGCGCCTTGCCGATGTAACGGCGCATAGGGCTTAGACGAATCCTCTTTTCAGACAATGCAAACACGCTCCCAACCAGTGGGAAGAGCCGCGAATCTGGAGCAGCGCGGCATCCCATCCATATCAGTATGGTTACAGCATAGCATTGGAATCACAAGAAGTCAACAAAGAATTTATATAAAATTGATAATTATTAAAACTGCACAAATTCCATAATCTACAAATATACAAGATGACGGGCGGAAAAAACTTGACAAAATACATATATGATTATATACTTTACAATATCAGGACCAAAAATTTAATAGTAAATTAATATATCGACAGGACAAAAAGCCATGCTCAATGTGACCGTCAGGAGGAATTGCAATGAAGAAAAATCCGATCAAAAAATGGATGTACGATTTTATCCTCGGCATCTGTATGCTGGCCCTTGTGGCGGTGGCACTGATCTATTCCTATATTCTGGATTCGCCACGGGTCACATTGTTCCTGGCCCGACCGGACACTTATATGGCCCTGTGGCTCCTTCTGCTGGCGCTGTTGTCTGTTATGCTGATGGTGCGTGCACTGAAGCTGCGCAAAACGGAGGAAGGGCAGGAGCCGGGCATACCGATCTGGGGCAGTATGGCGGTGTTTACCGCTGCGGTGCTGTTCCTCTATCTGTTGCTGCTCAAGCCAATCGGCTTTTTCCTGGACTCCATATTGATGCTATGGGCGCTGACACTGGTGTACACCTTCAACATCGGCGCAGTGAAAAAGGACTGGCGCGATAAAAAGCTCTTCGTCAGGGAACTGCTCAAAAGCGGTGTGTTCTCGGTGATCGCCAGCGCCGCTACCTATTATATTTTTACCAATATCCTCACGTCCAAGCTGCCCGTGTTCTCTTTGTTTTAAGAATGGTGAAACCGCCTATGAGCGTTCACAATATGAAATTGGAGGAATGATTATGAAAAGGATCCTCGCAGCGGCTCTTTGCCTGATGATGGTTTTGAGCCTGGCCGCCTGCGGCGGCAGCAAGACCCCCCAGCAGAGTACGTCTACTCCCGCAGCCACTCAGCCCCAGACAAGCGAACCAGCCCAAACTGCGGAGCCGGAAACTCCGGCCTGGAAACCCACCTCCACTGTCAACGTCATCGTTGGATTCGCCGCCGGCGGCGGCATGGACTCCCTGGCCCGTGCGGTCGCGCAGTACATCGATCTGGACGGCCAGACCATGTATGTGACCAACGTGGAGGGCAGCGGCGGCAACATCGGCGGTATGGAGGCCTATCACTCTGACAACGACGGCTACACCCTGTATTTCGGCTCTCCCCAGGCCAACGCCTGCAACTATCTCTCCGGCGGTCTGGCGGCGCCCCTGAACGACGAGATGGTGTACGTTGCTTGCCTGGCCGAGGATGTGAATGTCCTGACCGTGGCTGCCAACAGCCCCTATGAGACTTTTGAGGACGTGGTGGCCGCCGCCAAGGCCGCACCTGGCGACATTACCATTGCCTCTGTCGGCAGCGGCAACAGCATGGAGGCCTCTGCGGCCGACGTGTGGATGCAGGCCGGCGTGGAGTTCACTTACGTGCCTTATGACAGCGCATCCAAGTCCCGTACCGCTGTTCTGGGCGGCCACGAGAACCTGCTGTGGAGTCAGCTGGCTGAGGCCAAGAGCTACATCGACTCCGGCGAGCTGCGTATCCTTGCTGTCGCCGCCGAAGAGCGCGTCTCCTTCTATCCCGACTGCCCCACCTTCAAGGAACTGGGCGTGGATACCACCTCCGCCATCAGCCGCAGCGTGATGCTGCCTCCGGGGGCGGACGAGGCCATTGCCCGCTACTATGATGAGAAACTGCATGCGGTCTTTGAGAACCCTGACTTCCAGGCGGTCGTGCAGGATCAGCTGGGCTATGTGCTGATCTACACCGGATATGACGGCATGAAGGACAAAGCTGCTTCCGTCGGTACTTGGGCGGCACGCATGATGCCGTTGGTGCTGGGCTGACTGCTCTCCCTACCCTGGTCTCATCCCCGAGCATCGAACTCTCCACCCGGCCTCTTTCGGGCCGGGTGGAGAGGAACTTCCCCCACGGCAGAAACTTATCTGAGCAACTAAGGAGGAGCTCATGGAAGGCTTACATTCTTTTATCGGTGGGTTCCAGCATCTGCTGGCCAATCCCTCCCTCTGGCTGCTGATTTTCGGCGGTTGTTTCTTCGGTATTGTTTTCGGTGCCATTCCTGGGCTCACCGGCGCACTTGCCGTCACATTGTTGCTTCCCTTTACCTATTCCATGTCGGATGTGAACGGCATCACGCTGCTGGTCGCGGTGTATGTGGGCTCCATTTCCGGCGGCTTGATCTCCGCGATCCTGCTGAATATTCCGGGCACGCCTGCTTCCATAGCTACCACCTTTGATGGCTCACCCATGGCAAAGCAGGGTCGGGCGGGGGATGCACTGCTCATCGGCGTATTTTCCTCCGCCATTGGCGGCATCTTCTCCGGTGTTTGCCTGGTGGTCATTGCACCTCTGCTGGCCAAGATCGCACTGGTATTTGGCGCGTGGGAGTATTTTGCCATGGGCGTCATGGGCCTTTGTGTGGTGGTATCCCTATGCGCCAAGGACCGAGTCAAGGGCTTCATGTCCGCCATCATCGGCCTCATCATGGCCATGGTGGGAACAGATCCGGTTTCCTCTGTGGGTCGGCTGATGTTCGGCCAGTGGCAGCTTGGCGCAGGCCTTGCGCAGCTGCCCACCCTCATGGGACTGTTCGCTCTGGCGGAGGTCCTGTCCCAGACCAAGGATTTCGGCCAGGAGGTCCAGACCCTGGAGGTCCAGAAGATGAACTGGTGGCCGCGCAAGGGTATGCTGAAGGGCTGCTGGAAGACCATGGGCGTGGGCGCCATCATTGGCACCTTTATCGGCATTCTGCCCGGTGTCGGCTCCGGAACGGCCAGTATGCTCTCCTATACCCAGGCCCAGCAGACCAGCAAAACGCCGGAAAAGTTCGGCACTGGCATTGCCGAGGGTGTGGTGGCCTCCGAGGTCGCCAATAACTCCGTGTGCGGCGGCGCTCTGATCCCCATGATGGCCCTGGCGGTCCCCGGAGACCTCATCACCGCAGTGCTGCTGGGCGCCCTGGTGGTCCATGGTATCCAGCCCGGCCCTCAGTTGTTCAACACCGGCGGCGAGCTGGTGGGCGTCATCTTCTTCACCTATGTAGTGGCGAACCTGGTGATGTACCTTTTGATGATGGTGCTGATGCGCCTTTTCATCAAGCTTTTGAAGATTCCTCTGAATTATCTGCTGCCGCTGATCCTGTTGATGTGCATGGTAGGTGCCATTACCACCAACAACCGTATTTTCGATGCGTGGGTGCTGTACTGTGTGGGCATCATCGGCTTTGTGCTGCTGGCTCGCGGGCTGAATGTGGCACCCATGGTGCTGGGCTTCATCCTGGGCCGCATCGTGGAATCCAATTTCCGCACCGGCGTCATTTCCGGCCGGGGCAGTGTCATGGGCTTTTTCTCCCGTCCCATTGCCATGTGCTTAGTGGCCTTTGGCATCTTCATGGCTGTTTGGACCAACCGGGGAAGCTTCCGGAAGAAAAAGAATGCGAAAGCGGACTAACGCTTTGTGAAAACCAAGAAACGGGATGTGGCCTTCATATCCCGTTTCATTTTTTGAACACCATCAGGAGGTTTGGATATGAAAACCAACCACACCAAAGTCATGACCACGGAGGAGGCAGTCCGCGCCTTTGTCCATGACGGAGACTGTATCGCGGTAGGCGGCTTTGTTACCAATCGGCGGCCCTATGCCCTGGTTCGGGAGATCATCCGCCAGAAAAAGCGAAAGCTGTATATAGAGGGCGGCCCCTCCGGCGGCGACATCGATCTGCTCATCGGCGCCGGATGCGTGGCGGCCATCAACGTCTCCTACATTGCAAATTCCGGCTATACGCAGGTGTGCCGCCGGTTTCGTGCAGCGGTGGAGGCGGGGGAGCTTCTCTTCGAGGATTACTCTTTGGATGTGCAGACTATTGCCTATCACGCTGCGGCTTTGGGGCTTTCTTATGTGCCGGTGAAAAATATGCTGGGCTCCGACCTTGCAGATAAGTGGGGCATCTCCCGGGAGGAGCGGGAAAAGCATCCCAAGCTGCCGCCGGAAAAATTCGTGATCCAGGAGGACCCTTTCACACCCGGAGATCGGGTGTGCTGTGTACCCACGCCAAAGATCGATGTAGCCATCCTCCACGCTCAGATGGCGAGCCCCGACGGCACGGTCCGCTTGATAGGCCCCACCTTTCAGGATCTGGATATTGCCATGGCTGCCCGGCACACCATCGTCTCCTGCGAGAAACTGGTGGAGGATGCGGAGATCCGCCGCCATCCGGAGCGGAACTCCCTCAGCGGCCTCTGTGTCGATGCGGTGGTCCACGCCCCTTGGGGCGCCCATCCTTCCCAGTGCTTTGGCTGCTATGACTACGACGGTCCGTTTTACATGGAGTATGACCAGGCCAGCCGCACCCAGGCGGATTTCGACCGATTTGTGGAGACCTACATCACCCAATGCCCCCTTCACGCTGACTACCTGGACCGCATCGGCGCGGCCCGGCTGGCTGCGTTGGATGCAGTACCGGGGTATGGTTACGTGCCTGGCCTGAAGCGAAAGTGAGGGAGGAGGAATGAGCATGGAATGGACTGCGAAGCAGATGATGGCCGCAGCGCTGGCCCGGCAGATCGAAGATGGCAAGACCTACATCATCGGCACGGGACTGCCGCTGATCGGTGCCGTCCTGGCGAAAAACACCCATGCGCCCAATGCGCATCTGATTTTCGAAACAGCGCTTTTTGAGGGGGCACCCTTAGAGATCCCTACCAGCGTCTCCGATCTGCGCATCAATCATCAGGCCTCCGTTCTGTGGCCCCAATATCGATATTTTGGCTTCCAGAGCCTGGCGGCAAAGCGGGGAAGCATCGACGCAGGCTTTTTGGGCGGCGCTCAGATCGACCCGTACGGAAACCTGAATTCCACCTGTATCGGTGATTATGCACATCCCACCACCCGCTTTACCGGCTCTGGCGGTGCCAATGGCATCGCCACATACTGCGATACCATTATCACGATGAAGCACCAAAAGCGGCGCTTTATGGAGAAGGTGGACTACATCACCAGTCCCGGCTGGATCGACGGGCCAAATGGCCGGGCCAAACGAGGGCTGGCTCCTGACAAGGGCCCCCGGGCCGTAGTGACGGAACTGGGCATCCTGCGCTTTGACAAAGAGACAAAGCGTATGTATCTTGCGGAGTATTACCCCGGCGTCACCCCAGAGCAGATCCAGGAGAATACCGGCTTTACGCTGGATGTCTCCCGGGCGGTGGAGAGTGCGCCGCCCTCTGCAGAGGTTCTGGAGGTCCTGGTACATCAGGTGGACCCTATGCGCATGATGATCTGATTTGGCATCGAGGCCAAATTGCTGGACACTACGGCTCCGGCAGGATCTCTTTTATAGGCGGGGTGAGATTGTGATGGAGGTACAGGCGGGACCGAGGGCCGAGACGCCACTCCACTACGCGTGGAGGATCCTGACAGCCTGTTGTGCGCTGAACGGCGCGACCCTTGGTATTGTCATCAACTGCAAGGGGCTGTTCTTCGCCCCGGTATGTGCGGAACTGGGCTGCCCCGTGTCAGCGCTGACGGCCTATACCATATTCTACGGGCTCAGCGCGGTGGTGATGCTGCTGCGGGCGGACCGGATCCTTGCCCGGTATCCGATCCGCTGGGTCCTGACGCTCTCATTGTTGGTCCTGTGCGGTGCCACGGCGGCTATGGGCACGTTTCACAGTCTGCCGCTGTGGTACGCGGCGGGAACCGTGCAGGGCATTTCCGGGGCGTTTTTGCTGTATATTCCGGTGCCCATGCTCATCAACCATTGGTTTTCCCAACGGCGGGGGTTTGCGCTGGGTATGGCTGCCACAGCCTCCGGTGTATTGGGCGCGGTGATAAATCCGGTGCTGAGCACTGTGATTGCCACCTGGGGCTGGCGGACAGCTTATGTGGTCCAGGGGGGCGTTGCCTTTGCGCTGGCGGCGCCGTTTACCCTGTTTGTGATCGTCCGGCGGCCGGAGGAGCTGGGGCTTGTTCCCTATGGGAGAGGGACGGCGAAGCAGCGGAGCCGGCCTTCACCAGTGACTGCGGGATGCGAGGGGGGAAGAAAGAAGCTCCTTTGCTGCATGCTGTTTGCCGCCAGCTTTACCTTCTGCGCCACCTATGCCCAGCATCTTGCCAATTTCGCTGCGGCTTCCGGCTGGGATGGTCATATTGGGGCGGTGATGGTCTCCAGCTGTATGGTGGGCAATATCTGCGCCAAGGCGGTGCTGGGTGTTGCCTGTGACCGCTGGGGAGGGCGAAGGGCCTGCCTGGCGTCTTTACTCCTGGTGATGCTCGGCTTTTTGCTGCTGAGCGGCGGAGCGCCTTGGAGGGGAGGGCTTTTTTTCGGCGCCTTTCTGATCGGCATTGACCATGCCAATATGACGGTATTGGTCCCTATCGCCGTAGGTGCGGTCTCCACGCCGGAGACCTTTGACCATCGGATTTCCCGTGTTACCATGGCTACCATGCTGACCAGCGCTTTTTCTGCCACGGTCATTGCGGCGTTTTATGACTTTTTGGGATCGTATGCGGTGGTCTTCCTGCTGGGGGCAGTCCTGCAGATCCTCTGTATGGGCCTGGCGGTGGTCCTCTTTCAAAGGACCTGACGTGTATCCGAGGATGCCTCTTTGTTGAACGGTGAGAAACAGCATTGGAAACAGGGCCCTTTGCTGATACCACCCGCAGGATCAGGTATGTGAAAGGAAGCAAAATGGAGACGACGCGCCTGCGGCTCCGGCATGAAATGAGGGAGGGAAGGGCGGCCCAGCCGGACGGCGGCGGTTTTCGTTTGACGATTTCCGGATTTTGGAGTATAATCCAGGTAAGAGAGAGGAGGAATCTCTATGAAAACCATCATCACCATCGGACGGCAGTTCGGCAGCGGCGGCAAGGAGATCGGCATCCGCGTGGCCAAGGAGCTGGGCATCCCCTTCTACGATAAGGAGCTTTTGCAGGCGGCGGCCAAAAAGAGCGGCCTTTGCGAAAAGATCTTTGAAAACTTTGACGAGCGGCCCAAGAGCCTGCTGTATTCCATCGCCATGGATTCCTACATGTTTGCCCTGCCGGGCACCGGCGTGGGCGACTCTCTGGAGCAGCAGGTGTATCTTGCCACCTTCGATACCATCCGCCACATTGCGGAGCAGGGACCCTGCGTCATGATCGGCCGCTGCGCGGACTATGCCCTGGCGGACAATCCCGACCATCTGAGCCTTTTCATCTACGCGCCCATGAACGTCCGGGCGGAGCGGGTGGCCAAGCGGCAGAACATCACGCCGGAGGCGGCCAAGACCCTGATCCAGAAGACGGACAAGCGCCGCGCCTCGTACTATGAGTACTATTCCTCCCAGAAATGGGGCGCGGTGGAGAGCTATGATTTCTGCCTGGATTCCAGCGTGCTGGGTCTGGGCGGCACGGTGGAGCTGATCCGCACCATGGTGGAGCAGAAGGAACATCCTATCCCCAGCCCCACGGAGGAGGACCCCACCCAGAAGAGCTGAAGAGCTGCCCTGCAGGAGTCGGCCGGCGAGCTGCGCAAAATAGAAGAGAAGGCGCGAGCACCCGCTTGCGCCTTCTCTTTTGCTGTTTTTTCGGGGAACCAAGGGTGCCCGTTTTATGCGCACAGCTCCGGCTGGGGAAGGTGTCCTGCCGGAGAGGAGGTTACCGGCCCGGAATCAATAGGGATAGAGCCAGATGAGCTCGTTTCGGTACTGCAGCAGGGCCCACAGACTCTCGTCCTTGATCCGGTAGAGATGGAGATAGAGGGCCTCCTCCGCGCCCTGGAGGCAGGCGGTCTCCTCATCCATGCAGGACCACTGGAAGTCCATGGTTTCGCCCCGATACTCGAAAAAGCCGTCTCCTTCGCCGTCCAGCCACAGATAGGCGGTCTCCGCCTCCGTGTCCTCCGGGGCGGCCAGGCCCAGATACCGGGTATCGCCGGACTGGGGATCGACGGCAGCGTACCCGAACCAGCTGGTGGAGGACAGCATGAAGGGGGTGAGGGTGATCTGCTCCATCCGCTCCGGTTCGAAGACGGGGAGGTCGTACTCCTCATAACCGTACTCCGGATACTGGTCCGGCTCCATGAAGGTGCAGTCCTCCATGGAGATGTCATCCCGGAAGTACCAGGTGTTGGACTCCTGCTGATCGAAGGAGCAACCCACGAAGAACATCTGCGAGCTGTCCCCATCATAGTAGCCGCCCCAGTTGGAACCGGTAAACGTGCAGTTCGTGAACCAGAAGGCCCCCATGCAGTCCGAAAGATAGAAGGTGCCGGAGGAGCAGTCCCGGATGGTGGAATCGGAGACGAACAGGTCCCCGGTTCCGTCCTCCGTGCCGATGCCGTACACACCGCAGCCGTAGAGGTCCATGGAGCGCAGGCGGATGTCCCGGCAGGCGGCAAAGTCCAGCACGTTTCCGACGCAGTCTCCCGTCTCGGTGTGGCCCATGGTCATATTGTCCAGCTCCGTGCCTGTGCAGTTTTCAAACCGCAGCACCGCGGCGTACCGGGGCTCCACCACAAGCTCCACGGCGGCGGGATCGCTTCCCACGCCCCGGATACAAAGGTCGGGCACGTCCCGTATCACCAGCTCTGCTCCCTCTTACACCTCCTGGATCTGCATGTAGGGATGGGCCTGGTTCCAGGCGTCGCGGTCCGCCGTCTCCGGATCCCGCTCCAGATACTCCGTAAGGTCGTACCGTCCGGGCAGGACGACGATCTTCGCGGCGGGGCCAACGGCCTCCACCAGCTCCTGGATGGAGCGGACGGATACGCCAGGCTCCTCCGGCGCTGACGGCGCCTCTCCGCCGCCGGAGGAGTCCGGCGTATCCGAGGGGTCAGCCGGGGAGCTGACTGCGGACGCGCTGCCCGGATCCGTCGGAGCCTCGATCCTGGAGGAGGCACAGCCGGAGAGCAGCAGCGCCGACAGCAGCGCGGCGGCAAGGGGGAGGATTGTTTTGTCCATGGGGATCGCCACTCACTTTCTCCCGGGCCGCATGGCGGCCTGTTTTTGGGGCGGAGCCGTCCGCTCCGCGCAGGGGGAAGGGGATGCGGGCGCAGGGGAGAGGCAGAGCCGGGGAAAGATGGGGAGGACCGCCTCAGTCCTCCGGCGGGGCGGTTTTTTTCAGCTCCCGATAGAAGTGGAAGCTCTCTTCGAACCGGTCCTCGGCAAACTGCCGGACAGAGGACTCGTAGGCCCGATAGGCGTCCAGGAGCCGATGCGCCTCCGGCGTCAGCACTGCGCCGCCGCCGTGCTGACCGCCGATGGTGGAGGAGAGCATCTTGCACCCGAACACCGCCTCGGCGGTGCGGATAATGCGCCAGGCCTTGGAGTAGGCCATCTCCATGGAGGCGGCGGCGGAGCGAAGGGAGTGGTGGGCTTCCACCCGCTCCAACAGGGTGGCGATGCCCGGCCCGAAGCACCGCTGGTTATCGTCGGTGTACAGGCGCACCGTCAGCTTGAGATGCAGTTCCTTTTCCATGTCCGGCCTCCTTCTGACGCCCGCGCCGCCGGGCGGCGCAATGTAAGCTCAAGGCCATTGTATCACACAAATTTGCGTTTGCAAGGAAAAGCATCCTGCACTGCCGCCCAGACGGCGAAAAAATCCCGCTTGCGCGGCGGGCAAAAGGGCGATATGATAGAAGTAGAACAACTCTGACCGGTAAAGGAGGACGCAGACATGACCAACGCGGAAAAGGTCAACGCATTT
>JAFUGI010000095.1 GCA_017469475.1 Oscillibacter sp. | reverse complement strand
TGGGCTCCTCCGCCGCTTTTGTCTTTCGACAAAGTCACGAGGCTCTCCATGGAGCCCACTTCGTTGGGCTTCCATGGGAGATCCTCGCGCTCCATCGCCTCGGCTTTCACCTCGTTGGTCGGCGCGAGGGCGGCACTTCGCTCGCCTTGCTGTGTTTTTGCCGAAGCACAGCTCCGGCAAAAACAATAAAAAATCTGTTGGTCTGCCGTCTGAATACCCGGCCCTACAGAGCCGGGTATTGGCATAGGCAAGACGGCGCTGCTTTGCCGCTTCTATGCGGAATACACGGTATATGTACATAAATATTCGTCCCAGGATTTGCTTTCCGCTCAGGAAAATTCGGAGAAGCTGCGGGGTCATTTCGGGAAGACTCGAAGGATATGGTCAACACGCGCACAAATATTTATGCAAATTTTTTGAAAAAGTATTGACAACCAACCCCGTGCGTGATAAGGTAGCATCTGTCAGCGGGAGGCGTCCTTCCCGCTGCGCCGTTCCCACCGGGGAGCGGCGGGAATTTTTGATGAAAAGGAAGATGCGGATATGAAGAAGACCTTTGCTCTGCTGCTGGCGCTGGCCATGGCCCTGAGCCTGGCGGCCTGCGGCGGCTCCTCCTCCGGCAGCTCCACCGGCGGCTCTGCCGCTCCGGCGGAGACCACCACGCCGGCCGAGACCACCCCCACGGAGACTACCACTCCCGCGGAGCCGGAGGCGGCGGCCATCACCACCATCAACCCCGGCAAGCTGACCGTGGCCACCAGCCCGGACTTTGCCCCCTACGAGTTCTATGCCATCGGCGCGGACGGCAAGCCCCAGCTGGCGGGCTTTGAGATGGCCCTGGCCCAGTACATCGCCGACTACCTGGATCTGGAGCTGGAGGTCGTGCCCATGGACTTTGACGGCACGCTGATGGAGCTTCAGACCAAAAACGTGGACCTGGGCATGGCGGGCTACTCCCCCAAGCCCGAGCGGGAGAAGATCATGGACTTCTCCGAGATCTTCTACACCGGCGGCCAGTCCTTCGCCACCATCAAGGGCCGGGAGAGCGAGTTCCCCACCCTGGAGTCCACCAATGACGCCAAGTACACCTTCGGCGCCCAGACCGGCTCCATCCAGGTGGACCTGTGCCAGGAGAACAGCCCCGAGGCGGAGCTGGTGCAGTTGCCCAAGGTGACGGACATCATCCAGGACCTGCTGGCCGGCAATCTGGACGGTGCCTATCTGGAGACGGACGTTGCCCTGCAATATGCCAAGAACTACCCGGACCTGGCCGTCATTCTGGAGGTCCCCTATGACGCCGCCGGCAGCGTGGTGGGCGTGTACAAGGGCAACGCCGCCCTGCTCCAGGGCGTCAACGAGGCCATTGAAAAGTGCCTGGCGGACGGCACCATGGCGGACTTTGTGGCCCAGGCCGGCGAGCTTGCCAGCGGCGAGACCTATGAGGGTCTGCTGGACGAGAACGGCCAGGTGGCTCAGTAACGCCCCAACTGCATCAAAAAGCGTTCGTTCCTCCCCCCGGCAACGGGGGGAGGAATCCCGCGTTTTTCAACGCGGCGTGCGATCCGGCGGCGCCGGCAACACCCGCCGCCGCAAACAGTATCACGCGGAGGGCGGCGCCCATTCCCCGGGGCAAACGCGGGGTGGGGGCGGCGTCTTCCCGGCAAGGAGCTGCCTATGGAAAACTTCGTCCAATGGGAGAACTTTATCGACATCGCCCCCTACGCAAGCCTCTTTCGCCAGGGACTGGTGGTGACGATCCTGCTCTCCATCTTCACCGTGCTCATCGGCTTTGTGCTGGCGGTGATCCTGGCCCTGATGCGGATGTCCAGCTTCCGGCCCTTTTTGTGGCTGGCCCACGCCTTTCCCGGCACCTTCGGCTTTTTTGAGCGGGACAGGGAGGGCTTGCAGCGGGACTCCGGCTTTCTCTATCATCTGGGCCGGTTCAACCCCCTGAGCTTTCTGGCCACGGCCTATGTGGAGATCCTGCGCTCCACCCCGGTGATCGTGCAGATCTTCATCATTTACTACGGCGTGTTCGGCCTCATCAGCCTGCCCACCTTCAAGCTCTTCGGGTTCATCAGCTTCAACCGGTTCTTCCCCGGCGTGGTGGCTCTGGGCATGAACGACGGCGCGTATCTTTGCGAGATCCTCCGCTCCGGCATCCAGTCCGTGGACGGAGGGCAGACAGAGGCGGCCCGGTCCCTGGGCCTGCGCCAGGGGCAGAACCTGCGGTTCATCGTCTTCCCCCAGGCTTTGAAGAACATCCTGCCCGCCATCGCCAACGAGTTCGTGGTCATCATCAAGGAGTCCGCCATCACCTACACCATCGGCGTGCAGGACATCATGAGCGTGGTCCAGGCGGTGAGGGGCGCCACGTACATCATCATCGAGCCGCTGCTGGTGGCCACGGCGCTGTATTTCTGCCTGTGCTTCCCCACCTCCAAGCTCATTGCCTACATCGAAAGGAGGATGCGCCGTGGCGACAGCCGATAAGCTCATCCAGGTGCAGGGGCTGAAAAAGTACTACAACCGCGGCACCATCAAGGCTCTGGACGGCGTCAGCGTGGACGTGAACCGGGGGGACGTGATGGTGGTCATCGGCCCCTCCGGGTCCGGCAAATCTACCTTTCTCCGCAGTCTGAACCTGCTGGAGGAGCCCACCGCCGGGTCCATCATCTTCGACGGTGTGGACATCACGAAAAAGAAGGTCCCCGGGCCGGACGGCCGCATGGTCAAGCTGGACATCGACCAGCACCGGCGGAAGATGGGCATGGTGTTCCAGCACTTCAACCTCTTCCCCCACATGACCATTCTGGACAACATGACCCTGGCCCCCGTTCAGGTCAAGCACGTGGACAGGGCCGCCGCGGAGGAAAAGGCCCTGGCCCTGCTGGACCGGGTGGGACTGAAGGACCGGGCGTCGGCCTATCCCATCCAGCTCTCCGGCGGCCAGAAGCAGCGGGTGGCCATCGTGCGGGCCCTGGCCATGGAGCCGGAGGTCATGCTCTTCGACGAGCCCACCTCCGCCCTGGACCCGGAGATGGTGGGCGAGGTGCTGGACGTGATGAAGGAGTTGGCCCGGGAGGGCATGACCATGGTGGTGGTGACCCACGAGATGGGCTTCGCCCGGGAGGTGGGCAACCGCGTCCTCTTCATGGCGGACGGCAAGCTCCTGGAGCAGGGGGCGCCGGAGGCTGTCTTCGACGCGCCCCAGCATCCCCGGCTGAAGGATTTTTTGAGCAAGGTTTTGTGAATCGGCGGCGGGGCGC
>JAFUGI010000094.1 GCA_017469475.1 Oscillibacter sp. | reverse complement strand
CGTGGCCCTGGGCAACAACATGGTAATGAAACGCATGGACGCCAGCTTCATTGCCCTCTTCGCCCCGGTGGGCGGCGGCATATACACCAAGGCCGGCGAAGTGGGCGCCGACCTTGTGGGCAAGGTCGAGGCCGGCATCCCCGAGGACGATCCCCGCAACCCCGCCACCATCGCCGACAACGTGGGTGACAACGTGGGCGACGTGGCCGGCATGGGCGCGGACCTGTACGAGTCCTATGTGGGCTCCATTCTCGCCACCTTCGCCCTGGGCGCCGTGGGCGGCTACGGTTGGGGCGGACTGCTTTTGCCCGTGGCGCTTGCCGTGTGCGGCATCGTCTGCTCCATCATCGGCTCCTTCCTGGTCAAGACCAAGGAGGACGCCACCCAGGAGTCCCTGCTCAAGAGCCTGCGCACCGGAACCTATACCGCTGCCATCCTGGCGGCCGTGCTGGCGGCGCCTCTGACCTACATCATCCTCAACGGCCAGATGGGCCCCTACATCGCCATCCTCTGCGGCCTCATCGGCGGCTGCGCCATCGGCTACTTCACCGAGTACTATACCTCCGATACCTACAAGCCCACCCAGGAGCTGGCGGCCGCCTCTGAGACCGGCTCCGCCACCATCATCATCGGCGGCATCTCCCTGGGCCTCAAGTCCACCCTGACCTCCATCCTCATTGTGGCGGCGGCCGTTCTCGTGAGCTACTTCGCCGCCGGCGGATCCACCGTCATCGTGGACGGCAGCGGCGCCTTCACCGCCGCCTTCAACAAGGGCCTGTACGGCATCGGCATCGCCGGCGTCGGCATGCTCTCCACCCTGGGCATCACCCTGGCCACCGACGCCTACGGCCCCGTGGCCGACAACGCCGGCGGCATCGCCGAGATGAGCGGCCTGCCCGAGACCGTCCGTCAGCGCACCGACGCGCTGGACTCCCTGGGCAACACCACCGCCGCCACTGGCAAGGGCTTCGCCATCGGCTCCGCCTCCCTGACCGCCCTGGCCCTGCTGGTCTCTTACGTGAACATCGTCCAGGAGAACACCTCCGAGACGCTGAACTTCACCCTCACCAGCCCCACCGTCCTCGTGGGCATGTTCATCGGCGCCATGCTGACCTTCGTGTTCTCCGCCTTCACCATGAGCGCGGTGCAGAAGGCCGCCCAGTCCATCGTGGTGGAGGTCCGCCGCCAGTTCAAGGAAATCAAGGGCATCATGGAGTACAAGGCCGACCCGGACTATGCCTCCTGCGTGGCTCTTTGCACCAAGGGCGCCCTGCATGAGATGGTGGCCCCGGCCCTGCTCGCCATCATCGTGCCCATCGCCACCGGCCTGATCCTGGGGCCCACCGGCGTTGTGGGTCTGCTTGGCGGCGTGTCCGTCACCGGTTTTGCCATGGCCGTGTTCATGTCCAACGCCGGCGGCGCCTGGGACAATGCCAAGAAGTACATTGAGAGCGGCCACCACGGCGGCAAGGGCTCCGAGCAGCACAAGGCCGCCGTCGTGGGCGACACCGTGGGCGACCCCTTCAAGGATACCTCCGGTCCGTCCCTGAACATCCTCATCAAGCTGTGCTCCACCGTGTCCATCGTATTCTCCGGCCTGATCCTGGCCTTCAACCTGATGAACATGCTGTAAGGCACACTCCCGCACCTTCGTTCCCCCGCCCGCCGGCGGGGGAACTTTTTTTGCGCCAGGGCGGCAGCGCCGGACGGGTTTCGTCCGGCGCTGTTTTTCCGGGGCTTTTTGCGCGATTCGGAAAAATTTGCGGCCCATTTTTTGGCCCCCTGCCGAAAATGTAGAACCTGCCAAAATTATGGTTGTATTGACCGGGCAAGTGTTGTATAATTCATACATTAGGACTTTTCGCCTTGAATCGGTGCGCCTGCGCGCCGTTTCCGCCGGCAGTACAAACACAAGGAGTGGAACAAAACATGAGCTATTCAGTACAGAACATCCGCAACGTCTGCCTCCTGGGTCACAGCGGCAGCGGCAAAACGGCTCTTGCCGAGAGCCTGCTCTACATGACCGGCAGCCTGGACCGCATGGGCCGCCCGGCGGACGGCAACACCGTGTGCGACTATGATCCGGAGGAGGTCAAGCGCCAGATCTCCCTGTCCACCGCCATTGCCCCCCTGGAGTACAAGGGCTGCCGCATCAACCTGCTGGATACCCCGGGCGCCTTCGACTTCGCCGGCGAGGTGATGGAGGCCCTGCGGGCCGCGGATGCGGCCATCATCGTCTGCTCCGCCAAGGACGGCATCTCCGTGGGCCTTGAGAAGGCGTGGAAGTACTGCGAGGAGCGGAATATGCCCCGCTTCATCTATATCTCCAAGACTGACGAGGACAACAGCGACTATAACGCCACCTTCGAGGCCCTGCGCGCCCGCTTCGGCAACAAGGTGGCCCCGCTGGTGGTGCCCATCTGGAACGACGACAAGAAGGTCACCGGCATCATCGACGTTTTGAACAAGCGGGCCTATGAGATGCAGAACCTCAAGCGGGTGGAGATCGAGGTCCCCGCCGACAAGGAGGAGGTCATCGCCGAGTTCAACGACGCGCTGAAGGAGTCCGTGGCCGAGACCAGCGAGGAGTTCATGGAGAAGTTCTTCGGCGGCGAGGACTTTACCTACGCCGAGATGATCCAGGGCCTGCGCCAGGGCGTGCGGGAGCTGAGCCTGTTCCCCGTGCTGTGCGGCTCCGCCGTCACGTGCATGGGCTCCCTCATGCTGATGGACAACATCGCCGACCTCCTGCCTAATCCCGCCGAGGGCAACCCCCACAAGGCCACCCTCCAAAACGGCGATACGGAGGAGTTCGTGGTCTCTCCCGGCGGCGTGCCCACCGCCTTCGTGTTCAAGACCATTTCCGACCAGTACGGCAAGTACTCCTTCCTCAAGGTCCTCTCCGGCAGCCTGACGCCGGATATGCCCCTGGTGAACGCCCGCACCGGCGCCACGGAAAAGCTGGGCCGCCTGTACACCATGCGGGGCAAGAAGGCTACCGAGGTCAAGGAGCTGACCTGCGGCGACATCGGCGCCGTTGCCAAGATGGACAAGGTCAAGACCGGCGATACCCTGTGCGACGCCCGGAAGGTGGTCTCCCTCAAGCAGATCCCCTTCGCCGAGCCCTGCTACTCCGTGGCCATCGTGCCCAAGACCCGGGGCCAGGAGGATAAGATCGCCCAGGGCCTCAGCCGCCTGAACGAGGAGGACCCCTCCTTCTCCGTTGCCAACAACGCCGAGACCCACCAGATGGTCCTCTCCGGCGCCGGCGACATGCAGATTGACGTGCTGGTGAGCAAGCTCAAGAGCCGCTTCAACGTGGAGGCGGAGCTCAAGCCCACCCGGGTGCCCTATCGGGAGAAGATCCGCAAGACCGTGCAGAAGCAGGGCCGCCACAAGAAGCAGACCGGCGGCAGCGGCCAGTTCGGCGACGTGTGGATCCGCTTCGAGCCCAATCCGGAGGAGGAGACGATGGTCTTCGCCGAGGAGGTCTTCGGCGGCAGCGTGCCCAAGAACTTCTTCCCGGCGGTGGAGAAGGGCCTGCGGGAGGCCTGCGTCCACGGGCCGCTGGCCGGCTACCCGGTGGTGAACCTGAAGGCCGTGCTGTACGATGGGTCCTATCACCCGGTGGACTCCTCTGAAATCGCCTTCAAGACCGCGGCGCAGCTTGCCTACAAGGCCGCCCTGCCGGAGGCCAACCCTGTGCTGCTGGAGCCCGTGGGCGAGCTGAAGGTCACCGTGCCCGACAGCTACATGGGCGACGTCATCGGCGATCTCAACAAGCGCCGGGGCCGCGTCATGGGCATGGACCCCACCGGGGACGGGAGCCAGGTCATCTCTGCTGAGGTCCCCATGGCCGAGATGGGCACCTACGCCATCGACCTGCGGTCCATGACCCAGAGCCGGGGCAGCTTCACCTTCCACTTCGTCCGCTATGAGGATTGTCCTCCCGCGGCCCAGGAGAAGGCCATCGCCGAGGCCAAGGCCCTGGCGGAGCAGCAGTAACCAGCGCAAGCGAGGGCCGGGGACGCTTCCCCGGCCCTCTTTTTGACGTGTCACAAGTTCGTGTGGACAAACGGGCAAAGTTTCGCTATACTGGAGGACACGAGGGAAAACCAATTTCAACAAGGAGGAACGTGTTATGAAAAAATGGGTATGCTCCGTTTGCGGCTATGTGTGGGAGGGCGAGACGCCCCCCGAGCGCTGCCCCCAGTGCGGCGTTCCCGCTTCCAAGTTCAATGAGCAGGCCGGGGAGATGACCTGGGCCGCTGAGCATGTGGTGGGCGTTGCCCAGGGTGCGCCGGAGGAGATCATCGAGGGTCTGCGGGCCAACTTCAGCGGCGAGTGCTCCGAGGTGGGCATGTACCTGGCCATGAGCCGGGTGGCCTATCGGGAGGGCTATCCCGAGATCGGCGAGTATTGGAAGACGGCCGCCTTTGAGGAGGCGGAGCACGCCGCCAAGTTTGCCGAGCTCCTGGGCGAGGTGGTGACCGACTCCACCAAGAAGAACCTGGAGATGCGGGTCGAGGCCGAGAACGGCGCCACCGCCGGCAAGACCGAGCTTGCCAAGAAGGCCAAGGCCCTGAACCTGGACGCCATCCACGACACCGTTCATGAGATGGCCCGGGACGAGGCCCGGCACGGCAAGGCCTTCGCCGGTCTTCTCAAGCGCTACTTCGGCTGAGCGCGCAGACTATGAAGTGGCATAAGCGCTTCGCCATCCTGGCAGGTATCGCCTTTGTGCTGTGCCTGTTCACGGGATATAAGCATCTATAAAATGGACCGCAGGGGAACAGGCATTGCCTGTTCCCCTGCGGCTCTTTGCGGGCGGGCCGCCCTCAGGGATCGATCACGAAAAGCAGAGCGGACAGGGCTGATAGCCCGCCGCCTTGGCGTCGTCGATCCAAAGGGGCCAAAAGGAGCGCGGCAGCAGCGCGCAGCTGTATTTGTGGTAGCACCGATCCCAGCTATCCCCCACCAGGACGATGTATCTGCTGTAGAGGTCCTCGCCATCCTGAAGGGTACTCAGCTGCTCATTCAGGTCGCGCAGCTTTTCATCCTTGATGGCAAGGCGGTTTTCCAGCAGCTGCATACCGGCCTCCCGCTGCCCGCTCTGCCCCTGCAGCTCCGCGTTTTGGAGCTGCAGGGCGTCGATGGTCTCCCGCAGGGCTGCGGCGCTGCGGCTCTGCCGCACATGGAACGCGGCGGAGACCACCAGCGCAAGACCCAGCACCAGGGAGACGGCGAGGCCGGCGGTGAAGCGGAAATACTGCTTTTGGCAGCGGGTGCACCGGCGGGTCCCCGGGTCGATCTGGCCGCCGCAGCGGCGGCAGTAGCGCAGCCTGCCCGTCCGCTCCGCGGTGTAGACCACGATGGGCGTGCCGCCCTCCGCCCGGTACTCCCGGCGCCGCTGGGTCG
>JAFUGI010000093.1 GCA_017469475.1 Oscillibacter sp. | reverse complement strand
AGGAAGACATACCTCTTGCTATAAACTTGTTTCCATTATATAATGTTTCCATCCTATATTTGGAGGACTCTCATGCCGGATTGGAAGGAAATGTACCTGCATCTCATGCGGGAGACGGAGCGGGCCGTCCGCATCCTGACGGAGGCCCAGCAGCACTGCGAGGAGCTGTATCTGGACGCCCCGGTCCCCCGCCTCATCGTCCTCTCCCCTGAGGCCGCCCCGTGCGATGCTGATGTCCCGCTCACCGGTGACGCCCCGCTCGCCGGCGACGCCGCCCCGGAGGCAGAGTTGCCTGCCCTCCCGCCGGAGGATGCGTAAAAATCCTCCCGTGAAAATTCATAGAAAAAAGAGAGGACGCACCATGGTGCGTCCTCTAATGCGTCTCACGGAGTTCGCGCCCGCAGGCGCGAAAAAATCAAATTTGTTTTTGGCGGCGGCATGTACGTCGTCAAAAACACTTCTCGGCCCGCAAACGTGCGAGCAGACCGCCACGAGCGGGCTGCGCGTGCGCTGCGGCGGGCCGCGGCCTTCTCGCCAAAGCGGCAAGCCGCTTTGGCGAAATTTTAAGAGGACGCACCACAGTGCGTCCTCTCGCTGTTTTTGCGGCTCTTTGCTGCTGCAAATTTACTTCGCGTACTCCACGACCTTGGTCTCCCGCAGCACGTGGACCTTGATCTGACCGGGGTACTCCATCTCCTCCTCGATCTTCTTGGCCAGGTCCCGGGCCATGATGACCATTTGGTCCTCGCTGACCTGCTCGGGCTTGACCATGACGCGGACCTCCCGGCCCGCCTGGATGGCATAGGCCTTGTCCACGCCAGGATAGGTGCCGGTGATGGTCTCCAGCTGCTCCAGGCGCTTGATGTAGTTCTCCAGATTCTCCCGCCGGGCGCCGGGCCGGGCAGCGGAAATGGCATCCGCCGCCTGCACCAGACAGGCGATGATGGTCCGGGGCTCCACATCGTTGTGGTGGGCCTCGATGGCGTGGATGATCTCTTCCTTCTCCCGGTACTTCCGGGCAAACTCCACGCCCAGGGACACGTGGGTGCCCTCCATCTCGTGGTCCACGGACTTGCCCAGGTCGTGGAGCAGACCGGCCCGGCGGGCCACCTGCGCGTCCAGGCCCAGCTCCACCGCCATCATGCCGGCGATGTGGCTGACCTCGATGGAGTGCTGCAAAACGTTCTGGCCGTAGCTGGTGCGGTAGTGCAGGCGGCCCAGCATCTTCACCAGCTCCGGGTGGAGGTTGCGCACGCCGCACTCAAAGGTGGCGCGCTCGCCCTCGGACTTGATGGTGGCCTCCACCTCCCGACGGGCTTTTTCCACCATCTCCTCGATGTGGGTGGGGTGGATGCGCCCGTCGGAGATCAGCTTCTCCAGAGCCAGGCGGGCGATCTCCCGCCGCACCGGCTCAAAGCAGGAGACGGTGATGGCCTCCGGAGTGTCGTCGATGATGAGGTCCACGCCGGTCAGCGTCTCGATGGTGCGGATGTTGCGGCCCTCGCGGCCGATGATGCGGCCCTTCATCTCGTCATTGGGCAGGGGAACCACACTGACGGTCATTTCGGCCACCTGGTCGGCTGCGCAGCGCTGAATAGCCTGCGCCACGATCTCCCGGGCGCGGGTCTCGCACTCTTCCTTCATCCGGGACTCGACCTCTTTGATCTTGAGGGCGGTCTCGTGGGTCACCTCGGACTCCACCTGGGCAATGAGGTAGTCCTTGGCCTGGTCGGCGGTGAAGCCGGAGATGCGCTCCAGCATCTCCGTCTGGCTGCGCTTGATGGCCTTGATCTCCTCATTCTCCTTGTCGATGGCCGCGTGCTTTTGATTGAGCGCCTCTTCCCGGCGCTCCAGATTCTCCAGCTTGCGGTCGATGTTGTCCTCCTTTTGCTGCAGGCGGTTTTCCTGCCGCTGCAGCTCGGCTCTGCGGTCCTTGACTTCCTTCTCGTGTTCGCTGCGTTTTTTCTGGATCTCTTCGTTGGCCTCCAGACGGATCTCACGCGCCTTCTCCTCGCCGCGCTTGTGGGCGGCGTTTTCGATCTCTCTTGCGCGCTCCTCCGCCTCTCCCAGGGTCTTCTGTTCCACGCCCTGGCGATAGCGAATCCCGAGGAAGAAGCAGGCCACGCCGCCGATCACCAGCCCGATCAGGCCGGCAATGTACCATGGCATAGCTGCTGTCTCCTCCATTCCTTGGGTGTTTTTGGTTTGTATCTTCTTTTCTATATCAAGAGATAAAACTTCCGGGCGATCACCGGCACGGTGCCCCTACACCGGCCGATCATACTCCGTTTTTAGTTTAAACGTTTACCGCTCCACTGTCAAGAAAAACCGTGTGAATCTTCTGTCAATGTTGATTTACACTTTTACTTACAAAGTTTCGCATTGGCTCGAAGCTGAAAATTTGCAAGTGAAAGGTGTGTATCTCAATGGTCGTCAAGGTTCTCGGCAAGTACAAGCGTGAAGGTGTCGGCAAGACCTCTGGCAAGCCCTACAAAGCGACTGGCGTTTTCGTCTCCTACCCCATGACCAACGGCGGTGAGGGCGATAAGGCGGAAAGCGTCACCCTGTTCAGTGTCCCTTATGAGACCGTCACCGTCGGTGCGTCCTACCGCATGGAGTATGACCGCCGTGGTTATGTGGACGTGTTCCAGCCGGTGAAGT
>JAFUGI010000092.1 GCA_017469475.1 Oscillibacter sp. | reverse complement strand
TAGACGCTTTCTTCCGCCGAGACCTCGATGATCCCTTCCTGGAAGGGGGACTCGCCATAATATTTATTCGCAGCGCTTGTTACGTCCGACCGTTCAGTAAAATCAGAACCCTTTCGCCAAGCAAAGACATCGTTTGTATCTGCTTTTGGACGGGCATACTCGAACTTGAGGTACCCGGCCACAGAGGCCGTTACCTCGAGGTTTGAGAGAGTATTAGTTTGGGCTGCCAAATTGCCAGAGGTCCAATATCCGTTCCCTGTGTTAAGTGTCCAGAGATACTCGGACGTCGTTGGCTTCACCGTTAGTCCGGAAGGAGCGGTATCCCCGGTCGAAGGCGCGGCTTGGATCATCACAGGTGCGCTATCAGCGGTCAAATCGTCGCTCTCCCCGTTGAGCTCCTCCAGATCGTCGGGCGCCGCTGTCTCCTCCGTCGGTTCAGAAGGAGCCGACGAGCCGTCCGAGGGCGCGGCTTCGTCCGTCACAGCCGGATCGCCAGTGGCCGGATCGTCACTTTCCCCGCTGAACTCCTTCGAATCGTCGGGCGCCGCTGTCTCCTCCGTCTCTCCGGAGGGAGCGGGAGCGTTGTCCTGGTCTGCGGGATCTTCGCTGTCCAAAAGCTCATGGGTCTCACCGCTATCGATCATGTCCTCCTGTTCGTTGCTCGCCATCGTTGTCGTTGGCGCCAACGTCATCAGCATGCAGAAGAGCAGAAACAGCGAAACCAGTCTTTTCTTCATCATTGCTGCCTCCCCATTATTCATTTCCACTTAGGATCTGGTTGATTGCCGTCAGCACATCAGGGTTTGAAAAGAGGTCACTTCCTTCGACCGTCTCAAAGGCCGATGTATTGTCGCTCAGAAGATCAAGAATTGCGAAATAAGCGCTCAAATCTTTGGCAGCGATTCCTTTATCATCGTCATCGTCTATATATGACTGGTATCCACCGGATTTGGGTGTGCCATTTTCATTTCTTCCTGTAAATCTCTCAATCAGCGCCGCCGCCGAAGCAGTCCCAGTCGGGATGTTATTCTGGAAATATGCCTTGTCGTCATCGTCCGCATACTTGGAATTCACATACGCGGCGATCACGCCGTATTCCAGAGCGGTTTTGACAAACAGGCCCTCATTTCCGGAGGCGTCGATCCCTTTGCCCTTAAGATAGTCGTCAAGTTTCCCATCGGACAATGCATTCTGGACCTCAGATGCGTCCAGCCCGCTCAATTTATCCGCGACAAAGAATACGGCGGCATTCGCTAGCTCCTGTCTGTCCGTGCTTCCTTCAATGCCAAGCTTCTTCATGGTCTCTTTGAAGTTGTCCATTTGCGCAAGCTGCTCGGTGATATTCCCCGCAAGTGAGAGCGCCCGTGACAGGTTGTCTACAGTACCGGTCAGACCCCCGATGCCCATATTCTTGTAGTTCGAACCGTCATACGCCGCAGCAACACCGGCCAGGTCGCCGCTCCAGGTATAGCCCGATTTCAAAACGGCCCTACTGCCCGCTCCCGTGCCGTTGTGGTAGCCGACGAACGCGCCGCCTTCGAACTTCAACTCATCAAAATACCGGAAAGAAGCATCTTCATTCCCCCGAAAGTATTTGGCAAAGGCTGCGGCAACGGCGGCCTCTGTCGTGTCGCTTATGGTGATCGGGGCGGCAACAGTTGCCGTCAGCGCGCCATCGGCGAGCTTTGCCAAGTCAGTCCCACGGGCCTCCAATACCGCAGCGGCCGCAGCTGTGTTGACGGCGGAGAGAAGCTGGTCGTCGGCGGCCTTGTGGGCTTTTTGGATGTAGCCGTTGTAGGCGGGCACGGCGACGCCGGCAAGAATGCCGAGAATGGCGATCACCACGATCAGCTCCACCAGCGTGAAGCCCCCACGCAATCGTTTCATCATAGTCCCTCCTTTATCATGTGGTCCGGCGCCAATGTACACAGCGCGGCGGCCCCGAGCCGGAGCTGCTGCGCTCTGTACACCGGCGGGGTGCCCCGCCCCGCGGAAGACTCCGCAGGACGGGGATCACGATAGAACCGTTAGAAAATCAGGGCGTTACAACCCATCCTCCAGAAGTGCTCCAGGTCGCACCCTTTGACGCATAGGAGGACCCAGCGAACGGAATTGCCTTGGAAATCGTCAGCGTAGCTGTGCTCAAAGATGCACTGGAGTCATCATAATAAACTTTAAAATTATCTTCGAACTTCGGATCAAGTGTCCCAGTAAGGGTGACTGTCTTGCCGTTGCTCCCAACGGTGATCCCAGTAACCGCACCGGTCTCAGCATTTGCGGCGGCAATTGCAGTTGCAAGTGCGCCAAGCTGAGTCTCGGCCCTTGCATCATTCGCCTTCGTGATATACCCGCTGTAGGCCGGGATGGCCACGGCGGCCAGGATGCCGAGAATCGCAATGACCACAATCAGCTCGACCAGGGTGAAGCCTTCGTTCTTCTTCATATGTGCTCGTTCCTTTCAAAAATAAGTGTTTCTATATCGACCCTCACGGGCAAATATACCAAGCTGCCCCTCACGGGCCGTTCCGGGCGTATTGGGCCCGATCCTCCCGGGGATGGGGCCGGGCCCCGTAGGCCGCGGGGCGGACCTTCACCCGCCCGGCGCACACCGGACAGTCACTGGCGCGCCGGCGGGTCCGGGAAAAGACCGCCGCCTGCCAGACATGGCCCTGGGCGCACTGCCACCAGACCTTCCGGTGGCTGCCCCGGGTCACCTGCTGGGGCGTCAGGGAGCCGTTCAAGGGCTGATACCACTGCTCCGCCGCGGCGGGGTCCGTGGAGGCCAGGTCGTTGAACCCCGGCAGGACCCGGCGTCCCGCGCAGTAGGGACAGCCTGTGCCCGCCGCCCGGCTGAAAATTTTGGCGCGGTAGCTGTGGCCCAAGCCGCAGCGCCACCAGACCTCCTTGGTGCTGCCCGGCGTGACCTGCTGAGGCGTCAGGGAGCCGTTTTTCTCCCGGTCCCACTCCCCGGCAAGGGCGGGGTGGGTAGCCGCCAGGTCCGTCTTTCCCGGGATAGGGAGCTTGCCGGCGCAGTAAGGACAGCCGCTGCCGCCGACCTGGGAGTAGACCGCCGCCTGCCAATCGTGGCCCTGCTCGCACTGCCACCAAACCATCCGGTGGGAACCGGGCATGACCTGCCGGGGCGTCAGGGGGGCGTTTTTCGTGGGGTGCCAGCGGGCGGCCAGGTCCGGGTGCGTGGCGGCCAGATCCGTCTCACCGGGAAGCACCCGCTGACCCGCGCAGTAGGGACAGCCCCGGCCCAGGACCATACGGGTGTCCAGCGTGGCCCGCCAGCGGTGGCCCCGTGCGCAGACCCAGCCCAACTTTTCCCTGCTGTGGGGAGACAGGGCGGCCAGCTCCAGCGCCTGATTGCCCGACCGGTCCCACTCTTGCAGAAGGTCCTGCCGACCGGCGGCGCGGATATAGGCAAACAGGTCCATCCCTCACCTCCGTTCCCTGTGCGCCCGGCGGCAGAATCGATATTCTGTCCGCAAAAGGGCGCAATCGCACCACTTGTTTCGATAACACAGCATAATAATAACACGTAACAAACGGAATTGCAACCATGCTTTTTCCTGATTCCATTGCAGATTTTTACTGGCGGCAAGAAAAGCACCTCACCTGATAGTGTTATGTAAACTGAAAAAACTTCCCTGCTGAAGTCCCATATCCGTCTTGCCCCGTGTTTTCGGGGCGGGCACATGAAACTCGCAGTATGAAGCGGTACTGCGGGTATTTTTCGCGCCTGGATTTTGGCGTGGATGCCAAAACAGGCAGCCGCTGTCCGCCCGACCGGTGGTTCCCGCTCCCGGATGCCGGACAGAATATCGATTCCGTCATCAGGACACCAGATGCAGCCCCTCCAGCTGCCGCTGGTGTTCTTTTCCTGTGGTGACGAGGTAAATGCGGGTGGTGTTCACCGAGCTGTGACCCAGAATGTCCGCCAGCTTCACCAGGTCCCGGTACGTCCGGTAGTACACCGTGGCGAACAGGTGACGCAGGTTGTGGGGGAATACCTTGCTCCGCTCCACCCCCGCCGCCGGGCACAGCGCCTTCATCTCCGCCCAGATCTGCTTGCGGGAGAGGGCCGTGGCCTGCCGGGTGCGAAAGACCGGCCCTCGGGCGATGCCTCGCCGCCGGGCGTATTTCAGAAGCTTGCGGCACAGCTTCCCCGGGAGCAGGACGGTGCGGCTCTTGCCCTTCAAGCGCACCTGGGCCTCGCCCCGCATGGCCGCCTCCACCGTGATGTACCCCGTCTCTGAGACCCGGATGCCGCAGGCGCAGATGGTCTCCATCACCAATGCCAGCCGCTCCTTTCCCTGCCGCTCCGCCGTCTGGATGAGGCGGTCGTACTCCCGGCGGGTCAGCTCCCGCCGCTCGTCCCGGAAGGCGCTGCGCTGGACCTTGAGGAAGCGGACCCGGCACTCGCCCCGGCCCAGGAAGGTCAAAAGGCCGTTGAGGGCGGAGAGGGCGGCATTGACGGTGGCGGGGGCCTTCTCCTCCCGGAGGAGCTGGGCCTTCCAGGCGACGGCCGCCTCCCGGGTCAGCTCCCGGCCTGCAAGCCACACCGCAAAGCGGCGCAGGTCGTGGAGATATTTTTCCACCGTGGACGCCGCCCGCTCCTCCTGCCGGAGCCAGGCACCGTATCCGCAGATCTGTTCTTCGGTGATGTACATGGGGTGTTCCTCCTGCTTTTCTGATGTGGTCCCCATTGTACCGCCCTTCCGTCCCTTTGGGGAGAGGGAGGGTCCCTGAGGCGCAAAGCGCGCAAAAGCTCCCCCGAGACCGGCAGTCTCGGGGGAGCTTTGGGGTCTGTATGTCGAAGGGCGGGCGCCGGAGCCGTCGCTCGGGAGACAGAGCGGCGCCGGAACTGCCGTTGCGGCGAGAGGCGCTTTTGCCCCACAGCCCGCGGCGGCAACGGTTTTCCCGGCGCAAGGCGCCACGCTTTCTCTCTTATGCGGAGGCCGTTTGGGCGGGGGTAGCATCTACCGACCAGCGGCCGGCGGGATCAACGGAGAGCCGCACAGAGCGGTGCGGCACAGGGCTGACCCCATCCAGCGAAACCGCGTCGGTCACATGGACCGGGCACCCCCGGCGGTGCAGCAGCTCCAAAACGGCGGCACTGGGGCAGTCATCCGTCCGGGTATTGGAAACCGAAATGACAGCACATTCCGGGTCCAGCATCTCCAACAGGCGGGCGGTCATGGAGTCCCGGTGCCCATGATGGGGCAGCTTCACGACCGTACAGGGCGCAACGGAGTGCGCCTCCCAACAGTCGGCGTATAGATCGCCGGGCAACTCCACCGTCCGGCCGCCGCAGCAAAGCCGCAGGCGGACGCTGGTGTTGTTGATGAAGCGGTCCAGTTCCTCCAGCTCCCGGCTGTCGGCCTGTCCCTCCAGCACAGACTGCCAGATCGCGGACTGCCGATCGAAGACGGAAGCGTCCTCCAAAAAGGCATCCGCCGTCAGCCCGGGAGCCAGCGCCCACGCTCCGGGCACGGCCAGAGTGATCTTCGTACCCTGCTCTTCCAAAGTTTTAAGCGCACCCAGATAGATGTTCAATGACTCCAGAAGGCACCGGGCCCCGGCGGAAAAGCGCTGGGGAACCGGGACCGCACCGCCCCAGAAGGAGCGAGGCGGCAGATAATTGCCTCGAAACTCCTTCACATGGACCAGGCGCAGCAGCTCTGTCAAGCCGCCGCTGTGGTCCCGGTGCAGATGGGTCAACACCAGCAGATCCAGCTTCTTCACGCCCTCTTGCTGCAAAAATTCCGCGGCGGAGATCCGGGCAGAGCCGGGGCCGCCGTCGCCTGTGGTGCAGTCGCCGCAGTCTACCAGCATGTGGAAGCCGTCCTTGCGGACCAGAATGGCGTCTCCATAGCCGACATTGATAAAGTCAACCGTCAGCATGGGCGCCTCCATCCTTGAGAATATGGAGCTTCCGGGTATCCAGGCAGAGCTTGACCGCTCCGCTCCTGGCGCCGGTCAGATCCACATTGGCGTCGTCGATGACAAACTCCGTCTGGCCCACTTTGACCCAATAGCGGATCATGCGGCCCAGAAAGCTGTAATTTTCGATGGTGCCGTTCAGTGTCGTGCCCTCAGCGGTGGATTCCTCCAGCCCGGACAGGCGGATGCATTCCGGCCGCACCACCAGCGTGATCGTCTCCCCCACGGCGGCGGTCACATCCGTGGGTACCTCCAGCGCCATGCCGTGATAGGAAACGGTCAGCTGGCCGCTCCTGACCGCCGTGACCGTACTCTCCAGAAAATTGACGGTGCCCACAAAGTCCGCCACAAATCGGTTGGCCGGGCGGAAATAGATCTCCCAAGGGGAGCCGATTTGCTCGATGCGCCCGCTGCGCATAACGGCAATGACATCGGACATGGAGAGCGCCTCGTCCTGATCGTGGGTCACGTAAATGGTGGTGATGCCCAGCTTCTGCTGGATCTGCCGCAGCTCTGTACGCACCTCCACCCGGAGCTTGGCGTCCAGATTGGACAGCGGCTCATCCAAAAGGAGGATCTCCTGCCCCATGACCAGGGCGCGGGCAAAGGCCACCCGCTGCTGCTGACCGCCGGACATCTGCTTGGGGAACCGGTCCTCCAGCCCCTTCAGGTTGAACATCTCCAGCATCTCTCCGACCCGCCGGTCCATCTCCGCTTTGGAAGTCTTTTTCAGCTTCAGCCCATAGGAGATGTTCTCATACACGGTCATATGGGGGAAGAGGGCATATTCCTGGAACACCAGTGGGGTATTGCGCTTGAAGGGCGGCAGGCCGTTCATCCGTCTGCCGTTCACCAGCACATCCCCCTCCTCCGGCTCGGAAAAGCCCGCCAGCTGGCGCATCAGGGTGGTCTTGCCGCAGCCGGAGGGGCCCAGCAGCGTGACAAATGTCCCTTTGGGGATCTGCAGGGAAACGTGGTCCAGCGCCACGAAATCGTCAAATCGCTTAACGACATTTTTGAATTCAATGTAAGCATCCATATCGTCCACCTCCGCTTCACAATTCCAGCTTGATCCCCTGCTTGCCCAGGACCCACTGCGCCAGGCGCAGCACCGAGAAGGCAATGGTAATCAGGATGATGGTAAAAGCCGCTGCCTCGCCCCACTGTCCGCTCTGCACCAGCACCATCACGGAGATGGTGCCCACGGTGGTGGCCGGCGCGTACAGGAAGATCACCACGCTCAGGCAGGTCACCGACCGCAGGAAGGAGAGCACAAAGCCGGACAGGAAGGGAGCCTTCAAAAGGGGAATGATGACATCCCGGAAGGAGCGGAAGCTGTTGGCCCCCAGGTTCAGCGCCGCGTCCTCCACGGAGGCTCCGATCTGCTGCAGTCCGGCGGTGGCCGCGCTGTAACAGGTGGGGATATTCCAGAACAGAAGGGCCAGCACCATGATGGCGGAGGTGCCCGTCAGCTCCAGCGGCTTTCCGTTGAAGGCCATGACAAACCCGATACCGAGGAACATGCCGGGGATGGCGCCCGGCAAAATCGCCAGAAAGTCCAGGACCTTATTGAGCCCCACCTGCTTTTTCTGCACGATGTAGGCCAGTACCATGGCAAGGAACGCCGCGCCAAGGGAGGACAAGAACCCATAGCGGATGGAGTTCCAGATCTGCTTTCCCTTCAAGAATACATACTGGATATTCTCCAGGGTCAGCGACCAATCATAGCCCCATGCCTTGGTAAAGGCGCCGTAGAACAAGGTGCCGTATACCAGAAGAACAAAGAGGGAGAGGAACATCGTCAGGCCGAAGAGCCCCCACTTCACCCAACTCGGTACCGGGAAAGGATTGAGGGAGATCTCCTTTCCGGTGATGGTCACATAGGACCGTTGTCCTACCCAGAACCGATTCACCAGGAAGATCAGCACCGCCGGGACCAGAAGCGCGACCGCCAAAACGGATGCGGTCTTCATATCGTACCAGCCGGAGATCTGCATATAGGCCTCCGTTGGCAGCAGGGCCAGGTCTCCGCCGATCATCATAGGATTGCCGAAATCCGTCAGCACGTTGATGGCGGCGATCAGCGCTCCGCCGGCCACGCCGGGGCGGCACAGCGGCCAGAACACATCCCGAAACACCTGCCACCGCCGGGCGCCCATATTGTAGGCCGCGTACTCCAGATTGGTAGAGATGGAGCGGATGACGCCGTAAATGACAGAATACGCGTAGGGGAAAAATGTCACGGTCTGGACGATCCAAAGGCCCAGGCGGCCGTAGATGTCCACCTGCAGGCCCAGCAGCTGTTTGGTGACGATGCCCTGCACGCCGAAGAGCAGGATATAACTCAGGGCTACGATGAAAGGCGGGGACACGATGGGGAGCAGCGTCACAAATCGAAAGAGTCCCTTGCAGGGCACGTCCAGCCGGGCGATGACGTAGGCAAACAGAAAGGCGACCGCCGTGCAGGAGAGGGTGGAGATCAGCGTCATGAAAAGGCTGTTTTTCACCGCCTTGAACCACCGGGCCTTTGTAAGTAACTGCGCATAGTCCTGTACGCTGGGGAAAAGAATCACCCGCAAGACGGGATAGACCACAAAAAAGCCGACAAAGGCGATGATCAGAACAATGGCCAGGAGCAGCAGCGGCTCATTTTTCAGCCGCTTCATTTCCTTGAAGGACTCCCGGACAGAGGTACCGCTTGCCATGTCAAGCCTCCTTTCGAGAAGGTAAAATCAAAAGCTCGCCTGCCTGACTGCAGGCAGGCGAGCAGGTCGGGAGCGGAACCGCTTAAGAGCGATGGGAGATGATCTCGGCGTCGAACTTCTCCAGAACGGCTTCCTTCATGGAGGCCGCCTTCTCGCGGTCATAGTTCACCAGGTCTACCTCACTCAGCGCGGGCAGGCCCTTGGGGGCGTCCACATCGTCCCGGACGGGATAGCGGTAGGAGGTGGCGACGCTGAGCTCCTGGGCCTCCTTGGTCAGCAGCCAGTCCATGAACACCTTGGCGTTCTCCGTGTTGGGGCCGCCCTTGATGATCGCGGCGCCGCCGATCTCATAAGCCGTCTGCTCGGGGATGATGAGCTGGAGCGGATAGCCCTCCTGCTGGGTCTTGAAGCTGTCGTGGCCCCAAGCGATGGAGGCGATGAACTCGCCGGTGGCAACGGGGCTGATAACGTCTCCCGCGCCCTTGTAGTAGTGATGTACGTTCTGATCCAGCGCCTTGAGGTAGTCCCACGCAGCGTCGTCACCCAGGCGGAAGATCTGGCAGGCGGTCGCAATATAGGCGCCGCCGGCCGTGGTGGGATTGGCCCAGACAAACACATTTTTATAGTTGGGGTCCAGCAGATCGTCCCAGGTCTCCGGCAGGGCAACGCCCTTGGGCGCCAGCTCCTTATCGAAGCGGTCCTGATTGATGATGATGCTCAAAACGCCCATGTACCAGCCCTGCCAGAAGTGGTTGGGGTCATTGAAGCGATCGTCCAACGCGTCATTGTTGGGAGAATCATAGGCCTCGAAGGCACCGGCAGAGGCGAGGGAGCCGTACAGGTCCACAGAGCCGCCCACCAGGAAGTCGGCCTTGGGATTGCCCATCTCCGCCTGGACACGGGCCACCGCGTCGCCGCCGCCCAGGGAGATGTATTCGATCTCGATGCCGGTATCCTTTTTGAACTGGTCGGCAATGGCGATGGTATTGTCCTCATTCAGTGCGGAGTACACCACCAGCTTGCCGCCGGTCTTGGCGCTCTCCGTTGGCGCCTGCGCCGGCTGCTCCGTTGTCTGGCCCGAGGCGGCCGGGGCGCTGGGCTCCGTTTTCCCGCCGCAGGCAGTCAGCGACAAGGCCAGCAGCATTGCAAGGGTCACGCTCAAAAACTTCTTCATGCGAAACATCTCCTTTTCATCTGCAGCTCGTTTTTCAGGTGCGGGGCAGCACTCCCCTGTGCCTTTACGGTATCACTAAAATTGGAACGTGTCAATTTCATTTTTGGATTTTTGCAAAGGCAACCTTTAAATTCATTTGATTGCACAGTTTTCTCTATCATTTTTTGTATAGATCGACCAGGATAAAGAGGGTATATTTTTTCTTGTCAAAATATGTATCTCTGTATTACAATACCATTAAGAAAGGGCGGTGATCGCATGCCGACCATCAAGGATATTGCGCGGGAGGCCGGCGTTTCTCACGGCACGGTTTCCAACGTCATCAACGGCCGGGGCAACGTCAGCGTGGAAAAGATCCAGTTGGTCTGGCAGGCCGCGGAAAAGCTGGGCTACAAGGTGAACACCAGGGCACAGAGCCTGCGCCAGGGCAAGGCAAAGGCCGTTGCCGTGATCCTGCCCGGAATCGAATACGAGCGCTGCGCCGTCATGTATGAGATCTTCCAGAGCGAGTTCCAGCGAGCGGGCTACTCCGTGCAGCTGTACTCCAGCCGCTCCATGGAATCCACAGAGACCACCCTCTTAAAAGAGGCGCTCAACGCCCGCGTCAGCGCCATCATCACCAGCTCCTGCCTCCCGGACGCGCCCGCCTATTATCACGCGGAGACCGCCGGCCTGCCGGTAGTATTCCTGCAGCGGGAGGGCCCCGCGCTGGAGGGCGCCATGTACGCGGGCTTCGATCCCCGGCAGGCGGGCACGGAGATCGCCACCTATCTTCGCTCCCAAAGCGCCGTGCGCGTCGGCGTTTTTACAGACACGGAACGGCTCAGCGATACCGCTCTGTTTCTTCAGGGCTTTCAGTCTGTCTACGGGCGGGATGACCGCTCTGTGCGGTTTCTGGACTGTCCCAACCACCAGATTGAGCTGCGGGCCTTTGAGTTTTTTGAATCAGACGCAGCCTATGATTTCATCGTCTGCGCGGACCGCAAGCGGGAGATGGCGGTCCGTGCGGCCTGCGCCTACGCAGGCCGCTGCCCTCTGCCGCGGTTCATCACGCTCTCCCCCTGCGAGGCGGTAACAGATCCCAACGTCCCGGTCTATGAGCTGGATTATAAGCGCCTGGCCCACCGCGTGGTAAAGCGGCTGCTGGCCCATCTGGAGCGGGGCGAAGCGCTGCCGCCCTCCCTGCTGCTGCCCAACAGCGGCTTTCTCGGCGCTCCGCCCAGCCGCCTCCTGCTTCCGGGGCAGCGGCTGCGAATGCTGACCATCTCCTCCCCCTCCACCGCGGCGCTGTCCCGGCTGCTGCCCTATCTGGAAAAGAGCACGGGGATCCAATTGGAGCTGACAGTGCTGCCCTCCCTGCGGGACGTGTACGATGTGATTCAAACCCCGGCGGTGGAGCAGTACGACCTGATCCGCATGGACGTCGCCTGGCTGGACGAACTGGCGGAGCGGGTCTACCGTCCTCTGGATCAGATCCCCTATGATTGGGACGCCCTTCTTGCCAAGGTCGTGCCGGAGCTGGGAGAGAATTACTCCGTCTCCCGGGGCGTGCGTTGCTGCATCCCCTATGACCCCAGCACACAGCTGCTGTTTTACCGCCGGGATCTGTTCGACGACCCCACCTATAAGCGGATGTACTTTGAGCAGTACCGGCAGCATCTGCGGGTGCCCGCCTCCTTTGCGGAGTACAACCGGGTCGCCCGGTTCTTTACCGCGTCGTATAATCCCGCCTCCCCTGTGCAGTACGGCTCCACCGTGGCCGTGGGCAATGTGGTGGTGAGTCCCAGCGAGTTCATGCCCCGGCTGTTCGAGGAGAGCGGGTCCTTGCTGGACGGGATGGGCCGCATCACGCTGGACACACCGGAGGCCCTGCGGGCCTTGCAGAACTATCAGGAGACCTATCTCTATTCCGACCGGACCGTACACGATTTCTGGAAAAACGTGCTGGAGGGCTTTGCCGACGGCTCCGCCGCCATGACCGTGGTGTTTATCAACTACGCCTCCCACATCCTGAATCTGAAGATGTCCAGCATTGCCGGCAAGCTGGGCTTTGCACCGGTTCCGGGCAGAAGGCCTCTGCTGGGCGGCGGCGTCATCGGTGTCACCCGCAGCTGCTCAAATCCGGAAGCCGCCGGCGTCTTTTTCTCCTGGCTGTACTCTGACCGGGTAGCGCCGGTGTTCACCATGCTGGGCGGCCTCTCCCCCTGCAGATCCTCCTACAGCAACCGGGACATCTGCGAAAAGTACCCTTGGCTCTCCACGGCCCGGCGCAGCTTCCCCGGCGCGCAGAGGCGCAGCAACAGCACCTACTACAGCAATTTCAGCGAGCTGCAGCTGGAGAACATCCTGGCCTCCCATCTTCAAAAAGCCGTCCTGAACGTCTGTTCAGCCAAGGAGGCTCTTGAGCAGGCGCAGGAGAGCTGCAGCATCCACTTCCGCCCCCGCTGAGAGGCGATGGCCGCCCTCCCGCAACCACGCTCCGCGTTTGCACCGCCGCAAGCGGGACGGGCGAAGAGGGGCAGCAAAAAAACCGGAGCAGGCGTAAACCTGCTCCGGTTTTGTGGGGTTCTTATGGGGCTGCGTTTTTGCCGCCGTGAAAGCTGTAATACACGCTCTGACGGGACAGAAGGTCGTGCGCATCCGATACGATCTCAAATACATCCGGTGGGTAGAAATAGCAGTTGGACGACTCGTCCATGACCAGATACAGGCCGTCCCGATCCCGGCCGATGGCTTTATACTCTTTCCCGAATGTCAGGCCGAACCGCATCCCGTCATATCGATGCGTCACGCATTTGACCACGGCCTCATAGTAGTTGAGGACATGGTCCCCATCCTCGACGACCTCAAAATCGCCGAGGAGGTTGAAGTCACTGATCCTGCCGGAATCACCCCTCACGTGCAGGCTTTCGCGCTTTCCCTGCCAGTACTCCAGAAAATAGGCAGGATAGACCCGGCCCCGCGTGAATTCCTCCGAGGGCGGGCCGATGTATCTCACTTTTGCAGGGACTTTTGCGTATTTTTCCATGGCGATCACTTTAAAAAACAGGTGGATGTAACTTCAAATCCGTTACATCCACCCGATCTGGTTGCGGAGACAGGACTTGAACCTGCGACCTCCGGGTTATGAGCCCGACGAGCTACCAACTGCTCTACTCCGCGATATAATTGTCGTGCCGGTGACCGGACTAGAACCTGTACAGTATCGCTACCGGGAGATTTTAAGTCTCCTGTGTCTACCATTCCACCACACCGGCAGCTTGTCGGCAATGATTAGAATACCACATCCGCCCCCGCCTGTCAAGCCCGCGCCGCAAAAAAATGCTCCGCCAAAAACCTTGTCGAAACCGCTCCCCTCGCCGGGACTTTTGCAAAATCCCCGCCCGGGGAGGTCCCCCGGGCGGGGCATCGTCACGAATTCGCCTTGGCCGCCGCGGCCCGCTCGGCCTTGACCTCCTCCAGGGTCTTGCCCGGGCCGGTCAGGTCCAGCTCCATCAGCGGGTCCGCCGGCACCGCCAGGTACATGCTGTTGCCGTAGGCATAGGCGCCGGAGGTCACGGCGACGACGTGGCCATACTCATTCATCAGCGCGCCGCCGCTGCTGCCCTGGGAGATGTCCGCCGTGTGCATGACGCAGGGCTGGGAGTAGCGGGCCACGTACCGAACGGTGGCGCTGACGATGCCGATGCTGGCGGCAAGGCCCAGCCCCAGGGGGTTGCCGATGGCGTACACCGTGTCGCCGGTGCGGACCTCCCACATGCCCGCCAGCTCCAGCGCGGCGAAGAAGGGGGTGGTCACGTTCTCGTCGGAGGTGCGGCTCACCCGCAGCACCGCCAGGTCCATGCCCGCGTCGTACCATACCACCTGCTCCACCGGATAAATATCCCCGGTGACGGTGGTGGCGTAGGCCGCGATGGCGCCGTCAATGGTGTGGTAATTGGTGACGGCCAGGCCGTCCTCCCTAATGAAGAAGCCGCTGCCAGTGGCGCCAGGCTCCTTCTCCGAAAGCTCTCCGTAGGAGTAATAGATGCTCAGGCAGACCACCGCCGCCGTGCACCGGTCCGACACCTGGCGCAGCGTCAGCCTGCCAGGGGCAAGGCCCTGGGCCTCCAGGGCCTCCCGGGTGCACACGCCCCGCTCCGCCAGCCGGTCCGCCACGGTGCCGCCCCCCGCCAGAGGGAAGGACAGGGCGTCCCGGGCGGACTCAAAGAGGTCCCCCAGGGTCAGGGCGGTGTCATAGTCCCGGGCGGTGAGGCCGATGCGCCGGGCGTAGGATGCCGCGTCCTCCGGCGCGAAGCCCTGCCGCCCCGCCATGCCCAGGAGCATGGCGCACCACTCGTTGGCGGTCACAGTCCGGTAGGGGGCGAAGTTCCTGTCCTCCGCAGCGGTGACCCAGCCCTGCCGGGCAGCGTAGGCCACGGCGCCCTGGGCCCAGGCGGGCACATCGGGATAGGGGGCGGTGCCGCCGCCCTCTCC
>JAFUGI010000091.1 GCA_017469475.1 Oscillibacter sp. | reverse complement strand
TCCCCCAGGACCTGGTGCATCTCCACATTGGCGCCATCCAGCGTGCCCACGGTCAGGGCGCCGTTCATCATGAACTTCATGTTGCCGGTGCCGCTGGCCTCCTTGCCGGCGGTGGAGATCTGCTGGCTGACCTCGCTGGCGGGCATCAGCCGCTCCGCCAGGGACACCCGATAGTTCTCCAAAAACACCACCTGGAGCTTCCCCTTGCACACGGGGTCGTGGTCGATCTGGTCCGCCAGGGAGTTGATGAGGCGGATGATCCGCTTGGCCACGGCGTACCCCGGCGCCGCCTTGGCGCCGAAGAGGAAGGTGTGGGGCTGGGTGACGGCGTTGGGATCGTCCTGCAGGCTCTGATACAGGGCGATGATGTGCAGCACGTTCAAAAGCTGGCGCTTGTACTCGTGGAGCCGCTTGACCTGCACGTCGAAAATGGACGCCGGGTCCAGCAGGACCCCCTGGGTCCGCTTGGCGTAGGCGGCAAAGTCCTCCTTGTTGGCCCGCTTGATAGCCCCCAGCCGCTCCAGAACGGCGCCGTCCTGAGCATAGTCGTCCAGCTTGGTCAGGGTCTGGGGGTGCAGGAGGTACGCGTCTCCCCCGGTGAGCTCCCGGACCAAACTGTCCAGCTGGGGATTGATCTCGCTGAGCCAGCGGCGGTGGTCGATGCCGTTGGTAACGTTTTGGAACTTCTCCGGCTCCATGGCCGCCGCATCCCGGAACACGTCCTTTTTCAGGATCTCGGAGTGGAGGGCGGACACGCCGTTCACCGCCATGCCCCCGGCGATGCACAGGTTCGCCATGCGCACCTCCCCATCCCAGATGATGGCCATGGCCGCCGTTTTGGCGCCGTCGTGATAAAAGGCCTCCACCTTCTCCTGCCAGCGGCGGGAGATCTCCTGAATGATCTGGTAGATGCGGGGCAGGAGCGTTTCCATCAAATGCTGGGGCCAGCGCTCCAGCGCCTCGGCCAGGACGGTGTGGTTGGTGTAGGCCACGGACTGGCGGGTGATCTCCCACGCCTCGTCCCAGTCCATGCCGGCCTCGTCGATGAAAATGCGCATCAACTCCGGCACCACCAGGGCGGGGTGGGTGTCGTTGATCTGGATGATGTTCTTCTCGTGGAAATTCTTCAGCGTCCCGTAGGAGGCCAGGTGCCGGGTGGCGATGGACTGGATGGTGGCAGAGACGAAGAAGTACTGCTGCTTGAGCCGCAGGGACTTGCCCTCGTAATGGTTATCCTCCGGATAGAGGATCTTGGCGATGGTCTCGGCCATGGCCTCCTCCTCCGCCGCCTTCAAATACTCGCCCCGGGAGAAGAGGGCCATGTCCACCGGCCGGGCGGGCCGGGCGTCCCACAGCCGCAGGGTGTTGACGTGCTTGGTGCCGTATCCGGCCACCACCATGTCGCAGGGCACGGCCAGCACCTTGGTGGAATCCTCGTGGACCACGTGGAAATGGCCGTCCGCCCAGAACTGGCGGAGGGTGCCGCCGAAGTGGACCTCCTGGGCCTCCTCGGGCTTGGGCAGGAGCCAGGCGGAGCCCAGGTCCTTCCAGTTGTCGGGCAGCTCCACCTGCTGTCCCTCCACGATCTTCTGCTTGAAGATGCCCAGCTCATAACAGATGGAGTAGCCGGTGGCGGGGATGTCCAGCGTGGTCATGGAGTCCAGATAACAGGCGGCCAGGCGGCCCAAGCCGCCGTTGCCAAGGCCCGCGTCCGGCTCCAGCTCAAAGATATCCGCCGCCTTGAAGCCCAGGGCCTCCAAGGCCTCCTTCAGCTGGGGCAGCACCTCCAGATTGTAGGCGTTTTTCATCAGGCTCCGGCCCATGAGAAACTCCAGAGAGAGATAGTGTACCTGCTTTTTCTGCTCCAGGCGGGTGGTCTTGGCGGCCTCCACGCCCCGAATGGCCATCACGTCCCGCAGGACCAGGGCGCTGGCCTTCATCATCTCCTGATCGGTGGCCTCCTCCGGCGTCTTGCCGAAGTTCAGCATCAGCTTGGCAGTCAGTGCTTCTTCCAACGATTTTGCGCTAAATGGTGTCATGGGTCCCCCTTAGTCCGCCGCGTCCTTGCCCTTCGCGGCGGTTCTTTTTTTCGCAGTTTTGGTGCCTGCCGCCTTTTTCGCGGCGGGCTTTTTCGCCTTGGGAGCACTCTCCTCCCCGGCGGCCTTGGCGCTCTTTTTCGCGGGGGCCTTCCGGGGCTTCGGCGCGGCCTTCGCGGAAGCAGCTTCCGGCGCGGCCTCCACGGGCATCGCCTCCTCCGGTCCTGTCTCCTCCGGGGCGGCCGCAGCCTCAACGGGCACGGTCTCCGGGGCGGCCTCCTCCGGCCAGGAGCGGTCCAGCAGCCCCCCGTAGATCCGCAGATACTCCGCCGCGCTGCGGCCCCAGCTGAAGTCGGCGCTCATAGCCCGCTGGCGCAGGCGGCCGAACACCTCCGGATAGTCCGTATAGAGGTACACCGCCTCCCGGATGACATAGAGCATGTCGCCGCTGGAGTAGTTGGCGAAGGTAAAGCCGTTTCCGGCGTCCCGCCAGGCCTCATAGGGCCGCACGGTATCCTTCAGCCCGCCGGTCTCCCGGACGATGGGCACCGTGCCGTACCGCATGGCGATCATCTGGCTCAAGCCGCAGGGCTCGCTGCGGGAGGGCATCAGGAAGAGGTCCGCTCCGGCGTAAATGGCCATGGACAGCGCCTCGTTGTAGTCCAGCCGCACCGCCATCCGGCCGGGGTACTGCTGCCCCGCCCAGCGGAAGAACTCCTCATACTTCTGGTCGCCCTTCCCAAGGATTACCAACTGCATCGGAAGTTCCATCATATCATGGATGACCTCACAAATCAAGTCCAACCCCTTGTGGGCCACCAGCCGGCTGACGATGGCCACGATGGGGAGCTCCGGGTCCTCCCGCAGGCCCAGCATCTGCTGGAGCAGGGCCTTGTCCCTGGCCTTGCCGCTCAAGTCCTCCGCGGAATAGCGGTGGGCGATGCGGCCGTCGGTGCTGGGATCGTAGAGCGCCTGGTCGATGCCGTTGAGCACGCCGGAGAGCTTGAAGCCGCACTGGCGCATGACGGGGTCCAGCTTGTGAGCAAAGTAGGGGGAGCGCAGCTCCTCGGCATAGGTGGGAGACACGGTGGTCACCGCGTCAGAGCAGAGGATGGCGCCCTTGAGCAGGTTCAGATCCCCGTCCATGAGCATGGTGCCGTCCCGCACCCAGCCCTCGTTCAAGCCGAACAGCTCGCCCAGGATATAGGGGTTGTAACGCCCCTGGTATTCGATGTTGTGGATGGTGAGGGTGGTCTTGATGGAGCGGTACCGCTCCTCCCGCACGCCGTCGTCCTTCAAATAGACGGGCACCAGGGCGCTTTGCCAGTCGTTGCAGTGGATCACATCCGGCCAGAACTTCATGTGGGAGAGCATCCGCACCACTGCCCGGGAGAAGAAGCCGAAGCGCTCTCCGTCGTCCAGATAGCCGTACAGCTCCGGCCGGTCGTAATACTGCTCGTTGTCCAGAAAATACCAGGTCACGCCGTCCTTCTCCAATGAGAAGAGGCCGCAGTAATTGTGCCGCCAGGAGAGGTTTACATAATCATAGCACACAAAGGTCAGCTGATCGCCGAAGCGCTCCTTGACCGTTCGATACAGCGGCAGCACCACGGCCACCTCCGCCCCCTCCTTGGCGAGAGCCGGAGGCAGGGACCCGGCCACATCCGCAAGACCGCCGGTCTTGCAGAAGGGGACCGCTTCACTGGTCACATACAGGATCTTCATAACCGTTACTCCTTCTTTTGTCGTTGTTGTTGTCAGCTTCTCCACTCTCCGCAAAACCATGCGGCGGCGCTTCTCCCCCTCGGAAAAGGGCGGGAAGCGGCGAAGAAAAGTCCCCGGCAGCGCCGAGGCGCCGCCGCGCAGGACCGTGCTCCGGTCAGGACGCATCTAAGGGGGACCGCGTCCCCCTTAGCGTCTTATACGATGCTGTCCTTGGCCAGCACGATGGGATAGGCCGCGTGGCCCATCAGCGTGCGGCCGGACAAAACCTCCACATTCTTGTCGGCGATGATGTAGGCCAGCTCCGCGCCCCGGCGCACCGCCGCCTCCTTAAAGAGGACGCAGCCCCGGACCACGGCCCCCGCCTCCACCGTGACGCCGGGGAAGAGGATGGAGTTTTCCACCGTGCCCTCGATGCGGCAGCCGTCTGCGATCAGGGAGTTGACGCAGCGGCCCTCCGCGCCGATATAGGTGGAGGACTTATCCGTTCCCTTTGCGCGGATGGGGTGGCGCAGGGTGAACAGCTCCTCCCGGATGGCGGGGTCCAGCAGCTGCATGCTGCGGTCATAATACTCCCGCACGGAGCGAATCTGGGCGGCAAAGCCGTCCCACACGTAGGCGTGGAGATACAGCTCGTCCTTCCGGGCCTGGAGCACGTCCCGCCGCCAGCTGAACTGGTCCTTACCGGTGCACTCGTCCACCAGGTCCTTGAGGAACTGGGTGGAGAGGATATAGACCTCCAGTCCCCGGTAGCCCCGGGGGGTGTGGAGATGGAAGAGCACCTCCCGGACACGGCGCTGGCCGTCCAGCTCGAAATAGGTGCCGTCCTCCGTGGCAAAGCTGTCGTTTCCGCACACGATGGTCACGTCCGCCCCGGTGCGCAGATGCTCCTCAAAAATTTCCCCCAGAGGAAGGTTCACCACCAGGTCCCCGTCCATCAGGGCAATATGGTCCTGGCGGATGGTATCCAGGTAGGAGCGCACACTGGCCAGCGCCTCGATCTTTCCCCGGAAGGGAGAGGCACTCCAGCCGCTTTGCTCGTTGAAGGGCGGCAGAATGTGCAGCCCGCCCCGCTTGCGGGAAAGATCCCAGTCCTTGCCGGTGCCCAGGTGGTCCAGCAGGCTCTGGTACCGCCCGTGGGTCACCACGCCCACATCCTTCACCCCGGCGTTGACCAGGTTGGAAAGGGCAAAGTCCACCGCCCGGTAGCGGCCGCCGAAGGGAACGGACGAGGGACAGCGGACCTCCCCCAGCTCCCGCAGGTCGCTGCGCTGTTTATAGGAAAAGATGATCCCGTGCAGCCCTTTCATTTCGTTACCTCCTCACCGCTCCGGTCCAGCATCGTGCCGGCCGGGATCGTGCGTCCGTCCGCCACGGGGCAGCCGGGCGCCAGCACCGTCAGCCCCCAGGTGTCCGGGTCAGCGCCCTGGGGCGCGCAGCCCACCTGCGCGTTGGCGCCGATGCGGCAGCCCTCGCCCAAAATGGCGTATTCCACCACCGCGCCGGACTCGATCACAGTGCCCGGCAGCACCACGGAGTAGCTGACCCGGGCTCCCTCCCCCACGGTGACGCCGGGGGAGATGACGGAGTTTTCCACCGTGCCCAGGAACACGCTGCCCCGGTTGATGGCGCTGTGGGTCACCCGGGCGGTGTCCGCCAGGAAGGCCGGCGGAGCGTTGACGGAGCGGGCGTAAATGGGCCACGCCTCATCCAGAAGGTCCAATCCGGACTCCGGCGAGAGCATGTCCATATTAGCGTCCCACAGGGACTCCAGGGTGCCCACGTCCTTCCAGTAGCCCGCGAAGCGGTAGGCCGCCATCCGCTCGCCGCTTTGCAGCATGGCGGGGATGACGTTTTTGCCGAAGTCGTTGTCGGAATGGGGGTCCGCCTCGTCCTCGGTGAGGTAGCGGCGCAGGGTCTGCCAGGAGAAGACGTAGATTCCCATGGAGGCCAGGTTGCTCTTGGGCTCCTTGGGCTTTTCGGCAAACTCGGTGATCATGTCCTCCCCGTCCACGCTCATGATGCCAAAGCGCGGCGCCTCCGCCCAGGGCACCTCCATCACGGAGATGGTGCAGGCGGCCCCGGCCTCCTTGTGCCGGCGGACCATGTCGGAGTAATCCATCTTATAGATATGATCGCCGGAGAGGATCACCACATACTCCGGGTCATACAGGTCGATGAAGCCGATGTTCTGATAGATGGCGTTGGCGGTGCCCTTGTACCAGGTGCCGCCGCTGCTGCCCATATAGGGCGGCAGGATGTGGACACCGCCGGTGGACCCGTCCAGATCCCAGGGTTGGCCGCTGCCGATGTAGCTGTTGAGCTCCAGAGGCCGGTACTGGGTCAGCACGCCCACGGTGTCGATGCCGGAATTGGAACAGTTGGACAGGGGGAAATCGATGATGCGGTATTTGCCGCCGAAGGGGACCGCGGGCTTGGCCATGTCGCCGGTGAGCACGTACAGACGGCTTCCCTGGCCGCCAGCCAACAGCATGGCGATGCACTCTTTTTTCATGGTCTCTCCAACTCCTTTTTCGCCTGTTTATTCCTCGGGGAGAAGGTGCCCTCTCCCCGCAAAAATACCGCGCCGAAGGCAGGGATGCGGATGAGTGCGGAGGTCTCCTTCCCGTGGGAGGGGACCGCCTCCACCCGGACCGGCGAGCGGTCGCAAAAGCCCTCGCCGCCGTAGTCGGGTTCATCCGTTGTGAACACGGGGACATACCGCCGCCGGGGCGGCACGCCCACCCGATAGTCTCCGTACCGGTTGGGGGAGAAATTCACCGCGCACAAAAGCTCCCGTCCCGCCTTGTCCCGGCGGAGGAAGACCACCACGTTGTTGTGGTTGTCGTCCGGCACCAGCCACTCGAAGCCCTGCCAGTCAAAGTCGATCTCCCACAGAGGGGACTGCTTTTTGTAGAAGGCGTTGGCGTCCCGGAAGAAGCGGTGGAGCTGCTGATTCTCCGGCCGGTCCAGAAGATACCAGTCCAGCTGAGTGCGGGAGTTCCACTCGTGCCACTGGCCCAGCTCCGCCCCCATGAAGAGGAGCTTTTTTCCCGGGTGGGCCAAGAGATATGCGTAAAAGCCCCGGGTGCAGCGCAGCTGATTTTCATAGTCCCCGGGCATTTTGCCCACCACGGAGCCCTTCATGTGCACCACCTCGTCGTGGGAGATGGGCAGAACGAAGTTTTCCGAGAAGGCGTACATCATGGAGAAGGTGATGTCCTTGTGGTGGTCCTGGCGGAACCAGGGGTCCAGCTTGAGATAGTGGCACATGTCGTTCATCCAGCCCATGTTCCACTTCAGGTTGAAGCCCAGGCCCCCCGCCTCCGGCGGCGCCGTGACCAGGGGCCAGGCGGTGGACTCCTCCGCGATCATGAGCACGCTGGGGTCCACGGAAAAGGCCATGGCGTTGAGCTGGCGCAAAAAGTCGATGGCCTCCAGATTCTCCCGTCCGCCGTAGCGGTTGGGGGTCCAGGCGCCGCCCTGGCGGGCATAGTCCAGATACAGCATGGACGCCACCGCGTCCACCCGCAGTCCGTCGATGTGATACTCCTCCAGCCAGAAGCGGGCCGAGGAGAGAAGGAAGCTCTTCACCTCCGGCCGGCCGTAGTCGAAGACCCGGGTGCCCCAGCCGGCGTGCTCCCACTTGTTGGGGTCGCTGTACTCGTAGCAGCAAGTCCCGTCGAATTCATAGAGGCCCTGCTCATCCTTGCAGAAGTGGGCCGGTACCCAGTCCAGGATCACGGTGATGCCGTTTTGGTGCATGTGGTTCACAAACCACATGAAATCCTGGGGCGTCCCGAACCGGGAGGTGGGGGCAAAGTAGCCCGTGCACTGATAGCCCCAGGAATCGTCCAGCGGGTGCTCCGTCACCGGCAAAAGCTCGATGGCGGTGTAGCCCATGTCCTTGACGTAGGCGGCCAGGTCCCGGGCCAGATCCCGGTAGTCGATATAGTCCCCGTTCTCCCGCAGCCGCCAGGAGCCCAGGTGCACCTCGTAGATGTTCAGGGGCGAGGTGTAGACCGGGTGGCTCCCCTTCCGGCGGCGGAATGCCCCGTCCGCCCAGTGGAAGCCGGTGATGTCATAGAGCTTGCTGGCCGTGGCGGGCCGGGTCTCCGTGTGGAAGCCGTAGGGGTCCGCCTTGTAGCGGAGCTTGCCGTCCGCGCCCCGGAGGGCGTATTTGTAAGCGGCATACTGCTCTAATCCCGGGATAAAGCCCTCCCAGATCTCGTCCTGCCGGGTCAGGGGGTGGACCCCCTCCTGCCAGCCGTTGAAGTCTCCCACCACGCAGACGCTCTGCGCGTGGGGCGCCCAGACCCGAAAGCGCCAGCCCCGCTGCCCGTCCCGCTCCTCCGGGTGGGCTCCGAAGCAATGCCAGCCGTCGCTCAGCGTACCGTCGTGAAAACGGCGAAGTACGTTCTCGTCCATAAAGCCTCTCTCTTCTCCCCGGCCTCGATCGGCGGGAGATCTCTCTAAAATGATGGGCGGCAGTAAATTTGCCCAAATGCTGCCACCTGTATTATACCGCCCCCGGCCAATACCGTCAAGGACGCTTGGTGTCGAAAAAGAGCGGTCACTTTTGGTTTGTTTTTACAATTTCACTTGACCACTCCCCACTCTCGTCTGTATATATTTCATAATTTTTCAGGAAACAAATGGGGTAAAAACGACTTCTTTCCTCCACTTCCCTTTACCAAAACCGACGCAAAAGCCGCCCCGGCACCGCTGTGCGGTGCCGGGGCGGCGAAGATGGGCAGGCAGGGGCCGTCCGGCGGGAGGGGCTCAGCCCTCCGCGGCGGCGGGCCGCTTTTTGCGCCGCAGCCTCTGGGGGATGTTGTCGATCACGGAGTAGAACACCGGCGTGAAGATCAGCGTCACCACAGTGGAGATAATCATGCCGCTCATCATGGTCACGCCCATGTCGCTCATCATCTCGTTGGTATCCCCGATGCCAAGGGCCATGGGCACCATAGCAAGGACGGTGGTGAGGGTGGTCATGAGCACCGGCCGCACCCGCAGGGGGCAGGCGTGGAGGATGGCGTCCTCCCGGCTCTCTCCCTCCCGGCGGCGAACGTTGATGTAGTCCACCAGGATGATGGAGCTGTTGACCACCGTGCCCGCCAGCATGATGAGGGAGACCAGGGAGATCATGGAGATGTCCTTCCCCGTGAGGGGCAGGGCGAAGAGGGCGCCGGAGAAGGCCACCGGCAAAATCAGCATCACGATGACCGGCATCAGGAAGGACTCGAACTGGGCCGCCAGCACGAAGTACACAAGGCCCATGGCCACCAGCAGGGCAAGGCCCAGATCCTCATAGCTCTCCATCATGTCCTCATAGGCGCCGGCGGTCTCGGCGGTGTAGCCCTGGGGCATGGGATAGCTCTCCAGCAGCTGGCGGAGCTGCGCCGTCATGGCGGTGGTGTTGCCGCTGATGGTGCTGCCGGTGACGCTCACCTGGCGGGACTGGTTGCTGCGGGCAATGCTCTGGGGCGCCTGGACCACCTCCACATTGGCGACGGAGGAGAGGGCCACCGTGCCGCCGAAGGCGGTGGTGATGGGCATGGAGCGCAGGGCGTCCAAACTGCGGGAGGCCGCGCCGTCGCCCTTGATGACCACGTCCAGCTCCGTGCTGTCGATGGTGACCTTGGTGGCGGTGGAGCCGGTGAGCTCGGAGCGGACGGCGGCGCCCACCTGGGCGGCGGTCAGGCCGTACTGGTTGGCCACCTGGCGGTTCATGGTGACCTCCACCTGGGGCACCTGTTCAGAGACGGAGCTGGTCACGTCCACCGCGTCCGGCAGGGCGGAGATCTCCTTGACCATGTCCGCGGCGATGAGGGTCAGGGTCCCGTAGTCGTCGCCGGTGATCTCCACGTTGATGTCGCCGCCGGTGCCCATCATAGAGCTCATGTCGGAGGCGGACACCGTGATCTCGCAGCCGGCGATGTCCTGGAGCTTGTCGCGCAGGTCGTTGCTGATCTGGGTAGCGCTGCGGCTGCGCTGGTTTTTGTTCACCAGGTTCAGCCCCACCGTGATGTCGCCGCTGGACATCATGGAGCTCATACCGCTGCCGCCGGAGACCATGTAGTAGCAGTTTTCCAGTTCCTCCGGCGTCACCTCCCGCTCGACCACGGCGGTGACCTGCTCGGCGATGCCGATGGCCTCCTCCGTGCTGGAGCCGATGGGAAGAGACACGGAGATGTTCACCTCTCCCTGGTCCATCTCTGGGATGAGGACCATGTTGGTCCGGGCGCAGGCCAGGATGAACACCGCCACCATGACGCCGCACACCAGCATGCCGATCTTCAGGTGGTGGGCGAAGTAGGCCAAAAGCCGCAGATACCCGTCGTAGAGCTTCATCTTCCACCGGCCGAGGCTTCCGGGGCGCTTGGCCGCGTCGAACTGCTGGCGGTGGGCCCGGGCCTCGTCCAGCATGAGGTAGCAGAGCAGGGGCACCCAGGTCAGGGCAATGACCAGGGACGCCAGGATCAAAAAGGCGATGGTCAGGCAGAAGTCCTTGAACATCATTCCCGCCATGCCGCCGGTGAGGCCCAGGGGCAAGAACACGGCCACGGTGGTCAGGGTGGACGCCACCACGGAGTTGGTGACCTCCTTCGTGCCCTCCACGCAGGCGCTCTCCCGGTCATAGCCCTCCGAGGCGAAGCGGTAGATGTTCTCCAGCACCACGATGGAGTTGTCCACGATCATGCCCACGCCCATGGCGATGCCGCCCAGGCTCATCATGTTCAGCGTCAGGTCGAACACGTTCATCAGCACGAACACCGTCAAAATACAAACGGGCATGGAGATGGCGATGGTCATGGTGGGTCCGAAGCGGCGCAGGAACAAAAAGACCACGATGGCCGCCAGCAGCACGCCCAGCACGATGTTCTGCATGGCGGACTGCACCGCCATGTCGATATAATCCGCCGCGCTGTAGGCAACGTAGTAGTCAAGGTCCGGATTCTCCGTGCGCAGCGCCTCCAGCCGCGCCGTCACGGCGGCGGCCGCCCCCCGCTCGTTGGCGCCGGACTGCTTGGAGACCATCAGGATCACGCACTCCTGGCCGCTCATCTTGGCGATGGTGTCCTGGTCCTGGTCCTCGATGGCCACCTCCGCCACCTCGCCCAGGCGCACGTGTCCGCCGGTGGGCAGGGTGATGAGGGTGTTGCGCACATCCTCCACGGAGGTGTACTTGGCGTCGGTAGAGACGGTGAGGGTCTTGGTTCCGTTGTGCAGGTCACCGCCGGGGTAGATCAGGTTCTCCGCCGCCAGGAACTGGGCAATGTAGCTGTTGCTCAGGCCGTAGCCCTGGGCGCGGGCCCGGTCCACCCGCACGATGATCTGCTGCTCCGTGCCGCCGTAGGCGGTGACGGAGGCGATGCCGTCGATTCGCTCCAGGGCGGGGGTCACCACGTCCTCCGCCAGGGTCTGGAGGCGGTTGAGATCGTCCCCCTTCAGGGCGATGAGGGCCGTGGGCATCAGGTCGGAGATGTTCATGTTCAGGATGATGGGGTCCATGGCGTCGTCCGGAAGGGACGTCATGTCAAACTGCTCCCGCAGGCGGGTAGCGGCGATGTCCAGGTCCGTGCCGTCCTCATAGGTGATCTGCAGGACGCTGGCCCCGTCCGACGAGGTGGAGGAGACCTCCTTCACGCCGGACACCGACATGGCGGCGCTCTCCAGCGGGCGGGTCACCAGCTCCTCGATGTCGGTGGGCGTGGCGCCGGTATAGTAGCACATGACCACCGCCATGGGCGCCTCCATATCCGGCAGGAGGGACATTTGCAGCTGGGTGGTGAAGACCGCGCCGAAGATCACGATCATGATGACCGCCAGGATGGTGGTCACCCGATGGCGGATGCAGAACTTTGCAACACTCATAGGCGCTTATCCCTCCGCGGTGACCACGCGCACCGTGTCCCCGTCGCTGAGGTAGGACTGGCCCACCGTCACCAGGGTCTGCCCCGCCGTGAGGCCGGAGAGGACCTCCGTCACGCCGGAGCCGGTGAGGCCCGTGACCACCTCCACATACCGGGCGGTGTCCCCCTCCACCACGAAGACGTACTCCGTGGAGCCGCTGGTCAAAATGGCCTCCGAGGGGATGACAATGGCGCCGGACACCTGGTCGGTGTGGAAGGTGATGTCCGCGAACATGCCGGAGAGCAGGTCTCCCGCGTCCGCCGGCAGCGTCAGCGTCACGGTGTAGAGCTGGGTCTGGGCGTTGGCCGCCCGCTCCACGGAGCGGATGGCGGCGGTGAAGCGGCTGTCTACCGCGCTGACGTACACGTCCGCCTCGTCCCCGGCGTGGAGCTTGGGCACCAGCGCCTCGGAAACGGAGGCGGTGAGCTTCATCTGCTCCGCCCCGTCGATGACGGCCAGAGGCATGGCGTTGGAGATGTAGCTGTTCTCCACGGCGTTCATGGTGACAAGGGTGCCGCTCATGGGGGCGATGACATTGCCCCGGGCATCCACGTCCTCCAGGACCGTACCCAGCTGCTCCACGCCGGACTTGGCGTTCTGCATCCCGGCCTCCAGCTGGGCCAGGGCGGAGTTCCGGCCGGCCACGGCGTTTTGATAGTTCAGCTCCGCCTGGTCGATCTCCAGCTGGGAGGCGGCGCCGATCTCGAAGAGGGCCTTGGTGTTGTTCACATTGTCCTCCGCCATGGAGACCTGCTTATCCAGAATGGCCTTCTGGTCCCGGTAGCTCTGCACCGCCGCGTCATAGCTGATGCGGGCGGCGCTGTAGGAGGAGAGGGTGCTGTCCAGGTCCAGAGTGCAGAGGATGTCCCCCTTTTGCACTTCGTCCCCGGCGTCGGCGTAAACGGCAGTACACTTGGCGGACACGGCCACCATGATGATGGCCTCGTTGTCCGCAGTGATCCTGCCGGAGACCTTGTTCTCCGCGGCGATGTCCTCCGCCGTCACGGTGGCCACCTGCACGGCAACGCCCACGGGGGCGGCCGTCTCCGCCGGGGTCCCCGCTTCGGAGGAGCCGCCGCAGGCGGTGAGGGTCAGGGCCAGCGCGGCGGCCAGCGCGCCGGAGATCAGCTGTTGTTTCTTCATGTCCAAGCCTCCCAATCAGTTCAAAATGCCGTGCTCAACTGCCCAGCAATAGGTGTTGTACGCGGAGAAGAGGTCGTTTGCGGCGGTGGTCACCTTGGCCTCCGCCGCCCGGAGGTCGTCCTCCGCGGCCAGCAGGGCGTTTTTGGAGATAGTGCCCTGCTGGTACTTGAGCTCCGACGCCTGGTAGGACGCCTGCTCGCTGGCCAAGGCCACCCTGGCCGCCTGCCAGATCTGGCGGTAATCGTGGACCTGGTCGTAAAGGGTGCGGAATTTCAGCTCATAGCTCTGCACCGCGCTGGTGTATGTATACTGGGCGGCCTGCCAGGTATGCTGGGCCCGGCGGAAGCCCTCCTTCTTGTCGTTGTAATTATAGGTGTCGGCGTCGTCCTTGTAGGTTTCCTGGGCGTCGTCCAGGGTGGCCTTGGCGGCGCGCAGCTCGTAGCTTTTCTCCTTGGCCGCCGCCAGGTCCCGCTCAAGGTCCATGTCCGCGATCTGCTTTTCCGTCACGGCGGGGACTGCGCCCAGGTGGATGGTGCCGGTGAGCTCCGCGCCCAGCATGTTCTCCAGCTGGGTCTTGTAGGTGCGGATGTTCATGCGCAGGGTCTCAAGGCCGCTGACCAGGGCGGTCCGGCCGGCCTTGGCCTCCTGCAATTGCAGGGCGGAGATCTGCCCCAGCTGGTAGCGCAGCTCCAGCTCCTCCACCGTGCGGTTCAGCGCCGCCAGCTGCCGCTGGAGGGAGGTCTCCTGGCTCTCCATGGCCGCCAGGGCGATGAAGGTGGCCTCCCCCGCCAGGACCAGCTGGTCCTCCCCGTTTTGCAGCTGGCGGATCAGCGTCTCGTTGTCCGACTGGAGCTTGCCGTCCTTCAGATCGTCAAACTGGGTGCGCAGGGCGTCGTACTGCTGCTGCATGCTGGTCTTGGACAGGCTGGCGGCCACGGAGTCGATCATGCCCACAGACGCGCCCTGGATCATGCTCCACTGGGCGGTGGCGATGCTGTTGAGGCCGTCCCGCAGGTCCTTTTCCAGCTTCTCATAGTCGATGTCCTGTAAAATGGCCACGTTCTCCTCCAGCCCCAGGATCGTCAGATTGTTCTCCCGGATGCGCCGCTCCACGTTGGCAAAGCTGATGCTGCCCACGGGGTCGGGCACGATGCTCTGTGCGCCGTCGTCCGGCCCGGCCAAGGTGGGCTCCTCCTCCGTGTCCGCTGTGTCCCCGGCATCCTCCGCCGGTACCTCGGCGGCGGTCTCCGCCGTACCCTCCGGTGCGGCGGGCTCCTGTGTCTCGGCGGCCGCGCTCTCCTCCTGTGGGGCAGGCGCGGCGGCGCGGATGGCCGGCGTGGACGCCGCCAGCACGGATACGCCCAGAGAAAGGGCCAGAGCCAGCGCCGTCACCAGGGCGATCACCTGTTGTTTCATAATCATCCTCCCGATTCTTTCGCGGCACAGCCGCGTGGGTATTGTGGTCCGCCGTCGGTCCAAGGATAGACCCCAGGCGTTTGAGAATTGCTGCTGTCCGGTTTCGGTTTTGTTACATTGCGTCTACCTGAGAAAAAAGCTCCGGACGGCAGGCCCCCCGGCGGACAATGTCCAGCTGCTCCGCCAGCCCCTGCCGGCTCTCCGTTTCCCGGTCCGCATTCAAAAGGCAGTCCATCAGTGCTCCCCCGAGGCACCCGCCGATGAGGCGGCACACCCCCAGCAAGAAGTGCTCGTCCGTCCGTCGCAGACGGGAAAGGTCGATCTCCTGCCAAAACTCCCCGGTGATGTATTCCTCCGGCCGGCCGGTGATCGTGCTCTCCAGGTCCACGCCGGGGTTGATGTGCAGCAGCTGCACGAATCGGTTGAAAAGGAGCTGGTCCCCGGTCCTGCGCCGGTCCTGAAACCGGTCAAAGGCCAGAAGGGCGGTGCGGAACAGGTCTCCCTCCGCCTCACAGAGGATGTCGTGGAACAGGTCTACCACTTGGTCCCGCACGTTTTCCATCAGGTAGTTGAACAGGTCGCTCTTATCCTCGAAATACTGATAGAAGCTGCCCCGGGGGATGCCCGCCCGGCGGACGATCTGGTTGATGGACGCCTTGGCATAGGGCACCACGGTGAACTCCTCCCACGCGGCGTCCAAAAATCGGTTCCGCTTCTCCTCCGGCAAGCGGAGGAACGTCTCGGTACACATGTCTGCTCTCTCCCCTCTCTGTCCCAAGGCGACAAGTCCTCCCTTACAAAATATAGCTCGCAAGGGGCCAAAAATGACAAGTTGTCGCTTTATGACAGGCTGTCACAATTATACGGAACTAACCCCCTGCTGTCAACCGGCATCCTGCACAAAGGAAAAAACTGTTTGCCGTGTCCCATGGTGAGAACGGCAAACAGTTTTGTGGTGCTAACTTTTTATTGGGCATTACCCCCGGTCCCGGCGGATCAGCAGCTTCAGCGCCTCCACCGCCACCCGGACGGAGTTCTCCGTGTCGGTGCTCATGTCCTGGTCCAGCCCGGCGGCCTCCCGCTCCTGATTCCAGATGACGTGGAAGCAGGAGCCGCACCGGCAGCCCAGCGCCGCCGCCACCACGAAGAGGGCGGCAGACTCCATTTCGCTGGCCTTGACCCCCAGGCGCTTCCAGGCCTCCCACCGGGCCTTCAGCTCGTAGGATACCGGCGAGGCGTCCGGGCTGTGCTGACCGTAAAAGCTGTCCTTGCACTGGACGACGCCGGTGTGCAGCCGCAGTCCCAGTTCCCGCGCCGCCTGCGCAAGGCAGTTGGTCACGTCCAGGTCCGGCACCGCCGGGAACTCGATGGGGGCGTACTCCAGGCTGGTGTGCTCATAGCGGATGGCGCCGGTGGCCACCACGATGTCCCCGGAGCGCACCGCAAGGTCGATGCCGCCGCAGGTGCCGGTGCGCAAAAAGGTGTCCGCCCCGCACCTGTGCAGCTCCTCCATGGCGATGGCGGCGGAGGGACCGCCGATGCCGGTGGAGCAGGCGGTGACCTTCTCCCCCTCCAGATACCCGGTCCACACGTTGAACTCCCGGTTGCAGGCCACCTGCCGGGCGTCCGCAAAGTACGCCGCGATGGACGCGACCCGTCCCGGGTCTCCGGGCAGGATGCAGTACCGTCCCACGTCTCCGGGCACGCATTGGATGTGAAATTGCTTTTCCAGCTCCTGCATGGCGCTCACTCCTTTTGATCTGATCTTCTTGGTCCATTGCAAAACGCGTTTCGCAGATGGATGCTCCCGGTCACTTCAGCGTCACCACGGTGACGCCGCTCTCCCCCTCGCCGTAGACGCCCAGGCGGAAGGATTTCACCGCCCGGCTGCGGCGCAGCAGCTCATGGACGGCCTTGCGCAGGGCACCGGTGCCCTTTCCGTGGATGATAGTGACGGTCTCCAGATGGCCCATGACAGCGGTGGAGAGGAAGTTTTCCACCACGCTCTCGGCCTCCAGCGTCTCCAGCCCCCGGATGTCCAGCTCCCGGGGCGCCGCCGCGGCGATGGGCCGGCCCGGTCCCCGGCTGACCGTGACCTGTTTCTTTCGGGCGGCGCGCTCGTCGTCCTCGATGAGGCGGACCTCGCCGCTGCGGGCCTTCATTTTCAGGGCGCCGGCCTTGAGCTGCAAGGTGCCGTCCTTCCCCACGGACACCACCTCCGCCGCCTGCTTCACGCCGGGGATCTCCACCAGATCCCCCGCCTGGATGGGCCGGGAGGGCTTGGGAATGGGGGCCTGCCGCTCGTCATAGTGGGTGATGGCGTCCTCCGCCTCGTTGAGCTCCCGGCGCAGAGCGGCCCGGGCCTCATTGGTGGTCTCCGCCCGGGCGGCGGCCTCCTGGGCCTTGCGCAGGGCGTCCAGCTCCGCGAAGACCCGGTCCGCCGTGGAGCGGGCGTCCCGCAGGACGCGCTTGGCCTCCGCCTCGCCCCGGCTGCGGGCGTTGTCCTTGGCCCGCTCCATCTGCTCCCGGAACTCCCGGGCGCGTCTGGCGTCCTCCTCCCGGGCGCGGTACAGGCGGTCCGCCTCCAGCTCCCGCTTCTCCAGAGCCTGGCGCTTTTCCTCCAGCTGGGTCAAAATGTCCTCGAACCGGACGCTCTCCCCGCTCATGCGGCTCTGGGCGTCGGCGATGAGGCTCTCGGGCAGTCCCAGCCGCCGGGAGATGGCGAAGGCGTTGGACTTGCCGGGGATGCCGATGAGGAGGCGATAGGTGGGGCTGAGGGTCTCCACATAGAACTCGCAGGAGGCGTTTTCCACCCCCGCCGTGGTCATGGCGAAGGTCTTGAGCTCGGCATAGTGGGTGGTGGCGGCCACCCGGGCGCCCAGTGCGCGGACGTGCTGGATGACGGCCACGGCCAGGGCCGCGCCCTCCACCGGGTCCGTGCCGGCGCCCAACTCGTCGAAGAGAATCAGGCTGCGGCTGTCCGCCTCCTGCAAAATGGAGACGATGTTGGTCATGTGGGCAGAGAAGGTGGAGAGGCTCTGCTCGATGGACTGCTCGTCCCCGATGTCCGCCAGGACCCGGTCATAAACGGCGACGCAGCTTTGGTCCGCCACGGGGATGTGCAGCCCGCACTGGGTCATGAGGGTCAAAAGCCCCAGGGTCTTGAGGCTCACGGTCTTGCCGCCGGTGTTGGGCCCGGTGATGACCAGGGTGTCGAACTCCTCCCCCAGCCGGAGGTCGATGGGTACCGCGCTTTTTGCGTCCAGCAGCGGGTGGCGGGCCCGGCGCAGGTGGGTCACCCCGTCCCGCCGCAGGGCGGGACGGGCGGCATCCATGCGGTAGGAGAGTTGGCCCCGCGCAAAGATCAGGTCCAGCTGGACCAGCACGTCGTAATCCCCCTGGATGTCCCGGCGGTGGGCGGCGGCCTCAGCGGAGAGCTCCGCAAGGATGCGGTCGATCTCCTTTTGCTCCTTGGCCTCCAGCTCGATGTATTCGTTGTTGGCCTGCACCACGCCCATGGGCTCCACGAAGATCGTGGCCCCGGAGGAGGAGATGTCGTGGACCAGCCCCGGCAGGTCGCCCTTGTGCTCGGCCTTCACCGGCACCACGAAGCGGCCGTCCCGCTGGGTGATGATGGCCTCCTGCAAAATTTTCCCGTAGGAGGGGGAGGCGATGATGCGCTGAAGGATCTGGCGGGACTTGGCCTGGGCCTGGCGCATATGGCGGCGGATGTCCGCAAGGGCGGTGCTGGCGGCGTCGGCAATGGTGTCCTCGTCCGTGATGCAGCGCTTGATCTTCTCCTCCAAAAAGCGGTTGCCCCGCAGGGCGTAAAAGAGGCCGTCCAAGGCCGTCTTCTCCCCGGCGTCCTCATGAAAATACTCCCGGGTCCGGCGGGCGGCGGTCAGAAGGTCCGCAATGGACAAAAGCTCCCGGGTATTCAGGGCGCCGCCCCGGTCCGCCCGGTCCAGCGCCTCCCCCACCGGCTTCACGCCGGAAAAGGAGGGACTTCCGTGGAGGCCGATCATGGTCCGCGCCGCGTCGGTCTCGTCCAGCAGCCGCTCCACCTCGTAGCTCTCCGTCTCCGGCCGGAGGCGGAGGGCCCGCTCCTTTGCCTCCGCGCTGACCGCCTGCTCCGAGAGCAGCTGCAAGACCCGGGGCAGTTCCAGGGTGCGAATGGATTTTTCCGTCAATGTACTCATACTCGTCTCTCCCCGCCATGCGGTATGATGATGAAATCGGGGTCTATGTCTCGTCCCCGCTTCGTTCCAGGCTCTTGTAAAAATCCAACGTGCGGAACCCCCGCTCCAGCTGCGCCCGGGCAAAGCTCTCCGCCGCCTGGGACAGGCGGCGCTGGGCGTCCGCCCCCAGGCGGAAGGAGTAGAGGCGCTTCTCGTCCCCGTACAGGATGCGGCGCAGCGCCGCCAGAGAGTCTCGGCACAGCGGCGCCGCCGCCCCTCCGCCGCCGCAGCTCTTGCAGCGCACCACGCCCTGCACCACGTCCAGCATGGGCTCCTCCGGCTCCTCATTCCCGCAGTAGGCACACGCGTCTGCCAAAGGCTCATACCCCGCCAGACTCAAAAGCTTCAGCTCGAAGGCGCTTTTCACCAGCGCCGGCGGCTTTTTCAGGGTGCTGAGGGCGTACAGCCCGTTGAGCAGGTGGCGCAGCAGCGGCCCGGCGGGAGCCTCCTCCGTGGTGACGGCCTCCGTCAGCTCTGCGAAGTAGAAGCCCAGGGCCATGGCGTCCAGGTCCGTGCGAAGGCCCGCGAACAGCTCCATCGTGGCGCCCTCGTTCGCATAGTACCACTCGCCTTTTTGATAGAGGGTCCACTCCGAGTAGACCAGCGCCTGGGCGCAGGCGGCATAGCGGCAGCTTTTGCGCCGGGCGCCCCGGGCGATGACGGAGATCTTTCCCCGCTGGTCGGTGAGGAGCGTCAAAATTTTGTCCGCCTCCCGGGTCTCCGTCTCCCGCAGAACGATGCCCCGGATCACAACATAGGGTGTCGATGCCATGGGGCACCTCCTCTCGCAAAAGCCCAGGTGCGAGGCCCGGGCCGCCCCGCTCCGCGCTCATTTTTCTGCTCCGCCGTTCTCCCCGCCATCCTCCCGGTCGTCCGCCGTGCGGTAGAGCATATAGGCCCGCACGTCGCCGGTGGCGCAGAACAGCGCCCAATAGTCCTCCATGGCCATCCCTCCCGGGGATAGTCTGCGGCGGCGGGGCAAAGTTATGGGTGGAAGATCTACCCTTTTTTAGGGATGGCGGCCCCAATGGCAAGGCCCAGGCAGAGTCCCACAGAGAGCCCGATGGGGATGCTCTGAAAGAGTGTCTCCCCAAGGGCCGTTCCCAGGCAGATCCCCAGGCACATCCCCTCCGCCATGTAATTGCCGCCGGAGGAGTCGCCGTTCTTTTCAGGGCCGTTTTTCGGTGCGTTCTGCTTGTTCATGGTGCTCCTTTCCCCCATTAGGAGGTCATTGCGCCGCCGAATCCCATGCAAGGAAATTCGCTTTACAGTGCTTGATCCTGCTGAAGTTCACATTTTCCACGAGGTCAACAAGGTGTCGTGAGGCGATACAGGCCGTGCGCGGCCTCAAAACGGTGCCTCTTCCCTGGGAGCGGCGCCGGCGCAAGGCGGCCAGCGGGAGCATTCTCCCGTTCCCCGTCCGGCAGGTCTTCGCCATCGTTGACCGAGGGCCGCCTGATATGGTACGATGTCCCCATACCTCCCCATGAAGGGCCGGCGGTCCGGCTCTCGCGGTTTCCCGACCGCGCATCGGGCAGCCTCGTTCCGGATGATGCCAGCGCCCTTGATGAGATACTTTTTTTATTATAGCACGTGCCCGAAAAAACTGCAATGCCGGGCGCCCCTTTCCGGTGGCGGCGGACGCGGCCTCCGTGCTTTTTTCTATTTTTCTCGGCGGCGGAACTTTTTTCCACCGCCGCCGTCTAAGAAAGCAAATACCCCCGCCGCAAGGCGTCTTTGCGGCGCTCCCCGCGCACGCGGCTCCATGCCGGTTTGTGCCCGTTCCGATCCAGAAAAACCATTTCCGAGGAGGTCCTTTCCATGCGGTCCTGTCTCTCTCTTCTTCTGGTGTGCGCCCTGCTGTTCTCCCTGTCCGGGTGCGGCGGCGCCCCTGCCCAGCCGTCGGCCCCGGCGGAGCCCCCTGCCCAGGAGCTGACGCCGCCCCAGCCGGAACCCTCCGCCCAACCCGAGGTCCCCACTCAGCCGGAGGCCCCCGCTCAGCCGGAGACGCCCACTCAGCCGGAGGCCCCCGCTCAGCCGGAGACGCCCACTCAGCCAGAGACGCCGGCGGAGCCCGCGGACCCGGCGGCGACGGAGGAAACTCAGGAAGGCGAGACGGTGCCCATTTGCCACCTGCCCCCCGCCGAAAAGCCCGCCGCGCCCGAAAAGAGCGGCAATACGCCGGCCTCTCCCGCTCCGACGCCGGTATCCGCCGGCGGTCCGGTGGCCGCCGCTCAGTACCCTCAGTCTCCCCAGCGGCCGGACGAGCAGTCCTTCTTTGCCGACCCTGCCGCCGACTATGACGCCTATCATCGTGCCTATCAAGTCTGGAACCAGGCCCAGAGCGCCCGGCGGGACGCCCTGCCGGACACGTCGTCCCTGGCCGCCTTCTTCCGGGAGGGCACCGGGCAGTTCCTCTCCGGCAGTGCGGAAAACCGGGTGTGGTCGCCGGTGAATGTGTACATGGCCCTGGCCATGCTGGCGGAGGTCACCGGGGGTGAGAGCCGGGAGCAGCTTTTGACCCTGCTGGGGGCCGACAGCGTGGAGGCCCTCCGGGCCCAGGCCGGCAGCCTCTGGCGCGCCCTGTATACGGACGACGGCACCTCCACCGTGACCCTGGGCAGCTCCCTTTGGATGAACGATCTGGTTCGCTTCCGCCAGGACACCATGGAGACCCTGGCCCGGAACTACTACGCCTCCTCCTTTGCGGGGCGGATGGGCTCGCCGGAGCTCAACGCCTCCCTGCAGGCCTGGCTCAACGAGCAGACCCACGGCCTTCTCCAGGAGCAGGCCGGCAGCGTGCAGCTGGACCCCCAGACCGTGCTGGCCCTGGCCACCGCCATCTACTTCAAGGCCGCCTGGGAGTCCCAATTCTCTGAAAGTCAAACCTATTCCCAGACTTTCCACGCTCCCGATAAGGACTGTGAGGCGGATTTCCTTCACAGTAGCGAGACTGGAACCGTCTACTACGGAAAGGGCTTCACCGCCGTGGCCCGGGAGCTGAGTGAGGGGCGGATGTGGCTGCTCCTGCCCGACGAGGGCGTGACGCTGGACGCCCTGCTGGACGGGCGGGCCATGGAGTTCCTCGCTGTCCCCTCTGCCGCCGGCAGCACCTACGCCACCATCCGCCTGTCCCTGCCCAAGTTCGACGTGGACTCCGACCTGGATCTCATCGAGGGGCTGGAGGCCCTGGGCGTCACCAGCGTCTTCGGTCCCGGGGCGGACTTTACCCCCATGACCACCGACATCGAGGAGATCGCGGTGGACCAGATCCGCCACGCCGCCCGGGTGAAGATCGACGAGGAGGGCTGCGAGGCCGCCGCCTTCACCCTCATCACCATGCGGGCCACCGCCATGCCGGAGGAGCCCCCCGCCGTGGACTTCACGCTGGACCGGCCCTTCCTCTTCGCCGTCACCGGCATGGGGGGCCTTCCCCTGTTCGTGGGCACGGTGAACCAGCCGGTCAAGGGCTGAGCGGCAAGCCTCACGGAGGCCCCGGAACAGGTGAACAGCACCCCGGAAGCGAAAAAAAGAGAGTGGGCAGACCTGCCCGCTCTCTTTTTCATATGTGGTGATTTTCCTTTACAGGTGAGATGTTGTCTCATCTCAGGCCGCACCGCCGGTGGGAGTTCAAACGCCGCCGCTCCGAGCGCGGGCCGTCCTTCCCTCACTGGTCCTGATACCCCAGGGAGCGGACGGCGCTGACATTGTCCCGCCAGTTTTCCTTCACCTTCACCCAGGTCTGGAGATAGACCTTGGTGCCCATGAACTTCTCCATGTCCCGCCGGGCCAGGGAGCTGACCTTTTTCAGCATGGCTCCCTGCTTTCCGATGATGATGCCCTTGTGGCTGGCCTTTTCGCAGTAGATGGTGGCGTCCACGTCCACCACGCCGCTCTCCCGCTCGGAAAAGCGGGTGATCTCCACGGCGGTGCCGTGGGGGATCTCCTCATCCAGGCACAAAAGCAGCTTCTCACGCAGGATCTCCCCCATCATCTGCTGCTCCGGCTGATCGCTGACCTGGCCGTCCGGGAAGAGCTGGGGGCCCTCCTGGGCGTATTTGGACAGCTCCGCCATCAGCTCCGCAAGGCCGTCCCCCGTGTGGGCGGAGAGGGGCAGAATGGCGTCAAACCCGTCCCACGCCTGGTGATAGGCCTCCATCACCGGCAGCAGCGCCGCCGGCTCCACGGTGTCGATCTTGTTGATGACCAGGATAGCGGGAATGTTCTCCTCCCGGATGCGGTCGATGAGGGCGCGCTCCGGCGCCCCCACGTGGGGGATGGGCTCCACCAGCAGCAGGGCGCAGTCCACGTCCTCCAAACTGGCGGTCACCACCTTGACCATGTACTCCCCCAGGGCGGAGCGGGGCTTGTGGAGGCCGGGCGTATCCAGCAGGACATATTGGGTGTCCTCCCGGTTCACCACGCCGTAGATGCGGTTGCGGGTGGTCTGGGCCTTGTTGGAGACGATGGCCACCTTCTCCCCCACCAGGGCGTTGGTCAGGCTGGATTTTCCCACGTTGGGCCGTCCGCAGACGGTGACCATGGCGGTTTTTGTGATCTTTCCCATGTGATGATCCTCAACTTTCTTGAGCAGTATCGGGCCCGGACAGGGCCCAGAGGGCAGTGTATCACACTCCGGGGGAAATTGCCAGCCCCACCGGCGCTTTTCCCGCAAAAAGGCGGCGGGAGAAGACGTACTCCTCCAGCGCCAGATTGTAATGGGGGTCGTGTCCGCCCTCGGACAGCAGCATGGTCTCCCGCCTCCCGCTCGGTGGATATGCGCACCGCCGCAAAAACATCCGGCCCCGCAGCGCGGGGCCGGATGGGTGTGTCTTCTCTCAGCCCTGGACGGCGGCAAAGCCCTTTTCCAGGTCGGCGATGATGTCGTCGATGTGCTCGGTGCCGATGGAGAGCCGAATGGTGCTGGGCCGGATGCCCTGGTCCAGCAGCTCCTCCTCCGAGAGCTGGGAGTGGGTGGTGGTGGCCGGGTGGATCACCAGGCTCTTCACGTCTGCCACGTTTGCAAGCAGGGAGAAGATCTCCAGCGCGTCGATGAACTTGTGGGCCTCGGCCTGGCCGCCCTTGATGTCAAAGGTGAAGATGGACGCGCCGCCGTTGGGGAAATACTTCTCGTACAGCGCGTGGTCCGGGTGGTCCGGCAGGGAGGGGTGGTTCACCCGCTCCACCAGCGGATGGTTCCGCAGGTACTCCACCACCTTCTTGGTGTTCTCCGCGTGGCGCTCCAGCCGGAGGGACAGCGTCTCCGTTCCCTGGAGCAGCAGGAAGGCCGCGAAGGGAGAGATGGTGGCGCCGGTATCCCGCAGGAGGATGGCCCGGATGTAGGTCACGAAGGCGGCGGGGCCCACCGCGTCCGCAAAGGAGATGCCGTGATAGCTGGGATTGGGGTCGGCGATGGGGGCGTACTTGCCGCTGGCCTTCCAGTCGAACTTGCCGGAGTCCACGATGACGCCGCCCAGGGTGGTGCCGTGGCCGCCGATGAACTTGGTGGCGGAGTGGACCACGATGTCCGCCCCGTGCTCGATGGGCCGGATCAGGTAGGGAGTGCCGAAGGTGTTGTCGATCACCAGGGGCAGCCCGTGCTTGTGGGCGATGGCGGCAATGGCGTCGATGTCGGGGATGTCGCTGTTGGGGTTGCCCAGAGTCTCCAGATAGACGGCCTTGGTGTTCTCCCGGATGGCGCCCTCCACCTGGGCAAGGTCATGGGCGTCCACGAAGGTGGTCTCGATGCCGTACTGGGGCAGAGTGTGGGCCAGCAGGTTGTAGCTGCCGCCGTAAATGGTCTTCTGGGAGACGATGTGGTCGCCGGCCTGGGCCAGGGCCTGGATGGTGTAGGTGATGGCGGCGGCGCCGGAGGCCACGGCCAGGGCGGCAACGCCGCCCTCCAGGGCCGCGATGCGCTTTTCAAACACGTCCTGGGTGGAGTTGGTCAGCCGGCCGTAGATGTTGCCGGCGTCGGCCAGGCCGAAACGGGCGGCAGCGTGGGCGGAGTTGTGGAAAACGTAGGAGGTGGTGGCGTAAATGGGCACGGCCCGGGCGTCGGACGCGGGATCGGGCTGCTCCTGGCCCACGTGCAGCTGCAAGGTCTCAAACTTATAATTGCTCATGATCTGGTACCTCTTTCTATTATTTATCAGAATTTTTGATTTGCTCTTTGGGATGCGGGGCGCAAAAAAACCGGGGACGCACAGCGCTCCCGGACGGTGAACGGTCGGTGTCGGCGCCCCTCAGCGGCGGCACATGCGCACAGCGAAGCGCCCGGCCCTTGCACCAGTCCGGGAGTCCAACATTCGCCCGCAGCGGAAATTGCTCCGCAGCAGCTGCTCCAACTGTCGCTTCATCTCGCTTCGCCTCCTTATTAAACCCGTCTACCCTCTTGGTTGATATGTAATTTACCACATCTCCCTTCCCTTGTCAACCCCTCTTTTCAAAAAAATCCTCCGCCCGGCCGCCGGACTTGGAATACGTCGGTTTTTTCTTGACAAACGGAGCGAACCGTGCCATAATCACCTCAAACTGATGACGCGGAGATAACGGCGGCTATGCCTCCACAGAGAGCCCGTGGTGCTGAGAGTCGGGTGAAACGCAGGCCGTCAAATGGACCGCTGAGGGTGCAGTCAAATGCGTGGGACCCACGCAGAGTATGCTGCAACGTGCTGGCATACGTCAGTTGCCGGGGATATGCTGGTATCCCGCTGAGTGCGCGGCGCATTCCGCCGCGAATCAAGGTGGCACCGCGGATCGACCGATTCGCCCTTGACAGAAACGAGTCTTCTGTCAAGGGCGCTTTTTGCTCTCTTGACGAAGGGTCAGGAGAGCTTTTTTTGCGGGAGGTACAGCCTATGAAGATCTCACCGGGCCTGGAGGAGGTCCAGAACATCGCAAGCAGCGGCCGCTACAAGGTCCTGCCGGTCAGCTGCGAGATCCTGTCGGACATCTGCACGCCCATTGAGGCCATGCAGATCCTGAAGAACATCTCCACCCACTGCTACATGCTGGAATCGGTGGCGGAAAAGGAGAAGTGGGGCCGCTACACCTTCCTGGGCTTTGACCCCAAGCTGGAGATCACCTGCCGGGACGGGGAGATGCAGGTGGGCAGCGTCCGCTTCCGCACGGAGGACCCCTCCGCCCACCTGCGCCAGATCCTTGCGGACTACAAAAGTCCCCGGCTGGCGGGGCTCCCCTCCTTCACCGGGGGCCTTGTGGGCTACTTTTCCTATGATTACCTGGGCTACAGCGAGCCCGCCGTCCGCCGGGAGACGAAGGATAACGAGGCCTTTCGGGACGTGGACCTGATGCTCTTTGACAAGGTCATCGCCTTTGACAACTTCCGCCAGAAGATCATCCTCATCGTCAACATCTCCCTGGACCAGCCGGAGACCGGCTACCACAAGGCGGTGATGGAGCTGCGCCAGCTGGCGGACCTGCTGCGCCGGGGCGAAAAGCGGCAGGAGCCCGGCGGCCGGATGACCGGCCCCGTGACGCCCCTTTTTGACAAGGACGCCTACTGCGCCATGGTGGAGCGGGCCAAGGGATACATCCGGGAGGGGGACATCTTCCAGATCGTCCTTTCCAACCGGCTCTCCGCCCCTTTCTCCGGAAGCCTTTTGAACACCTACCGCATCCTGCGGACGATGAACCCCTCCCCCTACATGTTCTACTTCTCGGGCACGGATGTGGAGGTGGCGGGGGCCAGCCCGGACACGCTGGTGAAGCTGGAGGACGGGGTGCTGCACACCTTCCCCCTGGCGGGGACCCGGCCCCGGGGCCGCACCGAGGAGGAGGATCTGGCCCTGGAGCGGGAGCTTCTTGCCGACGAAAAGGAGCTGGCGGAGCACAACATGCTGGTGGACCTGGGCCGCAATGACCTGGGCAAGGTCAGCCGCTTCGGCTCCGTCCGGGTGGAAAAGCTCCACTCCATCGAGCGCTATTCCCACGTGATGCACATCGGCTCCACCGTCCGGGGCCAGCTCCGGCCGGACCGGGACGCCCTGGACGCCATTGAGGCGGTGCTGCCGGCGGGGACATTGTCCGGCGCGCCCAAGATCCGGGCCTGCCAGCTCATCGGCGAGCTGGAGAACAACAAGCGGGGCATCTACGGCGGGGCCATCGGCTACATCGACTTCACCGGCAACATGGATACCTGCATCGCCATCCGCATCGCCTACAAGAAAAACGGCAAGGTGTTCGTGCGCAGCGGCGCCGGCATCGTGGCGGACTCCGTGCCGGAGAAGGAATATGAGGAGTGCATCAACAAGGCCAAGGCCGTCGTCCGGGCGCTGGAGCTGGCCGGAGAGGAGGAACCATGATCCTGCTCATCGATAATTACGACAGCTTTTCCTATAATCTCTATCAGCTCGTCGGCGAGCTGGAGCAGGACATCCGGGTGATCCGCAACGACGAGCTGACGGTGGAGGTGATCCGCGCCCTG
>JAFUGI010000090.1 GCA_017469475.1 Oscillibacter sp. | reverse complement strand
GACACGTCGAAGGTGCCGCCGCCCAGGTCATAGACCATGATCTTCTGGTCGGTCTCCTTGTCCAGACCGTAGGCCAGGGCCGCGGCGGTGGGCTCGTTGATGATCCGCTTCACGTCCAAACCGGCGATCTTGCCGGCGTCCTTGGTGGCCTGGCGCTGGGAGTCCGTGAAGTAGGCGGGCACAGTGATGACCGCCTCGGTGACGGGGGAGCCCAGGTACGCCTCCGCGTCGGACTTGAGCTTCTGGAGGATCATGGCGCTGATCTCCTGGGGGGTGTAGTTTTTGCCGTCGATGCCCACCTTGTAGTCCGAGCCCATCTCCCGCTTGATGGAGGAGATGGTGCGGTCCGGGTTGGTGATGGCCTGGCGTTTTGCCACCTGGCCCACCATGCGCTCGCCGGTCTTGGAGAAGGCCACCACGGACGGAGTGGTGCGGTTGCCCTCCGCGTTGGCGATGACCACAGCCTCGCCGCCCTCCATGACGGCCACGCAGGAGTTGGTGGTTCCTAAATCGATGCCGATTACCTTAGACATAGTTGGTTTCCTCCTATTTGACAATAATATGATCGTTTTCTATCTCTATGAGCCGGTGGTTCAGTTTGCGACCTGTACGATGGCGTGGCGGATGACCTTGTCCCCCAGGGCAAAGCCCGCCTGGAAGACCTGGGAAACCTCGCTCTCGCCGAAGCGCTCGTCGTCAATGTGCATGACGGCGTTGTGCTTTTCCGGGTCAAAGGGCTGGCCCAGGGCCTCGATGGGGGTGACGCCCAGCTTTTGCAGGATGTCCTTGTACTGCTGGAAGATCATCTCCAGCCCCTTTTTGTGGGGGGAGTCCTCGTCCCCGCCGGCGCAGACGGCCCGCTCCAGATTGTCGTACACCGCCAAAAACTCCCGGACGGTATCCGCCTTGGCGTCCTGATAGAGGGCGTCCTTTTCCTTGGCTGTGCGCTTGCGGTAGTTTTCATACTCCGCGCTCAGGCGCACGAACTGGTCCTTCACGGATTCCAGCTGCTTTGCGGCCAGCTCCATCTGCTCCACCTGCTCGCGGGTGAAGGTGTAGCCCTTCTCCTTTTTCTTTTTTCCCTTTTTCTCCGCCGGGGATGCGCTCTCGCTCTCCTCCCCGGTCGTTTCCTCTGCCGGAGCGGTCTTCCGGGTCTCCTCGGTCTCTTCCTCCGGCCGCTTGTTCTCTTCCGTCATTCCTTTGGTTCCTCCTTCGGGAGTAATGTATGAGTGCCGAACATCCGGGTCAGGGCGTCGGCAAAGCCGGAGAGCCGGGCAGCCACGGTGGCGTAATCCATGCGGGTGGGGCCCACCACGCCGATGAGGCCCCGCATATCCTGACCGATGTCGTAGCTGGCGATGACCACGCTGGTGTCCTTCAGCGCGTCGCTGACGTTCTCCGGCCCGATGAGGATCTTCATGGGCCCCTCATCCTCCGGCATGGGAAGGCTCTCCTTCCGGTCGGTGAGGAAGCTCATGAGCTCGTGGGCCTTGTCCGCGTCCCGGAACTCCGGCAGCTTCAAAAGCTCCTTGGCCCCGGCGGTGACGATCTCCCGTCTCCCCGCCTCCTCCAGAAGGTCGCAGGCGTACCCCACGGTCTGGGAGAGGAGGAGGAACAGCGGCGGCGGGATCTGACCTGCCACCTGCATGAGCCGCTGGTTCAGCTCCCCCGCCGGCGCGCCGGTGAAGTGGCTGTTGAGCAGGTTCACCAGCACCGGGAACTGCTCCACCTCCACGGGGAGCTGGGCGCGCAGCAGCTGGCTTTTCACCCGGCCGTGGTCCAGCATGACCACGGCGATGCAGCTCTCGCCGTCCACCGGCAGCAGCTCGAACCGCCGCACAGCGGCGCTGCGCCGCCCGGCGGCGGTGACGTAGGCGGGGTAGTTCACAAAGGCGGACACCGCCCGTCCCGCCTGGGAGATGACCCGGTCCAGCTCCTCCATCTTGATGCGCAGGGCCTGGTTGATCTCCTCCGTCTCGGAGAGGGAGAGCTTCTGCCGCTCCATCAGCTCGTTGACGTACAGCCGGTAGCCCCTGGGTGAGGGGACGCGGCCGGCGGAGGTGTGGGGCTGCTCCAAATATCCCAGCTCCGCCAGGTCCGCAAGCTCGTTGCGGATGGTGGCAGAGCTGACCGCCCCGCCCATGCGGGCGGCGATGGCCTTGGAGCCCACCGGCTCCGCCGTGCGGACGTATTCCTCCACGACCACCTTCAGTATTTGCTTTTTCCGGTCCGTCAGTTCCACAAAAAGCGCTCCTTGCCGAAGCAACTGTCGTTGTCTGGTTTAGCACTCGCTTTCCCTGAGTGCTAACGAGAGTGTACCACCACAGGGAAATCTTGTCAACGGATGGAACATAAACAATTTGTAAACAACGCAAAGAGGGGAGGGGCATCGCCCCTCCCCCTGACAGGTCCCTACCGGCGGCCCAGGCGCATGGCCGCGGGGACCAGCTTCCTCTGCCGCAGCGCCGGCAGCAGCGCCGCGAAGAGCGCCGTCAGGGCCAGGGTCTGCACCGGCAGCAAAACAAGGTTTTTCACGGCGCTGGCGCCGGCCGTGACCCAATAGGCCCGGCCGCTGAGAATGGACATCCACAGCGCGCCCAGCGTCACGTTCTCCAGATTGGTCAGAAGCTTCGCCAGAAAGATCCGCCCCACCGTCAGTCGGGCCCGGTAGAACAGCAGGGCGTAGAGCAGCACCCCCAGCACCGTGGTCAGGGTATAGCCGGGGAAGAAGGGATAGCCCCCGCCGCCGGTGAGGAAAAAGCTGAGCAGGTCCTCAGCAAGGCCAAAGACCATGCCCAGCACCGGGCCGCACACCAGGGCGCACAGGGCCCGGGCCAGAAAGCCCCAGGTCACCCGCACCCCCTGGGCCAGGGGCACGGAGGGCACATAGCCCAGCACCACGCAAAGGGCGATCATCAGCGCGGCGAAGGTCAGCTTGCGCGGGCTGCGCACCTCGGCGGCGGCATCGCGCCAGTAGCGGGCGGAAAAGGGATGGGAGTAAAGAGACATCAAAATTCCTCCTTTGTCGGGCAGTCCGGTCAACGGATGCCGCACAAAGGAGGCTGCTCCCATATGCGGCAGCGGGATGCGGCGGGTATACTGCGGGGCCTGCGGCCCCTTTCGTCTGGAAAGCAACTCCCCGTCTTTCCGGCACTGGACACATACGCGCCTACTCTGCCTGTAGTGGCCCTATGATACACCTCCGGCGGCCAAAGCGCAAGAGCGAAGGAAAAAGCCTCCGGCGCGGCAGTGTCCATATTTTGCCTTTCCCGGGGTCCTCCCGTGTAAGGTGAGGCGAGAAGGCAGACATGAGGCGAAAGACGGAGCTTTCGGGGAGGGCATGCTTTTTGATGGGCGGCAGGCCGGTTTCCGAGACCCTGGCGGCGCTGGCGCTGTTGTGGCGGGAGGACAGCAGGACAGAGGAGGACAAGCAATCAATCTGCACAGGAGAAAGACGAACTTGACAACTATTTTTGTGTATAGTAATCTAACAATAATAGAAAAAAGCCTGTTTCACCGCATTTCGGGGAGGTGTCTGCCATGCAGGAGCAACAAGGCGCGGAGGTCTACTCTATCGGCAGGATGTCGAAGATCTGCCACGTTCCCATTAAGACGCTGCGGCATTATGATGTGATCGGCCTGTTGCCCGCGGATAAGAAGAACCCGGAGACCAACTATCGCTATTATACCTACAATCAGATCATCCAGCTCTTTTTTATCCAAAACATGAAGATGATGGGATTCTCTTTGAAGGAGATCCAGGATCTGATGGATCGAAAGGACAATGCCTTTCTCCTGGGGATCATCGGACAAAAGATCGAGGAGCTTCAAGAGCAGATCAGGAGATTGGAGATCCAGAAGGGCCTGGCGGCCTCCTTCGCCGAACGAGTGCGCCAGAACAGCGAGATTTTAGACGGCAGCATCCCGGAGGACGGAGAAAACATTTCTCTTCTGGCGGTGGAGGAGATCCCGGCCACCGACGTCATCTTCCTGCATCAGTACAACACCAATTACGACAATCACATCATCAATGTGGAGGCACGGCGGGATCTGCTGTCCCTGGCAAAAAAACACAATATGATGCTGGCGGGACCCTTTACCGCGACCTATCACAACCCACCACTGGAGCAGTTCTTCTCCAATGTCTGCGATTATGAGATCAGCGCTCCGGTGGTGGGCGAGCTGGATCCCGCGTGCTGCAAGAAGACCGGGAATTATCAGGCGCTGACGTGCATTTATGCCGGGAGCTATCAGAATATCATCAACGCCCATATTCAGATGCTGCGCTGGACCAAGAAGCATCACTGCCGGGTCTGCGGGGATATTTCAGAGACCTTCCTCATAACCCCCATCGATACGGGGAATATTGAGTCGTATGTGACCAAGATCATTATGCCGATCGCCTCAGAATAAATTCGGCAAAATGCACAACAAAACCCTTCTACAACGGGAGGGTTTTGTTTTTTGCCGGGGTAAATATCGACTGAAGAAAAAAACTGTCCCTTTAGGATGAGGCGGAGCGCTGGGATTTTTGCCGCAAAAACGATTGCGAAAAGGGGAAGATCGACGAAAATACTGATCCCAAAGTGCGAAAACACTCGCGGTTTTCCAAGTTTTATGAAAAAACTGTTCAGAATGTAAAAAAACGCCCGGATCTTTTCTGCGAAATTGGACAAAGCCCAGGACAGGGGAGAGTTTTGAACCCTACCAAAAGTGAAAAACAGGCGCGGCGCTTGACCCTCCTGCCTCTGGATGCCCTATCTTGTATTTGTTCGAATCATATCTTTTCGGGCAAAAATACAGGAGGTGCGATATGTTAGGCGAAAAGGTCAAGCTGCGCGTGCGCATGAGCGCAAAGGACGCACACTATGCGGGAAATCTTGTGAACGGAGCCAGGATGCTGGATTATTTCGGAGACGTTGCGACGGAACTTGCCGTGCGGCTGGACGGCGACGAGGCCCTGTTCCGGACCTATGAGCATGTGGACTGGCTGGCCCCCGTCTATGCCGGCGATTTTATTGAGTACGTCGGCTGGTTTGAAAAAGTCGGCAGGACCTCCCACCAGATGTGCTTTGAGGCATACAAGGTCATAGAGCTGGCCAAGGGCGACGGCGTTGCGGATTCCGCGGCCAACGTGCTGGATCCTCCAATCCTGGTGGGCCGTGCGGTTGGCATCGGCATCACGCAGAAGCACCTGCAACGCGGTGCCCAGGACCCCGCGTTTGAGGGCCTGAGAAAGACGGAGGAGACGAAATGAAGCCGCTCCAGGGCGTCAGGGTGCTGGACCTCACGCAGGCGTACAGCGGCCCATTCTGTACGATGCACCTGGCGGACCACGGCGCGGAGGTCATCAAGGTGGAGTCCCTCTGGGGCGATCAGTCCAGAACATGGGGCCCCTTCAAAAACGGGTACAGCGCGTATTATTCCTATATCAACCGCAACAAAAAGGGCATCTGCCTGGATCTGAAATCGGAGGAGGGCAAGGAGGTCCTTCGCCGGCTCATCGCCAACTCCGATGTTATTTGCGAGAACTTCCGGGTGGGCACCTTTGAAAAGCTGGGGTTCAGTTTCGAGGAGCTCAAGCGCATCAATCCGCGGATCATCTACGGCTCCATCTCCGGCTTCGGACTGGAGGGCCCCTTGGCCAAACGGCCCTGCTACGACATCGTGGCCCAAGCCATGAGCGGCCTTATGAGCGTTACGGGCTACCCGGATCAGGATTGCGTGAAGTGCGGCCCCTCCTTCGGAGACAACTATACGGGCACATATCTTGCTCTGGGGATCTGCATGGCGCTCTACCAGAGGGAGAAGACCGGAGAGGGTCAGCGGCTGGATGTTGCCATGCTGGATACGCTTTTCTCTGTGATGGAGAACTTTATCATCTCCTACACGGTCAACGGCACGGTCCCCACCCGGATGGGGAACATCGACCCGGGTATCGCTCCCTTCGATTCCTTCCACGCCAAGGACGGAGATTTTGTCATGGGCTGCGGTACAGACCGGTTCTGGTCGGATTTTTGCAGGATCATCGACCGGGAAGACCTTCTGGAGGATCCACGGTATCAGACCAACATCGACCGGTGCAGAAACTATCTGCCGGATCTGAAGCGCGACATCGAGGCGTGGACCCGGGAGCACGAACTGGATGAGATCGAAGCGCTGATTACCGGCGCAGGGATCCCTTTTGGAAGGATCCTGGATGTGAGGCAGGCTGCGGAGCTGGAGCAGCTCCGTGTGCGCAACATGCTCTGGGATGTCTATGATCCCGGGATCGGAGATGCCATCCGAATTCCCGGCTCACCTATCAAGATGCACGGCAAGGGAGATCAGGTGCAATGCGCCGCCCCAACACTGGGACAGGACAACCGGGAGATCCTCAAAGCGGTAGCGGGCTATACTGATACGGAAATCAATGCGTTGGAGACGGCAAAGGTCATCTGACAACGCCCGCAGATTTTTGTCATACCCGGGGCTTCCTGCGGCCCCAACCAAATTCACAAGGAAAGGAAGTGCAGCATGAGCTCTGCCCAGGCCAAAGCCCAATTCCCTCGTTTTATGACGGAAGAAGATTTTGAGAACCACAACGAAGTATCGGTGTATTGGCTGACCTCAGCCAGTGTTATGATTAACAGCTTCGGCACGACGATCCTAATGGATCCCGTCATCACACCCACCTCGGAGGAGCCCCTAATCAGCGAGGCTATGGACGACGACCAAACCGGGTATATGCCGCTGTTGGTCCCCCCGCCCATCACGGCCCGGGAGATCAAGAAGGTGACGGCGGTGTTGATTACCCACGCCGACGTCGATCATATGGGGTTCCTATCCATCCAGGCGCTCCAGAAGGGCGGCGCGTTGTTCCACGGCACACCGTATGTGGGGAAGACACTGGAGGAGATGGGCGTACCAAAAGAGCAGATCACGACTCACCGCATTGGAGAGCGCTTTGCCATTGAGAACGTCACCGTAGAAGTCACGGACGCCATCCATCCCTGGCAGAAGTATTTCCCACAGGTTTACGATTACGTCTACCAGCCCGGCGATTGCTGCGGATATAAATTTACCTGCGGCGATGTGGTGATCTGGAACCCGGGCGACTCCGAGCTGCTGGAGTCTCACTTCACGCATACGGATGCGGATCTCATCTTCATGGACTATTCTGACGATGAGATGGCCTGCCATATGGGAAAAGAGGCGGCGGTGAAGCTCAGCAACCATCTCCGGGACGCCAGGCTGGTCATGTATCACTGGGGGACCTTCGATCAACCCAACGTGGGCTGGTGCAATGCTGATCCCGAGGTGATTCGTCCGCTGATCCAGGACCCGGACCGGCTCCTTGTCCTGCGCCCCGGAGAAAAGTACGTCGTGCATCCCAGGGCACACCGGGAGTAAAAGAAGTCATTTGCAAAAAAAGAGATTTAGGAGGGTAACTTCGTGGAAAAGAAAAAACTCGGCCTGTTCAGCGCCATCGCAACCAGCGTT
>JAFUGI010000089.1 GCA_017469475.1 Oscillibacter sp. | reverse complement strand
CCATGACCACGGCGTGGTGGTCGAGGCCGAGCTGGGCACCCTGGCCTGCGTGGAGGACGAGGTCAACGTCTCCGCCGAGGATTCCTCCTACACCCGTCCCGAGGACGTGCAGGAGTTCGTGGAGCGCACCGGCTGCGACTCTCTGGCCATCGCCATCGGCACCAGCCACGGCGCATACAAGTTCACCGCTGCCCAGTGCACCCGCAACGAAAAGGGCGAGCTGGTTCCCCCTCCGCTGCGCTTCGACATCCTGGAGGAGGTCTCCCGCCGTCTGCCCGGCTTCCCCATCGTGCTCCACGGCTCTTCCAGCGTGCCCCAGGAGTTCGTTCGTAAGATCAACGCCTTCGGCGGCAAGATGCCCGACGCTGTCGGCATCCCCGAGGAGCAGCTGCGCAAGGCTGCTGCCATGTCCGTGTGCAAGATCAACATCGATTCCGATCTGCGCCTGGCCATGACCGCCTGCATCCGCGAGCACATGGCGGAGCATCCCGATCACTTCGATCCCCGCCAGTACCTCAAGCCCGCCCGTCAGGCCATCAAGGATATGGTCTCCCACAAGATTGTGGACGTGCTGGGCTGCGACCACAAGGCGTTCTGATCCCACACAGGCTCTGCAGATCCGGAGGCGCTTACAGCGCTTCCGGATCTTTTTGTGTCCACACTCCGCTCCGCCGCATAGACTGGGACAGAGAAGGGGAGGGAGGCCATGCGTTTTTCCAAGGACTTTGACCGTGCTGCGGCGGTGGCCTATGCCCACCGCTGGGCCTATGGGCGCAATCCCGCCTATTATGATTATGAAGAACTGGGCGGCGACTGCACCAATTTCACCTCGCAGTGTATCTATGCCGGCAGCGGCGTTATGAATTTCACACCCACATTCGGTTGGTATTATATCAACGCCAATCATAAGGCGCCCGCCTGGACCGGCGTGGTCTACCTTTACAATTTTCTGACCAGAAGCGGCCTGTCCCTGGGGCCGGTGGGCGTTCCCAGTGCCATGGAGGACCTGCTGCCCGGAGACGTGGTACAGTTGTCCTTTACCGGGGAGCGGTTCCAGCATTCTCCCATCGTGGTGGCCGTGGGGCGGCCCGCCCTGCCGGAGAACATCCTTGTAGCGGCCCACAGCTACGACGCCGATTACCGTCCGCTGGCCACCTACGACTATCAGGACGTTCGCTTCGTGCATATCACCGGCGTCGTCCGGCCATAAAGTCCCGGCCGCGAAAGGGAAGGGGGCCCAATCAAAAGCAGCACAGCAGGAGTGTTCCTGCTGTGCTGCTTTCACTCGTTCGTAAACGATTACGCATCCGATTGCTTTTGCTTCTTATGTTTGACGTGGGACAGGGGATTGGCTCTGGCCGCGACCCGCAGCCCTTCGTTATCGATGTGGGTGTAGATCTCTGTGGTGTTCAGATGGTCGTGGCCCAGGACCTCCTGCACCGCTCGCACGTCCACACCGTTTTGCAGCATCAGCGTGGCGGCGGTGTGGCGCAGCTTGTGGGAGGAATATTGGGTGCTGTCCAGTCCGGCGGCGGTCAGCTGCTTTTTGACCATGGCGTGGACCGTAGAGCGGCTGATCCGCTCGTTGTGGGTGGAGAGAAACAGGGCGTTTTCGTCTCTGCCGCGGATGGGCCGCCGCACCGCGAGATAGCTGCTGATGGCGTCCTTGCAGGCGTCGTTCAGGTACAGGATGCGCACCTTGTTGCCTTTGCCCAGGACCCGGAGGGAATCGCCCTGAATGTCGGTGAGGTTCAGTCCCACCAGCTCGGAGATCCGCAGGCCGCAGTTGAGAAACAGCGTGAGGATGCAGTAGTCACGCTCCTGATTTTTTCCATCCACAGACCCCAAAAGCTGTAAGCTTTCGTCCAACGTCAGGTATTTCGGCAGGTTTTTCTTGAGTTTTGGCGAATCAATATCTTTGACAGGATTTTCACGAAGTAGGTGCATCTTGTTGGTCAGGTAGTTGTAAAAGGACCGAATGGTGGCAATCTTTCTGGCCCGGGATGCGGCATTGAGCCCGTAGTCCGACCGGGAACTGTTCTGGTGCTGGACCCGGTCGCGGCTGAGATAGGTCATGTATCCATAGATGTCGGTCAAGGTGACGCTGCCGACGAAGTCCAGGTTCACGTCCATAATGTCGATCTCATCCAACGGCTTGTCCCGAAGCTGCGGATCACGTGTCTTTTTCAGGTAGCGGAAAAAATTCCGCAGGTCCAGGAAGTATTCATCTACGGTGCGTTTGGAGTGCGCCTTGATGGTCTCGTGATACGCGAGAAAATCCCGCAGGACCTGCGGCGCTTCTGTACGATAATCTGTCATTTGTTTTCCTGAGCGAGTCCATCGTTGACCAGACGATGGCGGAACCGGCGGTTTGGCGGCAATTGGCGCAGTCTGCCAGACTTGCGAGCAAGACTGCTCAAAAGCGCCTTACCGTGGTTTCTCCTCCTCTAAACTGAACAAAATTTTTATTTTGTTCAGTTTTATGTATCGCTCCAGAACGCCCTCCTCTCGCTGTATCATTCTTCCCTGGGCCATGCCAAGCCTTTAGGCAACCCGAGTATATAGTCGGCGGATACTTGGTATAGTTCGCAAAACTCTTTAAGTCTGGTCCCTGTCATTTCCTGACGATTACTCTCGTATTTGTAAATTTTCTGAAATGTCGTTTCTATAATTTGAGCAACTTGTGCTTGCGTCATATCCAAGTCGGTGCGGGTTTCTTTTAGTTTTGTACCATACTGCAATTCTGTCCGCCTCCTTTTATTACATCTGTTAACTGCCTTTTCGCAAAATCATGCCCTATCGGGGCCATGTTAAGCCCTTGGGCAAGTCTAAGATATAATCGGCGGAAACTTGGTAATACGGACACAGCGTTCGCAGGTGGTGCAATGGCAGTTCCCTTTTGCCGCTTTCGTATAGTTGATACTGTTGCCTTGTGATCTCGAGGACTTCCGCAATTTCCTTTTGACTTTTGTCGTGGTCGATCCTTTGTTCATATAGGCGCCCCATGGTACACTTCCCTTTTCGATTCTGCCGAAACAGTGTTTGATGTCCGATTCCTCTGGGGCGGTTATAAAAATCAACCGTTCCGGTCATGCTATCGCCATCACCAATGAGAACGGATGATGACACATGAGCTGGATCCCCTGTACGAGCGACTGCATCTATCAGTCTGACGGCGTCTGCGTTTTGGACAGCGCGTCTGCCGTGGGCACGCCGTCCCTGGGCGGCGCCTGCATCCACTTTATTCCCGCTGCCCAAGAGCGGCTCGGATCGCCTCACCGATATTGCGCGCCGGGATCAGCCGCAGCCCCGGGAACGAGCCGAGATCTTCCGCCCGATGGGCCGGGATCACACACGTTTTGAAGCCCAGCCGGCGGACCTCCGAAATGCGCTGGGAGAGCTGGTTCACAGACCGAAGCTCCCCTGTCAGGCCCACTTCGCCGATGGCCACCATGTCCTTCGGCACGCTCCGGTCCAGGTAACTGGATGCCAGGGCCACCACGGCGGCCAGGTCGGCGGCAGGCTCGTCCAGCCAGAGTCCGCCCACAATGTTCAAATAGGCGTCGCAGGCGGAGACCCGCAGCCCGCCCCGTTTTTCCAGCACGGCCAGCAGCATTGCGGCCCGGTTATAATCAAAGCCATTGCTGGTGCGCCGGGGATTGCCGCCGGAGGACGTCACCACCAGCGCCTGGATCTCCGCCAGGACCGGCCGCGCCCCTTCCATGACGCATGTGACGCAAGTGCCGGGCGCGTCGTCCGGCCGGCCGGAGAGCAGCATTTCCGAGGGATTTTCCACCTCCGCAAGGCCGCTGTCCCGCATTTCGAACACGCCGATCTCATTGGTGGCGCCGAAGCGGTTCTTGGCGGAGCGCAGGATGCGGTAGGACGTGTGCTGATCTCCTTCAAAATACAGCACGCAGTCCACCATATGCTCCAGCACCTTGGGGCCGGCGATAGAACCCTCCTTATTGACATGTCCGATGACGAACACGGTAATGCCCTGCCCCTTGGCCAACTGCATCAGGGCCATGGTGCAGTCCTTTACCTGGCTGATGCTGCCCGCCGGGGACTCCAGCGCCTCATTGTACAGCGTTTGGATGGAGTCTACGATCAAAATGTCCGGCTGCTCCACAGAAACGGACTCCAAAAGGTCCCCGAGCCCGGTCTCGGAAATCACAAACAGGCTGCCGCTCTCCACACGCAGCCGCTTTGCCCGCAGCTTGAGCTGGTGCTCAGACTCCTCTCCGGATACATACAGGACCTTGGAAAACTCGCAGAGCTTGCTGCAAATTTGCAGCATCAGCGTGGATTTTCCGATGCCCGGGGCGCCGCCCACCAGCACCAGTGAGCCCTTGACCGCTCCCCCGCCTAGCACGCGGTCCAGCTCTCCCATCCCCGTGGGGAAGCGGATCTCCTCGTCAGAGGAGATCTCCGTCACCGGACAGGCCCGGCGAAGAGTCGGCCCGCCGCTGCGGGCGGCCCGGCTCCCCTTCCCTGCCGCCCGGGGCAGGTCCGGCTGCTCCACGATGGTGTTCCAAGCGCCGCAGACGGGGCATTTTCCCGCCCATTTTGCGGTCTCGTTTCCGCACTCCGTGCAGTAATACATGGTCTTTTGCTTCATGGCAATTCCTCTCCGGCCGCGAACCGCAGATACCCGGCGGTGATGGCGGCGGCCAGCATTTGTTGATACCCCGGCTCCTGCAGCCTGGCGGTCTCCCCGGCGTTGGACAGAAAACCGCACTCGACCAGGGCGGCGGGCGCCGTGATGTGCCCCATCAGGTAAATACTGGATGGGATCTCCCGGGCCTGCTTTTCATTCCCGGTGTTAACGGCGCCGTTCAGGGAGGATTGGATCAGCTTTGCCAGCTCCTCCCCGCCTGCCTGACGGTTCCAGAAGACCTGGGCGCCGTGGGTCACCGGCGAGGACGGCAGGCTGTTTTGGTGAATGCTCAGCAAAATGGCGTTCTCCGTCCGCTCCACTATCGCCACCCGGTTTCGGATGTCCGACGCCTTGCGTTTGCGCACCGTGTCCAGGCCGGGGTCACTGAGGGAGACATCCGCCTCCCGGGTCATGACCGTGCGCTGTCCGAAAAGCCGCAGCAGGTCCCGGGTCCGCTCTGCAACAGCCAGGTTGAGACCGCTCTCTGCAATGCCGTCCGGCGATACCGCGCCGCCATCCTCCCCGCCGTGGCCGGCGTCGATGACCACCACGGCGTCTGGCGTTGGCCGTGCGGCAAAGACAGCGGTCCGCCGCAGATGCCCCGCCGTCAAAATGGCGGCCATGCAGGCAAAAAAGCAGACAAAGCAGGCGCTTTCGATCAAAACACGCCTTCGGATCAGGATCAGCAAGAGCAACACCTCCCTCCATGGAGACGTATGCGCCCCTGCTTATCCCATATGCTCTGATTATACCGGCTTCCAACCGCAAAATCAAGGGCAGTCGCCCATCGGGCGGCCGGCGCATAGAATGATACGGGCACAGCACGCCCGCGTGTCTGCGCCCGAGCAAAGGAGGTATCCATCGCACATGGAAAACACGACCCAAACCGCTGCCGCGTCCGGCGGACAGAGCCCGCAGACTATGGAGGCAGCAGTCTCCTCGCCCTGCGGCCTGGCCTGCGGCAGCTTGCCCGGGAAATGCGCGCCGATGGCGTTTCCCTATATTCCCATGCAGGACCCCAATCCCGTGCGCTACAGTCGGATGGAAGCACTGGAGACCGGAACGCTGTTTCCGGGGCTGCACCTCCCCTTTAAGGAGGCCATCCAGGCCAGGACCAAGCTGGCCAACACCGCCCTGGTGGAGCTGATGGCGCTGGACTTTGCCATTCAGGAGCTGGGACTGTACCTGACCACCCATCCCCGGGACCAGGAGGTCCTGCAGCTGTACTGGTCCTATATCCAGCTGGCGAGAGAAGGCCGGGAAAAGTATCAGGAGCAGTATGGCCCCCTGATGCAGACGGACCTGACCCCGGAGGACGGCTATGCCTGGCTGAAAGACCCCTGGCCCTGGGATGTAGGAGGGAATGGCTGATGTTTGTTTATGAGAAGAAGCTGCAATACCCAGTTAAGATCAAGACGCCGAATCCCCGGCTGGCGGCCATCATCATCTCCCAGTACGGCGGACCGGATGGAGAATTGGGCGCCTCGCTGCGCTACCTGAGCCAGCGGTACTCTATGCCCTATCCGGAACTGAAAGGCCTTCTGACCGACATTGGGACCGAGGAGCTGGGGCATTTGGAAATGGTAGGGACGCTGGTGCATCAGCTGACCCGGGAGCTTTCAGAGGAGCAGATCAAGACCGCCGGATTCGATACCTATTTCGTGGACCGCACCACAGGCGTCTACCCCACTGCCGCCTCCGGCTTCCCTTGGAGCGCCGCCAGCATGGCCGTCAAGGGAGACGTCATCGCAGATCTCACAGAGGACCTGGCCGCAGAGCAAAAGGCCCGCGTGACCTACGACAACATCCTGCGCCTCTCCGACGACCCGGATGTGAACGACGTCATCCGCTTCCTGCGGGCCCGGGAGATCGTGCACTTCCAGCGCTTCGGCGAGGGGCTGCGACTGGCCCGGGAAAAACTGGACGAGAAAAACGTCTACTTCAGCAATCCCGCCTTTGACCAGTGAGCACTTGCATGGATCTCCTCGGCTGGGAGGGAACTTTCTGCTGTAAAGTATTCTTCCCTGTCAATCTCTGCAAAAAAGGGCCCTGTCCATCACTGGACAGGGCCCTTTTCAGTTCTCCAGCATCCTGGCAAACTCGTCCTCGCTCAAAATCGGGATGTTCAGTTCCCGGGCCTTCTGCAGCTTGCTTCCGGCGGCCTCTCCGGCGACGACGTAGGTAGTCTTTTTGCTCACGGAGCCAGCCGCCTTGCCGCCCCGCTCCTCGATGAGCTTCTGGGCAGATTTGCGGTCAAAGCGCTCCAGGGCGCCGGTCAGTACGAAGGTCATGCCCGCAAAGCGCTCGTCCACCATGTGCTCTGTGCTCTCCATCCGGACGCCGGAACACCGCAGCCGATCGATCAGGTCCCGGGACTGGGGCTGCTCCAAATACTCCCGGACGCAGCGGGCGGTGATGTCTCCTACGTCCCGGATGTCGGTCAGCTCCTCCTCCGTTGCCGCCATCAGGGCATCCATGGTCTTGAAGCGAAACGCCAGCACCTGGGCGGCCTTTTCCCCCACCTGACGGATGCCGAGGCCATAGATAAGCTTAGCAAGGTCGTTGCCCTTGGACTTTTCAATGGCTCGAACCAGATTCTCCGCAGATTTTTCGCCCATGCGGTCCAGCCTGGCAACATCCTCCTGGCGCAGGTGGTAGAGGTCGGCGGCGGTTTTAACGAGGCCGCTGTCCACCAGCTGCTGCACCACAGCAGGGCCGAGGCCCTCAATATCCATGGCGTCCCGGCTGGCGAAGTGCGTCAGGTTGCGCAGCAGCTGGGCGGGACACTCCGCGCCAGTACAGCGCACGGCGGCACCGTCCGGCTCCCGGCGGACAGGTGCGCCGCAGACCGGGCACGTCGACGGCAGAAAGTAGGGCTTTGTCCCCTCCGGCCGGCGAGCGGTGTCCACCTCTAAGATCTCGGGAATGATCTCCCCTGCCTTCTGCACGATGACCGTGTCGCCGATGCGGATGTCTTTTTCCGAGATATAGTCCTGGTTGTGCAGGGTCGCACTGGTCACGGTGGTACCGGCCAGACGTACCGGCGTCAGCACCGCCTTGGGGGTCAGGACTCCGGTGCGGCCCACCTGGACCACGATGTCCAGCACCTGGGAGAGCTTCTTCTCCGGCGGGTACTTGAAGGCCACGGCCCACTTGGGGAATTTCGCCGTAGAGCCAAGAGTAACACGGTCCTGCAAGGAATTTACCTTTACAACAGCGCCGTCAATATCAAAGGGGTAATCCAGCCGCTCATCGTTGATCCGGTCGATCTCCGCCTGGACGGCCTGGGTGCCCCGCAGGGTCTTGTGGGGAATGACCTTGAAGCGCTGGGAGGCGAGATAGTCCAGCGTCTCCTCATGGGAGGAAAACTCCATTCCCTCCGCCAGCTGCAAATTGAAAATTTGAATATCCAGCTTTCGTGCGGCGGCCACCTTGGGGTCCAGCTGCCGCAGGGAGCCAGCAGCCGCATTTCGGGGATTGGCCAGCAGGGCCTGTCCCTGCAATTCTCGCATGGCGTTGATCTCCTCAAATACGGCTCGGGACATATAGACCTCCCCCCGGACGATGAGCCGGGGCAGCTTGTCCGGCAGCGTCATGGGGATGGAACGGATGGTTTTCAGGTTCTCGGTCACGTCCTCTCCTACCCGGCCGTCTCCGCGGGTGGCGCCGCGGACGAACACGCCGTCCCGGTACTCCAGGGCGACGGAGAGCCCGTCCACCTTCGGCTCCAAAGAGTATTCCACGGGGCTGCCCAGCGCCTCGTCCATCCGCAGGCAGAACTCCGCCACCTCTTCCCCGTTGAATACGTCCTGCAGGCTCTCCAAAGGCACATCATGGGTGTAAGGTAAAAATCCTTGCAGGGTCTTGCCGCCAATGCGCTGGGTGGGGGAATCCGGTGTGACCTCTTCCGGATGCTCCGCCTCCAGCTCCTCCAGCCGACGGTTGAGCATATCGTATTCGTAATCACTCATGGTGGGCGCATCCAGCACATAGTAGAGGTAGCCGTTTTCATTCAAAACCTCACGCAAGTGCCGGATCTCTTCCCGGTAATCCATAGGAACTCCTCCGTTCTCAGCCCTGATCCAGGACATAATTTTTCCGGTCCTCATCACTGACGGGGTCCGGCGCAAAATAGGTATAGGTCTGCGGCACTGCGCCCACGATCACCGTCTCCGCAACCGTTACGGCGTTGGAGACCTGTGTCGCCGCAGTGAAGCCCGGCAGCAGGATCGCCACACTGACGTCGATGTGCAGCACGATCTGGTGGTTGGTCTGATTGATCCCGGCAGAGGTGAACGCATTTTCAAACCACGCCGAGGAGGAGCCCACCGACTCCATCCGCACAGAGATCCGGGGCCCCCGCCCCGCAAGAAGCGGCGAGCCCAGAAGTGTCCCCACCGGGATGGACAGATCCCGGGCGGACACCTGGTCGATCCGGGCCAAAATGATGTCCAGGATCTCCGATTGCAGCCGGTTACACACCGCCATATTGCTGTGTACCGCGGTGATCCGCCCCTCCTTGTCCTTTTCAAAGGAGATCAGCTGATCGTATCGGATCTCACCGTTTTCAATGGCCTCGTCCACCGCCTCAGAGACGATGCGGTTGACCATGTTGGAGGCCCGGGTGACGGCGAGGCTTGCCAGCAGAGGCCGCAGGTGGGCGGTTGCATAGATTGTTGTGCCCAACAGCAAGATCGCCGTTCCGGCGGCCAGGAGCCGCCCCCAAACCCGGCGGCCCGCCCGGCGGCGGTAAAAGAGACTCGGCATCATGCGCCCACCTCCCTCCCGCTATCCTATGCGGCAGGGCATGGGCGTATTTTCTGATTTTTTCAACAGTTGCTTTACGGCAGGGCCAGAACGATCTCCTTAAAGACCCGGCCCCGCTCCATGAAGTTGGCAAAGCGGTCAAAAGAGGTGCTAGCGGGAGAGAGGATCACCACGTCTCCCTCCCCAGCTTTTCGGTCCGCCAGGGCAACAGCCTCATGGTAATCTGCAGCGTCCACGATCTCCAGGCCACGGTAATTGGCGGCCTGCTCCGTGGAGCGCCGGATCACGTCGGCAGTGGCGCCGCAGAGGATCAGGAGCTTGACATGGTCATTGATGACCGGCCCCAGCGAATCGTAGCGGATGCCCTTATCCTTGCCCCCGGCGATCAGAATGACCTTTTCCGGGAAGGCGTTCAGCCCGGCAATGGTGCGGCTGGGGCTGGAGGCGATGGAATCGTTGTACCAGCGGACGCCGTTTCGGGTCCGGATCAGTTCGATACGATGCTCTACGCCGCCAAAGCTCCGGGCGAACTGCCGGATGATCTCATCCGGCACCAGGCCGTCCACCGCGGCGATAGCCGCCATGTAGTTTTCGATGTTGTGGACACCGGGAAGACGGATGTCCGCCGTTTCCAGGACCGCCCGCTCCCCGCTGAGGTCCCGGGCGATGATCGTCCCGTTTCGCAGGAAGACGCCGTCCTCCACTTCCTTTTCCCGGGAAAAGAGACGGGCGCGGCCAAATGCGCGTCCGGCTTCCTCCGCCGTGACAGCGTTATCCGCGTTAAAGACCGCAATATCAGATAGACCCTGATATGTAAAGATATTTTCCTTTGCAGCAATATACTCCTGATAATCCTTGTGGACATCCAGATGATTGGGGGAAATGTTGGTGACGACCGCGATTTGAGGGCTTTTCCTCATAGTCATCAACTGAAAGGAGCTCAGTTCCAAAACGGCGATGTTGTCCGGCCGCATGGCCCCGGTCTCGGCGAGCAGAGGGTGGCCGATGTTTCCCCCCAGATAGACGCGCCGACCCGCCGCCTGTAAAAGCTCCGCAATGATGGTGGTGGTGGTGGTCTTTCCGTCGCTTCCAGTCACAGCAATCTTGCGGCAGGGGCAGACTTCAAAAAAGACCTCCATCTCCGAGGTCAGCTGGCTCCCCCGCTGGGCCGCCGCCGTCAGCTCTGGCAGGTCCGGCCGCATCCCGGGGGTGCGGAAAATCACATCCTGCGTCAGGTTCTGCAGGTACTCCTCGCCCAATTGCAGCCTGCATCCCTTGGCGCGCAGCATATTCTCCAGCTCCTCGCCCAGGGTCTCCCGGCGGTCACAGGCCGTGACCGCGATGCCCCGGGAGAGCAGCAGCTCGATCAGCGGCCGGTTGGATACCCCCACGCCGATCACCGCCACGCTCCGATTTTGCAGGGATGAAAGATATTCCTCAAATTCCATAGGACTGCTCCTTTGTCTGCGCCGCGTGTTTCGCGGAGAAATTTTATATGACGGCAGGATGCCGCCCATTTTGCGGGCAGTGCGGCATCCGACAGCGCACTCTTACCGCGCCGGATGGCGCGAAAATGCGACAGTTCCCCATACAGCGAAGCTTCTGCGCCGCAAAAGCGATGCCGTGGACGCTCTCATGGCTTCGCCGCAGGACTTTGTTCATTATACCGCAAGCATTTAGAAATTACAACGCAGGGAGAAAATTTCTCTTGCCGCTGATCTCGGGGGGCCTGGCTGCCTCTTCAGGCGGCGCTCCTTTTTGCAGGAATGGATGGACGGTTGACAATTTCTCCCCCATCCTTTACAATAAGCATCGCGAGGAAAACAGACAGTCGCGTGGGCAGGCCGAAAGGCCGTCCATGAGGAAAGTCCGGGCTCCACAGGGCAAGGATAACGGGTAACGCCCGCCGAAGGCAACTTCAGGAAAAGTGCAACAGAGATATACCGCCTCACCGGCGCATCCCCACCGGGGGCCGCCTGTGGGGTAAGGGTGGAAAGGTGCGGTAAGAGCGCACCCGATGCCGGGGAACCGCGCATCGCTGTAAACTCTATCCGGAGCAACACCGTGGTGGAAGCAACAGGCTGGCCCGGCCGCTTCCGGGAGGTGGCTTGAGCGCGTCGGCAACGGCGCGCCTAGATAGATGACTGTTTGATACAGAACCCGGCTTACAGTTTACCTCGCGCCAGAAAAAATCCCTGGATGCGTAACTGCGTATCCAGGGATTTTCTTTAAATTTCAATCTGTGTAATGTAATTTTACTTGTCAGTCATTTTTGCGCTTTTATCCGGTGCTCCCTCTTTCAGCTGCTTCAGGATCACCGTATCCGCCGGGCAGAAGGGATAGTCGTCGATCTCCTGCCGAGTGATCCAGCGGATGTCGTTGTGCTCCAGCTTCTGGGGAACGCCCTCCACGATCCGGGCATGGAAGAGGGTCAGGTGGACAGTCAGATCCGGGTAGTGGTGGAGGACCTCCATATAGACCTCCCCTACCGCAACGGTGACGGCCAGCTCCTCCCGACACTCCCGGATCAGCGCCTGTTCCCGGCTCTCCCCTGGCTCTACCTTGCCGCCCACGAACTCCCACAGCAGGCCCCGGGCCTTGTGGGCCGGGCGCTGGCAGGCCATGAAGCGGTCCCCGTCCCAAATCAGGGCGGCTACGACCTCCGTGACATCACTCATGGAAGGGATAGGAGGTTCTTGCCGTCGTTGAGCACCCTGACCATGGTCTGCACGCTCAATCGTTGTCCCAATTGTGCCAGACGTTCTGCACGTCGTCGTTGTCCTCCAGCATGTCGATGAGCTTTTCCATGTTCTTCACGTCGCCCTCGCCGGAAAGGGTGATGTAGTTCTGGGGGACCATCTCCACCTCGGCACTGACGAAGGAGTAGCCCTTCTCCTCCAGAGCCTTGACCACGTCGTTGAAGGCGTCCGGATCCGTGGTGATCTCCAGGGCGGGGCCGTCGGCTTCGAAATCCTCAGCGCCGGCATCCAGAGCGTCCATCATAACGGTGTCCTCGTCCAGCTCGCCCTCCTCATTGTCAATGACGATGACACCCTTCTTGTCGAAGGACCAGCTGACGCAGCCCTGAGCGCCCAGGTTGCCGTTGCACTTGTCAAAGGCGTGGCGGACCTCCGGCGCGGTGCGCTGGCGGTTGTCTGTCAGAGCCTCCACGATGACGGCCACGCCGCCGGGGCCATAGCCCTCATAGGTGACGGCCTCGAAGTTTTCCGTGCTGCCAGCGCCCAGCGCCTTGTCGATGGTGCGCTTGATGTTGTCGTTGGGCATGTTCACCGCCTTGGCCTTGGCAATGACGGTGGCCAGGCGGGAGTTGTTGTTGGGGTCGCCGGAGCCGCCGCCCTCTTTCACGGCCACGATGATCTCCTTGGCGATTTTGGTAAAGGCGGCGGAGCGCTTGGCGTCAGCCGCACCCTTGGTCTTTTGAATATTATGCCACTTGGAATGTCCGGACATGGTTCATTCTCCTTCTACGTAATATTGGATCACTTCCCGATGGGAAGCGGATTTGGAAACGTACAGCGAGGGAAACTCCGCCTGCAGGGCGGCGATCACCCGTCGGCACACCGGGTCCTCCGTTGGGAAATGGCCAGCATCGATCAAATTGATGCCCTGGCCCGGCGCGTCCAGAAAATCGTGATACTTGAGGTCAGCGGTCACAAAGGTGTCGCATCCGGCGGCAATGGCCGCGCCGATGTACTCCCCGCAGGCACCGCCGCCTACCGCCACGCGGGAGACGGGCCTTCCGGCATCCGCGTACCGCACGCCGTTGCAATGCAAAGAATGGGACACCTGACGCACAAAATCCGCCAGCGGCAAGGGCGTCGGCAGCGTACCCATGCGGCAAAGGCCCTCCCCGTCCCCCAGGGGCCCAGGGTCGATCAGCTCCAGTGCCTCCGCCAGGCAGTCATTGACGCCGCCCGGCGCCACATCCAAATTGGTGTGCATGCAGATGGCGCTCACGCCGCCGCGCAGCAGGCGGATGAGCAGGCGCCCCTGAGGCGTATCGCTCCGCACGGACTGGACTGGATGCCAGGTGCAGTTCATCACCGGATGGTGGGCGACGATCAGCTCATATCCTCCGTCGATGGCCTCCTGCGCAACTGCCGGCGTAACGTCCAGCGCCACCAGAATACGGCGGACCTCCCGGTCCGCATCGCCCACCAGCAGCCCTACGTTGTCCCAGTCCATGGCGCCCTCTCGCGGGGCCAGGCGGAAAAGGCACTCTTCAATTTGCCGGGCGGTCGCCATGGCGCCACTCCTCTCGCATGAATAGAAGCTCTGTCAAAATATCCCGCAGGCTGTCAGCCCGCTTCCGGCTCTCCGGGTCGGAGGCACGGTTCAGCCCGGCCACGGCGCCCTGTAAGCGAAGGATCGTCTCGATGAGGTACTGATCCGCCAGAGGATCGTTCAAAAGCTTTGCCCCGCCGCAGCACTGTCCCGGGGTGAGGGGCATCTCCCCTGCCACGGCCTCCATCACGGGGTACAGTCTGCCCCGCTCCCGCACCAGCGCCTCCCGCCGAATGGCGTAGCCATGCTCCGAGAGGAAGCGGCGCAGCACCTCCGCCCGGCTCTGGGGCTGGAGGAGCAGCGTGTGAGCGCCGTCCGCCGTCCAGGGAGCGCGGGATAAGATGGCGGCGATGTTCTCCCCGCCCATGCCGGCGATGGCCACGGTGTCCGCCTCCTCCGGGCGGATTCCGCCAAGTCCGTCACACAGCCGGAACTGGATGCCGGAGACGCCGTATAACCGTCCGGTCTCCCGGGCGCGGCGGAGAGGCATGGGCCGCAGATCGCAGGCAATGCAGGAGCGTACCCGCCCCTGGAGCACCAGCCACACCGGAAGGTAGGCATGGTCCGTTCCCACGTCCGCAAAGGCCGCCCCCTGGGGCACCCAATCGGCCAGCTGCCGGAGCCGCGGCGTCAGTTCCAGTCGTTTCGTCATGGGACCCTCCGATTTCTCCGAATCCGTGAAAGGACGCATACGGAGGCGATCCGTATGCGTCCGCAGGTCTCACTGCGCCTTGTTGGCCTCCTCGTTTACCAGGGCCAGTAGCTTGTCCACATCGATGCCGTGGACCATGCAGGCCTCCTCCACGGTCTCGCCGCGGGAAGAGGGGCAGCCCAGGCAGTGCATCCCGATGGACAGGAAGATGGGCGCGGTCTGGGGCGCAACGTCAAGAATGTCACCAATGATGGTGTCTTTGGTAATGTTTACCATGGTGATTCCTCCATATCAGAATTAAGCAAAGATAGTATACTCTCTTTTTTTCACAAATTCAATAGAGAATCCGAGAAAATAGCGAAGTTTCGCCATTCGTGGCCCATGAGCGGCGCCGTGCTATCATGGGCGCAAAGCATCTTTCCCCAGGGGCCGCGACAGAATGAAGATACCAAAGACAGAACAGGAAGCGGAATGCCATGAAACGGATCGGAGCACTGGACCTTGCCCGCGTCATCGCCATGCTCTGCGTGATCTTGATCCACGTGAGCAGCGCGTACATCGATCACACAAGCGGTATAACGGTTTTGGACATGAACCTTGCCTTTCTCCTGAACCAAGCTGCTCGGTTCTCTGTGCCGTTGTTCCTTCTGCTCTCCGGGGTCTCACTGGGCCTTCAAGAACGGGTCGTCCGCCCGCGGCGCTTTTATGTGGAGCGGCTGCGCAAAATCGGCATCCCGTATCTTCTCTGGTCCGGCGCCTACTACCTTGCAGGCCATGGTCTCCGCTTTACTGCCGGCGGGCTGCTCCGCGCCCTCCTTTTGGGGCAGAGCGCGGCGCATCTCTATTTCATCGTCATTTTGTTTCAGCTCTATCTGCTCTATCCCTTTTTGCGAAAAGAGGTGGAGCGCTCACCCGGGCGGTGGCTCCTGGCGGCGTTTCTCTTGACCTACCTGGCGCAGACTCTGCGGGAATTGCAGCACGCCGGGGTGGACCTGGTCCCCTCCCCCATCCGCTCCTACCTGTGGCTTTCGGCGCCGTCGTGGCTGTTCTACTTTGTTCTGGGTATGGTGCTGGACCGGGAGCGGCTGCGCCGTCTCCAGGTCTTTGCCGGCCGGAATCGGGCTCTCCTCCTGTCCGCAACGGCGATCCTTGCCTTTCTGCACGCGGCGCAAAGCCGGGCTGCCGGTACCATCGACGCCATCCGTCCCTCGCTGAACGTGCTGGTGCCGCTATCGCTCCTGAGCATATTTTCGGTGTGGAAGGTCATCGAAAAATGGCAAGCCGCGCAAAAGGCGATCACGTTCTGGGCGAGGCATGCCATGACGATCTACTTTTCCCACATTTTCGTGCTGCGCTTTTTCCGCCAGTTTCCTCGCTTTGACCGGGGCATATCCGGCATGCTCCTGCTGTACGGCGCGGTGGTCGCGGCGGCAACGGCCGTCTCCGTCGTGATCGACGGCGCCTTCCGCCTGCTTTTTCGGCGCGCCCGCCCTTCTTGACAGGGGCGAAAGGCGGCGGTATCCTATAGACAGTCCCGGCTGCGCCTCCCGGCGCGCCGCCGGGGCCGCAGAGATAAAAACACAGGGCGCATGTTTGCGCAGAGCTGGTCGGTAGTCCAGCCGTACTCTCACGAGTATCAGTAGCCCTCCCTCCTTGGGTCGTCCGTTCTCTGTGATTTCCGGCAATAAGGAGGAACGAGCATGACCAGTACCACCAGCCTGACCGTATTTTTTGAGGGACCCTTCTGGGTCGGCGTCTTCGAGCGAACGGCGGAGGGAACCTTGTCCGTCTGCCGGGTCGTCTTCGGCGCGGAGCCCCGGGAGCAGGAGATCTACGAGCTGATCCTGAAAAAGTACACGTCGCTTCTATTCAGCCCGCCGGTCAAGGCAGAGGCAAAGCAAGATCCCACCAACCCAAAGCGCATGCAGCGAAAGATCCGGCAGCAAATGCGCACTACCGGGATCGGGACCAAATCGCAGCAGGCCCTTTCCCTGCAGCGAGAGGCGCAAAAGGAGCAGCGAAGCGGCCTTCGCCGGGAGGAAAAAGCCGCCAGAGACACCCGTCTGTTCGCGCAGAAGCAGCAAAAGCGAAAGGAAAAGCATCGGGGCCATTGAGGGCCCCGATGCTTTTCCTTCCAAGTGCGGTTTTTGCGTATGCGCATCCAACGATCCAATATCCCCGACGATCGGCAAAAGGGGCGGCGCGGCGCGGACGCATTTGGTCACATTGCCTCCCGCACGGCGCAGAAATCATCCAACAGGGCAAAAAGAGGCGCCCGCCACTGGCGGACGCCTCTTTTGTCTGCAAGAAACAAAACAGATCGTTTCTTAGCCCTGCTCGCGCATCTTGGCGAAGCACTCGCTGCAGTAGACCGGACGGTCAGACTTCGGCTCAAAGGGGACCCGAGCCTCGCCGCCGCAGGCAGCGCACACAGCGGTGAAGTACTCCCGGGGACCGCGGGCGGCGTTCTTGCGGGCGTCGCGGCAGGCCTTGCAGCGCTGGGGCTCGTTCTGGAAGCCGCGCTCCGCATAGAACTCCTGCTCGCCGGCGGTGAACACGAACTCCTTGCCGCACTCTTTGCACACTAAAGTCTTGTCTTCGTACATGTTTTTACCCTCTCTTCGAAAAGAAAAATATATTGCGTTCAGCCTTCGCTGAATTCGCCGGAAATGAGCTGCTGTGCCACCTTGCGTCGGATCCGCTGCACAGCGTTGTCCACGGACTTTGGGGACCTGCCGACCGTTTCGGCAATCTCCCTGCATGAAAGACCGTCTAAATAGTACCCCAAGATCTTCGCTTCAAATTCGGACAACTGTTTCCGGACACCGGATAAGAGGGCTGCTGTGTGCTCCCTGTCGATCAGGAATTCTTCGGGATTACGCTGCGCCAAATTATTGGTACCAGAGGTGTAGGAATTGCTGTCAAAGTCGGGTGTATTCAAAGAGACCGACTGGTTGAGCGCCCTGTGCTTCTCCCGTGCGGAGGCACGGAGCACCGAGTACAGCCGGCTGCGGATGCAGATTTCTGCAAAGGTCCGGAACGACGCCTCTTTCCCGGCATCAAACTCCCGGATGGCCTTGATGAGGCCCACCATCCCCTCCTGGGTCAGGTCCTCGCTGTCTCCGCCGGCCAGGAAAAAGGGGCGGGCGCAGGTGCGGACCAGGCGGTGATACCGGGTGACCAGCGTCTCCTCTGCCATGCGGTCGCCGGAGGCGGCCAGGCGGCAAAGAGCCTCGTCACTGAGGTGCGCCGTGGAGATGGGTGCGTTTTCATAAGAATGGTACATAGGGTATTATACCTGTCTACTAACAAAATTGTCAAGCAAATTATCTAAATTGGCCGGAGATTTCCGCGCTTTTTCCACGGTTTTCTGACTAAGTGTCCAAAAATCTGTGGCCGGCCGCACAATTGGTCGGCTCCGGCGGAGATCACAGCCGAAAAAGCACCCTCACAGCGTCAGCTGCTCCATGGGATTTTCCGGCATGGCGCCGCCGGGAATGGGCCGGTGCAGGTGGGCATACGCCTTCTGGGTGACGCAGCGGCCCCGGGGCGTGCGGGTCAAAAAGCCCAACTGCATGAGATAGGGCTCATACACATCCTCCAGCGTGACGGCCTCCTCGCCGATGGTGGCGGCCAGCGTCTCCAGACCCACCGGCCCGCCGTGGTAGCTGTCGATGATGGCGCCCAGCATCCGCCGGTCCACCGGGTCCAGCCCCAGATAGTCGATCTCCAGGGCACACAGCGCCCGATCCGCCACCTCCTTGGTGATGACGCCGTCCGCCATGACCTGGGCAAAGTCCCGCACCCGGCGCAGCATCCGGTTGGCGATACGGGGAGTGCCCCGGCTGCGGCGGGCGATCTCATAGGCACCCTCCTCCACCACGTCCACATGGAGGATGCTGGCGCTGCGCGTCACGATCCGGGAGAGCTCCTCCGGCGTGTACAGCTCCAGCCGCAGCGTCACGCCGAACCGGTCCCGCAGCGGCGCGGAGAGCTGACCCGCCCGGGTGGTGGCGCCGATGAGGGTAAAGCGGGGCAGGTCCAGCCGGATGGAATTGGCGCTGGGCCCCTTGCCCACGATGATGTCCAGGGCATAGTCCTCCATGGCGGGATACAAGATCTCCTCCACAGAGCGGTTCAGGCGGTGGATCTCATCCACGAAGAGGATGTCCCCCTCGCTGAGATTGGTCAACAGCGCCGCCAGGTCCCCGGGCTTTTCGATGGCCGGGCCGGAGGTGATGCGGATGTTGACCCCCATCTCCTGGGCGATGATGCCGGCCAGAGTGGTCTTGCCCAGGCCCGGGGGGCCGTGGAGCAGCACGTGGTCCAGGGATTCCTCCCGCTTGCGGGCAGCCTCGATGAAAATGTGCAGGTTCTCCTTGGCCTTTTCCTGGCCGATATACTCCCGCAGCGTCCTGGGGCGCAGGGACCCCTCCTGGGCGTCCTCCTGCAAAAAGGTCTTGGCCACGATGGGCTCTTCGTAGATGTCGTTTCCAAAGTCGATGCTCATGGGCACACGCTCATTTCTTCTGGTTTCTCACAGTACTTCCGCGATCTGGCGCAGGCTGTCCAAAAAGCTCTCCTCTCCCAGGGTGTTGCACTTGAAGAAGACTGCCTGGCTCCCGCCGGAGGTGATGGCGGAGAGGAACAGCCGCTCCCCATCCCCCACCAGCGTCAGATTCAGGCTCACCCGATTGCCGCCGATCATGCTGTAGCGCTCATAGACCCGCACAGCGCAGCGGATGCCGCCGGCAGAATAGTCGCTTCCGTCCTCAAAGCTGGCAGAGGCGCTTCCGCCCAAGATCCCCTTGTGCAGCCGGTCCAGGCAGGAGTCAAAATCTCCGGAGAAGGTACGTTCGTATTTTGCCATGTCACTTCACCATTTTCTTCAGGCACTGGCGGATGATCTCCTCCAGCGGCAGTCCTTCCACATCCACGCCCTTGAGGGCGGCGGCGATCTCCTGGCTGGAGTAGCCCAGCACGGCCAAAGCCTGGGAGGCCTCCGTCGCCTTGCTGGCAAAGACCGCGGCGGCCGGCGCGCCCTTTCCGCCGGAGAAATCCAGGCCCCCGGCGGTCTCCTTGGCCATTTTGTCCTTCAGCTCCAGGATGATACGCTGGGCGATCTTCTTACCGATGCCCGGCGCTGCCGTCAAGGTTCGCTCGTCACCGGTGACGATGGCCATGGCCAATGTTTCCGGCGTCCCCACGGAGAGGATGGCCAGCGCCGCCTTGGGTCCCACGCCGGACACGCCCAACAGCATCCGAAAGCTGTTCAGCTCATTTTGCGTTGCAAAGCCATAGAGGTCGAAGATGTCCTCCCCGACGTGGAGATAGGTGTAGAGCCGCCCCCTCTGGCCCTTTTTCAGACTGGAGAGGGTATTGTTTGTGGTCTTGCAGGCGTAGCCCACGCCGCCGCAGTCGATGACCGCGAGATACGGCAGCAGCTCCGCCACCGTTCCATCCAGATAGTAGAACATCGCTCCTCCTTCTGCGGCTTTGCCGCAGCGCGCTCCGGCGCTCAGATCGTTTCCCGGACCTCCGTGGTCTGCGGCAGGCGGGAGGTGACGCTTCTCGCGTGGCACAGGGCAAGGCCCAAAGCGTCCGCTGCGTCGTCCGGCCGGGGCACGGCCGAGAGCTTCAAAAGCCGACGGGTCATGTCCATCACCTGGCGCTTCTCCGCCTTGCCGTACCCTGTCACCGCCAGCTTCACCTGGGAGGGGGTGTACTCATGGAGCGGGATGCCGCACCGCTCCGCCGCGCAGAGGATCACCCCCCGCCCATGGGCCACGGCGATGCCGGTGGTGATGTTGGTGTTGAAGAACAGCTCTTCGATGGAGATGACGTCTGGCTTGAGCTTGCCGATCAGCTCCTCCATATCCCGGTCGATCTGATAGAGCCGCCGGGACAGGGGCAGTCCGGCCGGCGTCGTGATGGCGCCATAGGTCACCATATGCACTTGTCCCCGATTCGCCTCCACCAGGCCGAAGCCGATGGTGGCATAGCCGGGATCGATGCCCAGGATCCGCATGATACGCCCTCCTTTGCCGATTCTTACATAGTATACCAAACTTTCCCCAAAAGCGCAACTGAAAAGAACAGATGTACGAACAAATATTCGAAGGCCCCTTTTCCCGTCTCGCCGGAAGAAAAAAGTTACGCTCCCCTGTTGACAAATCGGCAAAAATCGATATAATGACAAATAGAGCGATTTCGATGGGAGGTGTTGGAATGACGCTGGAGGAAAAGACAGTCCCCGTGGTATTCAAGGCCCTGTGCGACGAAAACCGGGTGCGGATCCTGCAATACCTGCGCTCCGGCGAAAAATGCGCCTGCATGCTGCTGGAGGATCTGGACATTGCCCAGTCCACCCTGTCCCACCATATGCGGGTCCTGTGCGACTCTGGCCTGGTGCGAGGGCGCAAGGAGGGCAAGTGGATGCACTACTCCATCTCTCAGGAGGGTGTGCAGAGGGCCATGGTCCTGTTGGCCGCCCTCGGTGACGTGGAGACCGAAGAGGCGGGCAAGCCGTGCTGCGAGAGATGAACGCACCTTTCCGGCGCGGCGCATTTTTTACGCAAAACAATCGATATATTTAGATATTTCAATATTATAGGAGGCAGTGATGGGCGCTTGGTTTCAAGAAGAAGTGCTGGGCATGGCCTGGCTGGAGCGGTGGATCGCGGCAGGGCTGGCCGCCCTTGGTCTGGACACCGGCGGCAGGATCGGCGGCAGCATCCTGTTTTTTCTCTATGACTGCATCAAGATCATGGTGCTGCTGGGCATGCTGATCCTGCTCATCTCGTATATCCAGAGCTATTTTCCGCCGGAGCGCAGCAGGCGGATATTGGGCCGGTTTCACGGTATCGGCGCCAACTGTACCGCAGCGCTTTTGGGAACGGTGACGCCGTTTTGCTCCTGTTCCTCCATCCCGCTCTTTATCGGCTTTACCGGCGCCGGCCTGCCGCTTGGCGTAACATTCTCGTTTTTGATCTCTTCTCCCATGGTGGATCTGGGGAGCCTTATCCTGCTGATGAGCATTTTCGGGTGGAAAGTCGCGGTCATCTATGTTGTGCTGGGACTTGTGATCGCCGTTGTGGGGGGTACCCTGATCGAGCGTCTGCACATGGAAAATGAGGTAGAGGATTACATCCGCAAGGGAAAAACCGTAGATATTCCACAGGAGGAGCTGCATTTCGCAGATCGGCTGAACGATGCGTGGGCGCAGGTGGTCTCCACGGCGAGAAAGGTCTTTCCCTATGTGCTGATCGGCGTGGGGATCGGAGCGGTCATCCACAACTGGATTCCCGAGGCATGGGTCATCCGGGTCCTCGGCGGCCGCAACTCCTTCGGTGTCGTCCTGGCAACGATCGTGGGCATCCCCATGTATGCGGACATCTTCGGAACCATCCCGATCGCGGAGGCCCTGCTTGCAAAGGGCGCTCTGCTCGGCGTCGTCCTGTCCTTCATGATGGGCGTCACCACACTTTCCCTTCCCTCGCTGATTATGCTCCGCAAGGCAGTGAAGCCGAAGCTGCTCGGCGTGTTTATTTCGATCTGCGCAGCAGGAATCATCCTTGTCGGGTATTTCTTTAACGCAATACAAAAGTTCATCATTTAGCCGATCACGAAACTCGCTTCGCTGGGCTCAGGGCGTTTTGCGGCGGCTTTACCGCCGCAAAAACAGATCTTCATTCTCTTTGGAGCGAAGGGATGTGCTTGCTTTTGGCGTTCGTGTTCGGCGGGAACGCATCATTTGACAGGAGGAACGAAGTCATGTTGTTTGGAAAGAAAAACAAGGGCAAAACGGTACAGGGCGCTTGCCGCAGCCCGGCAGAGCATCCGTGTTGCGGCGAGGTGGCGCACGGTGTCTGCCGCGTCAAGGTGTTGGGCGCGGGCTGCAAAAGCTGCCACGAGCTCTATGAGAATACCAGGACAGCGGTGAAACACCCAGGGCTGACGGCTGAGGTCGAGTATGTGACCGATATGGAGAAGGTCATGACCTACGGCACCATGCGTATGCCCGTGCTGGTGGTAAACGAATGGGTCGTTTCCGTGGGACGGGTACTCAAGCCCACCGAGATCGAGAAGCTGTTGAAATGAAGGGGATCTGTATGAAACGGGAAAAGAGTGCCATCAGCGGCTTTCAAAAATATCTCTCGGTGTGGGTCATGCTCTGCATGGCGGTAGGCGTCCTGATCGGGAAATTTCTCCCCGACGTCCCCGCAGCTCTGAGCCGCTTTTCATATGCGAATGTGTCCATCCCCATGGCGATTTTGATCTGGCTGATGATCTATCCCATGATGATGAAGGTGGACTTTCAGGCCATCCGCAGCGTAGCCAAGCACCCAAAGGGGCTGTTCGTCACATGGACCGTCAACTGGTTGGTGAAGCCCTTTACCATGTACGGCATCGTCAGGGTATTCTTGTACGTGGCCTTTCGGGCATTGATCCCGCCGGAGCTTGCAACGGAGTATCTGGCGGGGGCCGTGCTACTGGGGGCTGCGCCCTGCACGGCGATGGTGTTCGTTTGGAGCAGCCTGACAAAGGGTGACCCCGCCTACACCGTGGTGCAGGTGGCGACCAACGACCTCATCATCCTTGCGGCCTTTGCCCCCATCGTAAAGCTTCTGCTGGGCATTTCCCACGTGACGGTGCCTTGGGCCACGCTGCTCTTATCCGTGGTTTTGTTCATCGTGATTCCGCTGACAGGCGGAATGGTGACGCGCTCCGCCGTCATCAAACGGCGCGGCGCGGAATACTTCGAACAGGCTTTTCTTCACAGGTTTGACAGAGTGACCACGTTTGGCCTTCTTTTAACGCTGGTGCTGATCTTCTCCTTCCAGGGCGGCGTTATTCTGGAAAACCCGGTGCATATTCTGCTCATTGCCGTACCGCTGATTTTGCAGACGGTCCTGATCTTTGCCGTCGCCTACGCCGCCTGCTATGTGCTGAAGCTGCCCCACAGCATCGCGGCTCCCGCCGGGATGATCGGCGCGTCCAATTTTTTTGAGCTTGCCGTGGCTGTGGCCGTTTCCCTGTTCGGTACCGCTTCGCCTGCGGCTCTGGCCACAACGGTGGGCGTGCTGACCGAGGTGCCGGTCATGCTGCTTTTGGTCCGCTTTGCTGACCGCACCCGGCGATATTTCCCCTGACGGGCAACGCCCGTTTGGCGCCGGGCGACGATGCGCCGGCACATCATCCACAGCGGACCATCGGACGGCGATCCAGCGCCCACGCCCATCCCAGGCGCGGATGACGCGCCCCACAGTCCTGACCGCCGCCATACGCGGCGGTCTTTTTTATATTGCGAAAGAAGCACACGGTGTGCCGTGTGCTTCTTTCCTGTTCTGCGCTCTATTTGATGGCGATGGTGACAGGGGTCGGCTCCTCCGCCCAGCGGGTCTCCGCAGGGGATAGCCACACCTCGCTTTCGTGGAAGCCCGGAAGGGGCAGCATCACCTCGCACCCGCCGTCCACGATGCTCATGCCGCTGGCACCCATGTCATAGGCGGTTCCCGCCTCATCGTAGAAGGTCATCTCCCAGGGGTTCGTCAGGCTCCGGGGTGTCTCGTTGTCCACACGGAATTCCAGGATCCAGCCGTTTTCCCGGTGCTCCGCGCCGGTGAAGGTCATGCCCTCCGGCAGCCACTCCGCCCTCTGGTTCGCCAGGTCAAAGCGCACCCGCTGCCGCTCTTTCTCCAGCCAGGAGCTTGCCGTAATGGTCATGGTCAGGTGATGGCTGTCACTGAAATAGGGGCTCTCCAGCCGGAAGGACCGGTTGGCGGGGCTGTTCAAGTCGCCACTGGCGGTGACCCCGTTGGTGATGGCGTCAAACCGCTGGCCCTGCTCGTTTTCCAGATAGAACTGCAAGCCCTTGAGCCAGGCGGTGTTCTCCTCTTCTCCCTCCACCGTGAAGCGGATGTGGGTGGGATAGATCTCCGCCGTGGCGAGGGTCATGGTCTGGCCGTCCAGCAGGAAGGTATGATCCAGAGAGAGCACCTCGCCCCGGGCGGTAAAATGGGGGTCAAAGTCCAGCGTGAAGGTGAACTCCGCCAGGCTCTCCGGCTCCTCCGCCGTGTGGGGCAGGAGCAGCTCGTCCCGGTAGTCCAGCGCCGGCGGCGGCTCTGTGCCGTTCTTCGGCTCCACCCAGGTGGTGACGCCGAAGGTCAGGGTCAGGTGGTCCGGCACGTCCTCCTCCATATAGTCCACAGTGAAATGCAGCAGCGTTCCGGGCGGCTGGAGAAAATCCGCGCCGATGACGGAGCCATGCCGAACCGGAGAGAGGACCAGACGGTCAGCGGAGAGATTGTCGTAATCCCCTTTCAGCGTAAAGAAGATATTCACCTGCTTCTGGTCCACGATAACGTATTCCATGGAGGCCGTGATGCCGTTTGACGTCTGGCTCTTGCCGATGGGCTGGACGTACTCGTTCTCCACTGCGGCAGTGAGGGACGGGGACCAGGCCACCGCCTTGGCAAGCTCCCGCAGCACCGGGAGGCGTCCGCAGGCGTGGGCAAAGGTCGGGAACAGGTTCACCAGCAATATGAAGCCGAGAAAACAGGCGGCAAGACTGCCCGCGGGGATCCCGAACAGGCACCGTTTCTTCTGTAAGGCTTTTTTCCTTGCCAGCGCTCTCTGCGCAGTTCCGGAAAGGGCCTCTGGTTCCGCCTCTAGTGTGTGCAAAAGCGCAGTATACTCCTCCCCTCGCGTCATGCTTCTCCCTCCTCTCCCAGCTCCAGGCGCAGCAGTGCCAGGGCGCGATGCTGGCGGCTGGCGGCCGTACCCTGGGGAATGTGCAGGGCTTCGGCTGTCTCCGCCTGGGTATACCCCGCGAAAAACCGCAGCACGATGACGCTGCGCAGCTCCTCCGGCAGGGCGCGGACCGCCTCCCGCAGGGGCAGGGCGTCAAATGTCTCTCCAGCTGTTTCGGGCAGGAACTCCTCCCCCGCCAGGCGCTTGCGGCGACGCAGCTCCCTGCTGCACTGGTTGAGCACGATCCGGGTGAGCCAGGTCTCAAAATACGCCGTTTGGCGCAGCTGATGAAGTGCGCGCAGCGCCTGATAGACTCCCTCGTCCACTGCCTCCAGGGCGTCGGCCTCGCTTCCCAGGTACAGGTAGGCCATCCGGTACAGCCGGCCCCGGATGGCCTCTGTCCGGCGGGCGAACTCCTCCTTGTCCATCGCGGGTCTCCTCTCCTCTTTTGATTATTAGAGCCGCCGCAGGGGCCGTTTGTTCCCGTCGGGCAAAAAAAGTTCCGGCGCAGTCACCGACTGTGCCGGAAGCTTATGCTCTGGGATGGGCCTTTTGGTATACGTCCTTCAGCTGCCGCTTGACCACATGGGTGTAGATCTGGGTGGAGGAAATATCCGCGTGGCCCAGCATCTCCTGGATGGAGCGCAGGTCCGCCCCGTTTTCCAGCAGGTGTACCGCGAAGGAGTGGCGCAGGGTGTGGGGCGTGATGTCCTTCTGGATGCCCGCCTTCTCCTGGTAATGCTTGATGATCTTCCAGAAGCCCTGGCGGCTCATGCGCTCGCCGTTCATGTTGACAAAGAGGGCGGCTTCCCCGCCACTGGCGATGAGCTGGGGACGGACGCCCCGCACATAGTCCTGCAGCGCCTTGATGGCGGCATGGTACAGGGGGATGATCCGCTCCTTCCCCTTGCTGCGGCAGCGGATGAAGCCCGCAGCCAGGTTCAGATCCTCCAGGTCCAGAGAGATCAGCTCGCTGACCCGGATACCGGTGGCGTACAGCAGCTCCAGCATGGCGTGGTCCCGGAAGCCCTTGGCGTCCACGCACTGAGGCTGCTCCAAAAAGAGCTCCACCTCCTTGGAGGTCAGGATCTCCGGGAATTTTCGCTCCACCTTGGCGGAGGTCACAGAGCGGGCGGGATTCTCCTGCACGACGCCCACGGAGATGAGGTACTTATAAAAGGATTTGACAGAGGCCAAAAACCGGGTGACGGAAGCGGCGGATTTACCCCGCCCCAGCATCCAGTTCATGTACTCTTGCACCATCTCGCTGTCGGCATTTCGCAGCGTACAGTCCCGGCTGCTTTGGAGGTACTCGGAAAACTGCGTCACATCCCGCAGATAGGAGCTGACCGTATTCTGGGAGGCATGGCGCTCCATCAGATACGCGCCGTAAGCGGCAATGTCGTCCGTCGCCATGGATGTCCCTCCCTTTCCGTTCAAGTCAAGATCCGCGCCAGGAGCCACCGCAAAAGCCGAGGCGTCAGCGCCGTATCCAAAAAAGTTCCCGCCAGAAGGGCTGCCGCGCACACACCCGCGCAGCCCCACCAACGTCGTCCGTATGTCACGCTGGCCAAACGCCGTCCCTTCCCGAAGGACAGGCGAAAAAGCGCCGCAGAACTCTCCATGGCCAAAGCGGCCATGAGAAAAAAGCACGGTACCGTCACCAGGCATCGCGGACCCAGCAGCGCCAGCGCCAGGAGAACGCCATTCCTCCCAAAGGCCGCCGCAAAGCAGCTGACCGAGAAGGAGAGGAAAAAGCCGAATACCCCCGCCGTTCCCAGCAGGAGCACGGCCCCCACAGAGGTGAAGCCCAGCAGCAGCGCCAGCAGCGGATAGCGGAAATAACGTACCGCCGTGGAGGCCGCCATCCCCCAGGAGGGCGCCTGCGCACCGGTGTGAAGGTAAGCCGAAAGGTATCGGTATAACTCCTCCCCAGTCGCGTCCGGAGCGCCGGAGGCGACGACCTGTCCCAAAATCACGCCGCAGAAAAAGCTCAGTGCCAGAAGGAAAAGAGAGATTGAACCCTTCCCCCATGCGATCCTCTGTATCCGCCGCTCCAAACCGCCTCACCTCGCAGCATTCTATGCGGGGGCGGAGCGATCCATGCAGAGCGGTTGACGTAAATCCGGTACTTCTCTACTATAGTTCAATTTTCCGAATTTATCAAGAAATTTACCGCAAAAAGAAGTTTTTTGGAAGTTATGTCAAAATGTTATGTAAATTACGTTATGTAAACTTCATAAACTGAATAGGGATAGTCCCCTCCTTCCCCGCTCCAAAGGGCAAAATGTTGTGGCGCAAAAAAACAGGGCGCCCCATATCTGCGGTCGCCCCGTCTTTGCTCCGGTTTTCGCACCGCAGGCGGACGCTGCGGCGGGAAAAAGCAGAAATTTCGGAAATTTTGTGAATTTTCACCAGAAGCGTTTTTTGCCCCGCTTCCCTGTCCGGCCCCCGCAAAGGCCCGCCAGGACCCCTCCTGCGAGGGCGGAGAGAAGCAGGATGGGCTTCTCTCCGCTCCAGGGAGCGCCCCCGCCTAGGGAGAGCCCCACCAGGATCAGAGTCAGCGCAAAGATGCCGCTCACCAGCATGGCCCCGGGCAGCGGCCCCCAGGAGCCCCGAAGCAGCATCAGCCGCAGTCCGCCAAGAAATGCGGCGCATACCGCCAGCGCCGCCGCTGCCGGAACGGCCGCCCCCTCCGGCACTGCGCCCCTGGTCATCCCCAAGGCCAGCAGCAAAAGGCTCCCCAGATAGAACCCCAGCGCCAGCAGGACTCCCTGCACGGCTCCGCCCCACAGCGGTGTCTTCTGTTTCTTTCCCTTTCCCATCAGATCCTCGCCCTCCCCCATTGATCCTTCGTTATGAGAAGCATATGCGCTCCCGCGGGCGTGATATGCCGCCCCTTTCTTCCGCATCCGGTCTAAGCGCAAAAAATCACCAGCCCGCAGGGGTGCGGACTGGTGAGGGAAACCGGTGCTTTACTTGTCCTCGCTCTCCCGGGGAAGCTCAGGAGTCTCCTCCTTCTTCTCCTCGGCGGACTTTTCCTCCTTCTTGGCCTCCGGCTGGTCCGTGCTCTGGACGCCGGTGCTGGAAATGGCCCACTTGGTCAGCTCCATGCGGACCCGGTCCTCGCTGGTCTCGATGATAATCGTATCCTTGTTGACAGACACGACCTTGCCCACGATGCCGCCGATGCTGGTGACCACATCACCCTTTTTCAGGCTGTCCCGCATCTCCTGCGCCTGCTTTTTCCGCTTATTCTCCGGCCGGATCATGAAAAAGTACATGACCAGGACCAGGATCAGGATCATAGGCAATGTCTGCGCAAGCTGTTCCATAGATAACTCTCCTCTTTCCTTCGTGCGTTAAGAATCAGAATATGCTTCATTATACCAAATTATGTTTGGTTTGCAAGTCTTTCTTTTGCACGGAAGGACGCTTTATGCCCTCTGCTCCAAAACGCCGCTGTACCGGGCGCGGAAGGCGGCAAAATCCCCCTCGTCCAGGGCGCTGCGGATGCGGGCCATGAGCTCATTGTAGAAGTACAGATTGTGCAGCACCGCAAGGCGCAGTGCCAGCACCTCGTCCGCCTTGAAAAGATGGCGCAGGTAGGCCCGGGAATGGCTGTGGCACACCGGGCAGCCGCAGCTTTCACTGATGGGCCGCTCATCCAGTGCATACTTTTCGTTGAGGATATTCACGGTCCCCTCCCAAGTAAAGAGCTTCCCATGCCGGCCGTTGCGGGAGGGCATCACGCAGTCGAAAAAGTCCACGCCCCGGCTGACGGCCTCGATGATGTTGGTGGGGGTCCCAACACCCATCAGGTAGCGGGGCTTGTTTTGGGGCATGAAGGGCTCCACCACGTCGATCATCTCGTACATGACCTCCGCCGGCTCTCCTACCGCAAGGCCGCCGATGGCATAGCCGTCGCAGTCCAACTGGGCGATCTTCTCCATGTGCCACGCCCGGAGGTCCGCAAAGGTGGCGCCCTGGTTGATGCCGAAGAGCATCTGTCCGGGATTCACTGTGTCCGGCAGGGCGTTGAGCCGGTCGTGCTCCCGCTTGCACCGCTCCAGCCAGCGCAGCGTCCGCTCGCAGCTGGCCTTGGCATACTCGTACTGGGCCGGGTTCTCCACACACTCGTCAAAGGCCATGGCGATGTCGCTGCCCAGATTGGACTGGATCTGCATGGACTCCTCCGGCCCCATGAAGATCCGGCGCCCGTCGATATGGGAGGCAAAGTAGACCCCCTCCTCCCGGATCTTCCGCAGGGAGGCCAGGGAAAACACCTGGAAGCCGCCGGAGTCCGTCAGGATCGGGCCGTCCCAGTGCATGAAGCGGTGCAGCCCGCCCAGTTTTCGCACCAGACTGTCCCCCGGACGAAGATGCAGGTGATAGGTGTTGGACAGCTCGATCTGGCAGCCCACCTCCTTGAGGTCAAGGGCGGACACGCCGCCCTTGATGGCCCCCTGGGTGCCCACATTCATAAAAACCGGCGTCTGCACCACGCCGCCGTGGGCGCAGGAGAAGATCCCCCTCCGTGCCCGTCCTTCTTCTTTCAAGACCTGAAACATCCGCGCTCTCTCCCGTCAGTATAAAAACATGGCATCGCCGAAGCTGAAGAAGCGATACCGCTGCCGCACCGCCTCCTGGTAGGCGCTCAACACCCGATCCCGACCCGCGAAGGCGGAGACCAGCATGATGAGGGTACTCTCCGGCAGGTGAAAATTGGTCACTAGGGCGTCCATCACCTTGAACCGGTAGCCGGGATAGATGTAGATCCCCGTCCAGCCGGCGGCGGCAGGCACGGTGCCGTCCTCCCGAGCCCAGGACTCCAGCGTTCGGCAGGAGGTGGTGCCCACGCATACGCACCGCCCTCCGGCGGCCCGGGTGCTGTTGATGAGGTCCGCCGTCTCCTGGGGGATGACGCAGTACTCCTGGTGCATTTTGTGGTCGGTGATCTCCTCCTCCTTCACCGGGCGGAAGGTTCCAAGTCCCACATGGAGCGTCACATATCCGATGCCGACGCCTCTTGCGGCAATGGTCTCCAGAAGCTCCGGCGTAAAGTGGAGTCCCGCCGTGGGCGCCGCCGCGCTGCCCAGGACCTTGGAGTACACGGTCTGATACCGCTCCTGGTCCTCCAGCTCCTCCTTGATATAGGGCGGCAGAGGCATCCGGCCCAGGCGCTCCAGCACCTCCAGAAAAATGCCCTCGTAGTCGAAGCGGATCAGGCGGTTGCCCTCCTCCAGCTCCTCCACCACCTGGGCGGTCAGCTCCCCGTCTCCAAAGGACATGCGGGCGCCCACGCGCAGTCGCCGTCCCGGTCGGACCAGGCACTCCCAGGTCTTGTCTCCCCGGTCGATGAGCAGCAGTACCTCACACACGCCGCCGCTGGGCATCCGCCGCCCGACGAGGCGAGCCGGCAGAACCCGGGAATCGTTCAAGATCAGACAGTCGCCGGGGCGCAGCAGCTCGGGAAGCTCGTAGAAATGGCGGTGCTCCGTTTTCCCCGTCTGCCGGTCCAGCGTCATCAGGCGGGAGGCGTCCCGCTGCTGGATGGGCGTCTGGGCGATGAGCTCCGGGGGCAGGTCATAGTAAAAATCACTGGTCTTCATAGTCCCTCACTTGATGGTCACATCGGTATAGTAAAAATGCAGGATGTCCTCATAGTCATAGCCGTCCTCCGCCATGGCCTTGGCGCCGTACTGACTCAGTCCCACGTTGTGGCCGCTGCCGGCACCGGTGATGGTGTAGGAGCCGCTGGCGGAAGAAGCCGCACCGGCGGGCGAGGAGGTGCCGGAGAGGGCGGAGCGTCCGCTCTCATCCACGGCGTAGTAGGTGCTCCCCTCCAGCCGGCTCACGCTGCCGCCGCCGGAGATCGCGTAGGCGCCCTCCAGCGCGCTCAGGCGGCTGCGGCTGTTGTTGACATAGACGCCCGCGGACGGTGCCGCGGCGGCGCTCCCGCCGCCGATGGTGAAGCGCAGGCTGGGCACGGACTTTCCGTAGGTACTGCTGTAGAAAATGGTGCGGCAGGTGTCGCCGCTGACAGTCTTGGTGCCGCCGCTGCCCACAAAGGTCACCTTGCGGACATTGCCCATGGCCGTGTACTCGGAGATATAGACGTTTTGCACTGTGCCGACGCCGTAGCCCTTCTGGTCCAGGATCCAGCTGAGCTGGTCGGCGGTATAGGTGACGGAATAGCGGTAGTTGGGGATGCTGCTCCCGTCCTCATAGGGGTCCTCTTTCCCGATGAGATAGCCGGTGACGCCGCCCCATACGTTGGCGGCATCCTCCGTCGCGCCGCCGTTGGAGGAGTGGTACACCGCGTCCTTGGCAAGGCTCCCCTGGTAGTACATGCACTCTCCAGCCGTCAGGTCCACCGCCCGGTCACTGGTGGACGAGGGGCCTGTCGTGCCGCTGCCCCGGCCGTAATACACCTGACAGTCTGTGGTGTTGCACACGTCAAAGCCGTAGGTGCTGCGGTGCTTGGTGCAGCCGCAGGCAAAGGTCCGGGCGCACACGGCCTGGGCCATCAGGGCCTCCACCGGCCAACTGCCGTTCATTTCGTAGGGGATCACGCCCTTGACATAGGACTCCAGGTCCACCACATTGAGGACCATCAGATTACCGCCGGTGACCCGTGGATACTCAAAGGCGCCGGGATACTTGTACCCCCGGAACCAGGTGACGCTCTCCTCACCCCGGCCGTTGGGCTCCACCGCCAGGTTCACGATGCCGCTGCTGTCAAACTCAAAGAGCACATCGGTGCTCCGCGTCCGGGTGACCAGCACCGCCGTGGAGGAGGACCGGACCGCTCGGCCGTCCCCTGCCGCCTCCGCCTCCGCTCGGGAGGTGTAGCAACCCACGCGCACCACGTATTCCCCGTCGATCCAGGCGGGATAGCCGCCGTAATCCTCCGCTGCCTCCGCGGCCTCGTCGAAATCGGAAAAGCCGTCGATCTCCCCGTGCCAAGAGCCCATGGTGCGGTAGCTGCCGGAGGGAACAGAGTCCGAATAGGTGCCGGAGGAGCTTAAGTACATGGTGGTCGAGACGGTCATGGAGATGGCGGTCTCCTCTGTCTCGCCCAGGGAGATGAAGTCCCGGTCATCGTCAAAATAGCCGAAGGTGTATCCCGCCCCCACGGCGTTTTCCAGATTGGCGGAAAACATGGCGGTGGAGCCATATCGCAGGCCCACCTTGATGGTGTCATTGCCCCGGGCGGAGGCTGCTGGCGCCCATACGGCGAAAAAAGTCACAACAAACAGCAGCGTCAAAATCTTATTTTTCATGGAACCTCCCAATGGCCGCCGGGTTGACGGCAGGTCAAAAGCGTGGTACGATACTTGCAGCAAACAAATGTCCGCCGCAAGAAAACACTTCCCAATTTCAGCAGTTATACATAGTATAGTACAAACCGGCGGTACATTCAACCAGAAATCGACGGAGAGCGACCGCAGTTTTTCGGCGCCCTCTCCGGTTTTGGTGAAAAAACAGCCGCCTGCCCTCGCGGCGTCGGCGGCAGAAGGAGACAGTCATATGAAGCAGCAGTATAAAGTAGGCATCATCGGGTGCACGGGCATGGTGGGCCAGCGGTTCGTCACGCTGATGGAGCGCCATCCCTGGTTCCGCCTCACCGCCGTGGCCGCCAGCGCCCGCAGCGCCGGCAAGACCTATGAGGAGGCGGTGTCCGCCCGCTGGGCCATGGATACCCCCATCCCTGAGGAGGCCAAGGGCCTGGTGGTGTTGGACGCCCAGGCGGACGCGGAGAAGCTGGCCTCTCTGGTGGATTTCTGCTTCTGCGCCGTGGATATGAAGAAGGAGGAGATCCGCGCTCTGGAGGAGAAGTATGCCCGGCTGGAGTGCCCCATCGTCTCCAACAACTCCGCCAACCGCTGGACACCCGACGTGCCCATGGTGGTGCCGGAGATCAACGCGGAGCACCTCCAGATCATTGACGCTCAGCGCAGGCGCCTGGGCACCCGGCGGGGCTTTATCGCCGTCAAGTCCAACTGCTCCCTGCAAAGCTACGTGCCTGCCCTCCATCCCCTTATAAAGTACGGCATCGACCGGGCGCTGGTGTGCACCGATCAGGCCATCTCCGGCGCGGGCAAGACCTTCCAGCGCTGGCCGGAAATGGTGGACAACTGCATCCCCTACATCGGCGGCGAGGAGGAAAAGAGCGAGCAGGAGCCCCTGAAGCTGTGGGGCCACATTGAGGGCAGCGAGATCGTCAAGGCGGACGCCCCCCTCATCACCGCCCAGTGCTTCCGGGTGGCCTGCCAGGACGGCCATATGGCCGCCGTGTTCGTCAAGTTCCAGGACGGCTGCAAGCCCTCCATCGAGCAGATCAAGGCAGACTGGGCCGCCTTCCGGGGGCCGGCCCAGGAGTTGGATCTCCCCTCCGCCCCCAAGCAGTTCCTTCACTATTTTGAGGAGCCTGACCGCCCCCAGACCCGGCTGGACCGGAATCTGGAGCACGGCATGGCGGTGTCTTTGGGCCGCCTGCGGGAGGATACCCAGTATGACTACAAATTCGTGGGCCTGAGCCACAACACCCTGCGGGGCGCGGCCGGCGGCGCGGTGCTGCTGGCGGAGCTGCTGTGCGCCAAGGGCTACATGGACTGAGCGGTGCCCTTCCCCGCCGGATGCAGCGCTTCGGGCCGGCCGGAGGCAAATCACCTGTACCAAAGAGGCCGGATGCCCTTGCCGGGGCATCCGGTCCCCTGCGTTTCACGCAGAGCTTTCTCGATAAAGGAGTGCATGTGTTTTGAAGGACCCCATCTTTACCGGCTCTGCTGTGGCCATCGTCACCCCCTTCACGAGGGAGGGTGCCGTGGACCTTCCCGCCCTGGGGCGGCTGCTGGAGGAGCAGCTGCAAGGCGGCACGGACGCCATCGTGGTCTGCGGCACCACCGGCGAGGCCAGCACCATGACCCCCCGGGAGCGGGAGCAGGCCATCGCGTACTGCGTCGAGCAGGTCCGCGGCCGGGTGCCGGTCATCGCGGGCAGCGGCGCCAACGACACCAAAACTGCCCTCGCCCTCTCCCGGAATGCCCAGCGCGCCGGGGCGGACGGGGTGCTGCTTGTGACGCCCTACTACAACAAGGCCAATCAGGAGGGGCTGCGCCGCCACTTCCTGACCATTGCCGACGGCGTGGACCTGCCCTGCATCCTCTATAACGTCCCCACCCGCACCGGCGTGTCCATCGCGCCGGAGACTTATGCTACCCTGGCCGCTCACCCCAACATCAACGGCGTCAAGGAGGCCTCCGGGGACCTGGGAGTCGTGCAGCGGACCCGGAATCTGTGCGACGAGGACTTTTTCATCTGGTCCGGGAACGATGATCAGGTGGTCCCCCTGTGCGCGCTTGGCGGCGTGGGCGTCATCTCCGTGGCGGCCAACCTGGTCCCCGGCCAGATGCACCGGATGGTGCGCCTGTGCTTGGAAAACGATTTTGCCGCCGCCGGGAAGCTCCAGCTCTGGCTGAAGGATCTGTACGACGCCCTCTTTTGTGAGGTGAACCCCATCCCGGTCAAGACCGCCTTACAGCTTCTGGGAAAGGATACCGGTGTGCTGCGCCTGCCCCTGTGTCCGCCGAGCGATGCCCATCGCCGGCAGATCCGGCAGACGCTGGTGCGTTATGGGCTCCTGGCCGAGGCGTGATAAACCCACAAAAAAGATGCCGCATGGAAGCGATTCCATGCGGCATCTTTTTATTTTTCTAATATGTAATGTGGATACGCTTTACAGATATTTTGACCCCTTCCGCGCAATTCCAGCGTCTCAGATGCCGCTCACAGCTTTTTCAGGTGGGCCCCGGCGTATTTCAGCAGCAGCTTCTTGGTGCCGTAGGTCGCGTTTTCAAACTGAATGACCGCCAGCATATCCCCAGACATGGGCTGGGTGGAGAGCACAGTGCCCTTTCCAAAGGTGTCGTGCTCCACGGCGTCGCCCTGGGCCAGTTGAAGAAGGCCGGCCGCCGGAGCAGCGCTTCCCCGGCGGGAGGTGGCCAGGGGCCGTCGTTCCGTTTCCTCCGCGCCCCGGGAGGGGCGACGCTTCCATCCGGCAGCGGCGATGCTCGAATCGGCGCCCCGGGAGGAGCCATACCCCCCTCTTCCATAGCCGGACCGGGCGCCGCCCGTCTCCCAGCCGCCGAAGGCGTCGTCCTCCCCGAAGCCGCCGAAGCGGGGCTCCGGCTTTCCCTCCCAGCGGAGGTGATCGTCCGGGATCTCCTCCAAAAACCGGGAGGCGGGATTGGCGCTGGTCCTGCCGTACAGCATCCGCTGGCGGGCGTTGGTCAGCGTCAGCTTCTCCTTGGCCCGGGTCATGGCCACGTAGCACAGCCGCCGCTCCTCCTCCAGCTCCTCCTGGTTGAACTGGGCGGAGCTGCCGGGGAAGATGCCCTCCTCCATGCCCACCACGTACACCGCGGGGAACTCCAGGCCCTTGGCGGCATGAATGGTCATCAGCGTCACGCAGTCGTCGCTGCCCTCCAGGGAGTCCAGGTCCGTATAGAGGGCGATCTCGTTGAGGAAGCCGGCAAGCGTTGCGTCCTCCGGGTCCCGCTCCAAAAAGCCCAGGATGTTGGACTTGAGCTCCTGCACGTTTTCCAGCCGGCCCCGGCTCTCCACATCGTTTTTTTCCTCCAGGGCCCGGATATAGCCGCTGTCCTCGCACACCGCGTCGTAAAACTCCGGCAGGGCCAGCTCGCCCCCCTTGCGGCGCAGTCCATCGATGAGGTCCGCGAATTTCAAGAGCTTATTCTGGGCGCTTTTCAGCTCCGGGAACAGGTCCGCGTTGCGGAAGATCTCATAGAGGGACGCCCCCTGGTTTTCCGCCAGGGCGGCGGCCTTGTCCAGCGTGGCAGCGCCGATGCCCCGGGACGGGTTGTTCACGATGCGCCGCAGCCGCAGATCGTCCAGAGGATTGTTCAGCACGCACAGATAGGCCAGCATGTCCTTGACTTCCGCCCGGTCGAAGAACTTCACGCCCCCCACCACCCGGTAGGGGATGCCGTTGCGCTTCATGGCATATTCCAGGGCGTTGGACTGGGCATTCATGCGGTAGAGCACAGCGGTATCCCGGAAATGGCGGCCCCGGTGAACGCCCATCAGGATGTCCCCCGCCACGAAGTTGGCCTCGTCCCCCTCGTTGAAGTTGGTCTTTACCATCACCACGTCGCCGGCGCCGTTCTCCGTCCAGAGGGTCTTGCCCTTGCGGCCCTGGTTGTTTTTGATGACAGCGTTGGCCGCGTCCAGAATGTTCTGGGTGGAGCGGTAATTCTGCTCCAGCCGGATGACCCGGGCGTTGGGGTACTGCTGCTCAAAGTTCAGGATGTTTTCGATGTTGGCGCCCCGGAAGCGGTAGATGGACTGGTCATCGTCACCCACTACGCAGAGGTTTTTCCGCCCCCCCGCCAGAAGAGAGGTCAGAAGGTACTGCAAATGGTTGGTGTCCTGATACTCGTCCACCAGCACGTAGCGAAACTTTTCCTGGTAGTAGCGCAGCACCTCCGCCTCCCGCTGGAAGAGGGTGACGGTGTGATAGATGATGTCGTCAAAGTCCAGGGCGTTGGCGGCGCGGAGCTTTTTTTCATAGGCGGCGTAGACCCGGGCGATGCGGGTCATGCGCCAGTCCGCCTCCTGGGCGTGCTTGGCGGCAAACTGCTCCGGGCTCTCGTAGGCGTCCTTGGCCTGGCCAATGACGGCCAGCACGCTTTTGGGCGGGAACGCCTTCTCGTCCAGATTCTGCTCCTTCAAAATATCCCGGATGACCCGGCGGGAATCGTCCGTATCATAGATGGTGAAATCCTTGTCGAATCCCAGGCGGTCGATGTCCCGCCGCAGGATGCGCACACAGGCGGAGTGAAAGGTAGAGGCCCACACGTCATTGGCCGTGGGGCCCAGACGGGCGGCCAGCCGGTCCTTCAGCTCTCCTGCCGCCTTGTTGGTAAAGGTGATGGCAATGATCTCCCAGGGACGGGGCACATCCAGGGCGCAGAGGCGGCCGGCCCGGCGGACCTCCTCCCCGTCCGGCTGGTCGGGAAAGTGCTCCAGAAAGTCCAGGTCCTCTTCGGTGGCTCCGTCCGGCACCTGGTCCGAGTCGCTGCCCCGACCGTAAGTCAGAAGATTATACACCCGCTGGATGAGGACCGTGGTCTTGCCGCTGCCGGCGCCGGCCAGCAGCAGGAGGGGGCCCTCCGTCGCCATGGCGGCCTTTCGCTGCATGGGGTTCAGGCGCCGCAGATCCCGGGCGATGACGCTCCGACGGGCAGCGCAGTAACGTTCTTCAAAGGTAGGCATACAGGCTGGTCTCCTTAATGTCTTGTAAGGTCACGGCCCCGGGCGGAGCAACTCTCGCCCGGGCGCCGTT
>JAFUGI010000010.1 GCA_017469475.1 Oscillibacter sp. | reverse complement strand
CGCCGCCTGTTAAAAGCGGCGGACGGCGCTTTGATACGCTCCATTTACTCTTGCCCGGCCGGGGCGCCGCCCTTGCTGTGGCGGCGTCCGCCCCGGTGGTGGGGCCGGCGGCGGCGCTTGCTCTCGCCGCTCTCTCCTGCCGTCTCAACGGCGGGCGCGGCGCTCCTGGGCGCCTCCTCTTGGGCGGGGGGCTTGCCGCTCTTGCGCCGGGGGCGGCGGCTCTTGTCCTCCCCCTCGGCCTTGGTGGGGGCGGCCTTGGGCTGCTCCTTTTTGGGCTCGGCGGCCTTGCTCTCGCCGCTCTTTCCCCGGCGGCGTCCGCCCCGGTGGCGGCGCTTGGTCTCGCCGGCGGTGCCGGGGCCGCCGATCTTCTCCCGCATGGGCTCCTCCCGCTCCAGATCCGCGTACAGCAGCGGCGTGAAGATGGGGGCCTCGAAGGGGTCCTCCTCCGCCTCCTCCACATACCGCTCCGGCCGCTGGTCGGGAATGACGATGCCCTCCCGGCTGCCCTTGCCGTTGCGCAGGACGCAGATCTCGCAGTTGTGGTAGCACTTGAGGGGCTCCGGCGCGCTGTCCAGGCTGACCTTCACGGTCTCCCGCAGCAGGTCCACGCTCTTCACGTTGCCCGGGCCATCCGGCGTCTGGACAAAGGACTCCGCCTTGGGCATCCGCTTGGCGGCGTCCTCATAGGCGTTTTGCTCGTACTTGAGGCAGCACATGAGCCGGCCGCAGGTGCCGGAGATCTTGGCGGGGTTCAAGCTCAGGTTCTGGGTCTTGGCCATTTTGATGGACACGGGCAAAAACCCGTTCAAAAACTGAGAGCAGCAGAAGGGCCGGCCGCAGATGCCCAGGCCCCCGATCATCTTGGCCTCGTCCCGCACGCCGATCTGGCGCAGCTCGATGCGGGAGCGGAACACGCCCGCAAGGTCACGCACCAGCTCCCGGAAGTCCACCCGGCCGTCCGCCGTGAAGTAAAAGAGGATCTTGTTGCCGTCAAAGCTGGCGGACACGTTCACCAGCTTCATCTCCAGGCCGTGGTCCGCGATCTTCTTCTCGCAGATGTCAAAGGCCTCGCTCTCCCGCTTCTTCTGGGCCTCCACGGTGCGGCGGTCGGCGTCCGTCGCCTTGCGGAGCACGGGGCACAGCGGGCGGACCACGGCGGAGTCCGCCACCTCGTGGTTGGCGGCGGTGCAGGTGGCGAACTCAGGGCCCTGGGCGGTCTCCACGATGACCTGCTCGCCCATCTTCACCTGCTCCCCCCGGGGGTCGAAATCATAATTTTTACAGCCGCTTCGGAAGCGGACGCTGATTACTTCTGCCAAAGGATACCCTCCCATTCCGCGGCCAGCGCCCCCAGCACGTGGCCGGGGCCGACGGCAAAGGCGCAGTCGCCGCGATACTTCTGTAACAGTTCTATTGTGGACATGATTTGGTCTTTTGTCAAGTTTTTCGCAAGAATTGGCGCGATTTGGTCATAGGGCGCCCGGGCGGGCCGGCCGTACAGCGCCAGGAGCGCCTGGGCAAAGGCCTCCCGGCTCCAGGCCAGCATATCCGCCAGATCCTCCCGGGTCAGGCGCCCGCGCTCCAGCCGGACACACGCCTCCGCCATCGCGCCGCGGCGGCGCTCCGCAAGGGCGCGGCAGAGAGTCTCGCCGTTTTCCGAGGCGGCGCCGCCGCTTCCCGCGGGTCGGAGCTTCAGCTCCACGCACCGGGAGCGGAGGGTGGGCAGCACGCCGGAGGCGTTTTCCGCGCAGAAGAGGAAGGCGGCATAGGGCGGCCCCTCCTCCACCAGCTTCAAAAGCACGTTCTGGTCCTGCTCCGTCAAAAGGGCGCAGTCCGGGAAGAGGTACACCTTTCGCTGTCCCTCGTTGGGGCGGACGTAAGCGTCAGAGCGGACGGCGCGCACCGCGTCCACGGCGATGAGCTTGTGCTGCTCATCCCGCACGGTGACCACGTCCGGATGGATGTCCGCCAGGGTCTTGCGGCACCCCTGGCACACGCCGCAGGGCCGGCCGCCGGGAGCGGTGCACTCCATGGCGGCGGCGGCGAACCGGGCGGCGGAGAGCAGGTCTCCCCCGCCGGTGAAGAGCAGGGCGTGGGACAGTGTGCCCCGGTCCGCCGCCCGGCGGATGCGTCCGGCGGCGGGGTCTTGTTCGATGATGCCAAAGGGGCCCATGGCGGCCCTCCTTCCATGGGGTGATGGGCGCGGCCGGCGCCCGCTCGGCGGCAGCTCCTCCGCCGCGGGCCTTTCAGTACCGCCCCGCCCCGTCCGACATCAGAAGGACCGGCAGCGTCCACAGCAGGAGGAACAGCTCCAGCGTCAGCGGCGTCAAAAGGCCGTATTTTGCCTGCATGGTCAGGTAGAAGGCCAGCAGCGTGCCCGCTCCGCTGCCCAAAAGGCCCAAAAACGAGGCTCGCCGCACCGTCCGGCACAACCGCCGGCTGCCCGCCACCGTCTCCGCGTAGGGCAGCAGCCCCTCCCGGAACAGGAGGGCCCGGGGCGTGTCCCGGTTCTGTCCCGCCTCGCTGAGGGCCACCCGGTCCGCAAGGCCGGGGTACTCCACCTTCACGCTCTTGTGGAACTTTCGCTGGAGCAGGGCCGGGGTGATGTTGGGGTCTCGGGAGGCCAGGATGGGGGTGATGCGATTGTCATGCATCATGCGCAGGGCATAGTCCACATTCTCCGCCGCCTGGTACTTGACGGCGAACACCGCCGCCAGCTGCCGGTCCACCGCCAGGAACACGCCGGTCTGGAGATGGATGTCCCCGGGGAGGCGGACCTCCATCTTGCGCAGGAAGGAGGCCGTGCCCAGCAGCACCGACTCCCCGTGGATCACGGCGGAGTAGCCGCCCTCCTCGTAAAAGCTGAACTGCTCCACCGGTTCATAGCGGCCCAGCTCGCTGCGCAGCAGCTCGTCAAACATCCGCTCCAGCCCGCAGCCGGCGGCGCGGGCCATGCTGGCGGCGTAAGAGATGACCTTGCCCATCTCCTCGCCGTAGACCTTGATGCCGTTGAGCTCCACGGTGCCGGGGGGGAACAGGTCCGCGTCCGTCAGGACCATTCTGCGGCGGCGGCTGATGCGCTCCGCCCCGGTCCAGCCGGACACGGCGCAGCCCGTTTTTTGCAGCCGCCGGGCAAGGCCCGACCAGGGCAGAGCCCAGCACAGCGGCAGGGCAAAGGTGGCCCCCGCCGCTAAAATCACCGACCAGTTCAAAAAGAAGTCGCCCCGCCGCCCCTGGCCGAAGGAGCTCAGAACCGCGAACACCACGCTGGCGGCCAGGATCACCGGCAGCAGCAGCATCTGCCACCGCTCCGCAAGGCCGTCCGCCACAGCGGCGGTATAGAACCCGGCGGCGGTGCCCCGCTGCTTGCAGGCGCCCTGCTCCGTATCCGTGACGAGATAGGGAGGCTCCTCATCCAGCGAGGTAGTGCGGAAGGTATCGTACCACCCCCGGCTCTCCCGGGCCAGGCCCCACTGGGCGAACACCAGGGAAAGGCAGGCCGCCGCCGCGTAGGACGGCGTGTCGCTCCGTCCCGCCCCCGCCAGGCGCACCACGCTGTCCAGCGCCGCGGCGGCGGCGGACAGGGCGCTCAAAAGCGGCGCTGTAAAGCGCCGGGCCGTGAAGGCGGCAAAGATCACCTCCCGGCACAGCAGGGCCGTTATGGCAAGGCAGGCCAGGGGGAACAGGGTCAATACCCGCTCCTCCCCCCAGGGCACCGCGCCGTATCGCTCCGCCAGGAGCAATACCGTGGGCGCCAGGGCCGCCACCGCGGCGGCGGCCAGGGGCCTTCTGCGGCGGCGATACTCCTCCCGCCGGTCCTCCGCCGCCTCATAGAGGTCCGGCTCCTCTTCCTCGTACTCCTCGTACTCTTCCGCTTCATAGGCCGCCGGCTCCGCCTCCCGCCGGGGGCGGGAGAACGTCTGCTCCTCCGCCGCCGTCCGTTTGGGCGCGGCGGGCGCCGCCCGCTTGGGCGTCGGGGCCTTCTCCGCCGTTTTCTCCGCCGGCTTCTCGGTGGGCGGTTCCACGCTCCCGTCTGCCCGGGCCGGCGGCTTTTCCGCCGGTGCCTCCCGGGTCTTCTCCGGGTCCGGCTCGGGTCCTTTTTCGATCTTTTTCTCCGGCCGCTTTTCCGGCATCCGCTTCACGATCCGGGGCGGGGGCTCCACCGTGTCCTCCAGCACCCGGCGGGAGAAGAGGCCCCGCCGCCTGGAGGGCCCATTGCGGCGCTCCTCCATCACGGCGTCCACCGTGCTGCCCACCACCTCCTCCAGCGTGATGGGCCGGGGGGAGCGAGGGAGCTGGCGCTCCAGCTTCTCCAGGTCCACCGCCTGGGCCAGAAGGCGGCTTTGCACCTCCCCATGGAGGCGGGCTTCCCGGGCGGCCTCGCTCTCCTCCTCCGTTTGGGCAGGAGGGGACGGCGGAGAAGGGGGCGTTTTCGCCGTCTCCTCCGCTGTCTCCGCCGGAGCTTCCGCCATTGCCTCATCCGGCGCCAGCATCTGCTCCAAACCCCCGCCGTACTCCGTCAGGATCTCCTCCAGAGAGTAGGGCTCCTCCTCGGCGGGCACGTCGGTGGCGGTATTCAGAGTGTCATACAGGTCTTTTTCGTCCTTCGCCGCCATGGTTCTCCTCTTTTATCATGTCAACCCAGCCGCTGGCGCACCGCCTCATAGAGCAGGATGGCCGCCGCGGCGGAGGCGTTCAGGGAATTCAGCTTCCCCCGCATGGGGATGCTGACGAGAAAATCGCAGTTTTCGGCGGTGAGGCGGGTCATGCCGTCCCCCTCGCTGCCGATGACGATGGCCGCCGGCCCCCTGAGGTCCGCGTCGTACAGGGGCGTGGGGCCGTCCGCCGCCGTGCCGAAGACCCACAGGCCCCGGCTCTTCAGGTCCTTCAAAAGGCTGGGGATGTTGGGCACCCGCGCCACCGGCACGTGGCTCACCGCGCCGGCGGAGGTCTTGGCCACCACGGCGGTGAGGCCCGCGCTGCGCCGCTTGGGGATCACCACCCCGTGGGCCCCGGCGCACTCGGCGGTGCGGATGATGGCGCCCAGATTGTGGGGGTCGGAGATCTCGTCGCAGATGACGAGCAGGGGGGCCTCCCCCCGGTCCTCCGCCGTGCGGAGGATGTCCTCCACGCTTACATACTCCCGCACCGCTGCCAGAGCGATGACGCCCTGATGGGCGTGGGTGCGGCTCATGGCGTCCAGCTTGCGCCGGTCCGCCTCCACCACCACCACGCCGGCGGCACGGGCCCTGGAGGCGATGTGGCCCAGGGTCTTGTCCGTCTCCCCCTTCTGGAGGTAGATCTTGTCGATGGTCGCGCCGGAGCGCAGCGCCTCGATGACGGCGTTACGCCCTTCGATGATGCCGTCCGCCTCAGCGGTGGGCGGGCCTTTTCTCTCCTGGTCCATGGAAGCTCCCTCTTCGCCCCGTGGGGGCGGTGTTGGTTTGCGGTCTTTCGTACCATCTTTTAGTATAGCATACCGGCGGCCTACAATAAAGTAAAAAATTCAGAAACCGTCCTCCTCCGGCAAGGGTGCCCCGCTCTCGCCGCCGCAAAGGCGGTAGCGGGAGGGGGAGACCCCGTAGCGCCGGCGAAACTCTCCGGCAAAATAGCTGGGGTCCCCAAAGCCGCACTGCCGGCCCACCTCCCCCACGGGAAGGTCCGTGGCCGTCAGCAGGGCGGCGGCGCGGCGCAGCCGGTAGAGCCGCAGGTACCGCATGGGCGGCATGCCCACGGCCTCGTCGAAGCAGCGCAGACACTCGCTGATGCTGACCGCCGCGCTGGCGGCGATGTCCTCCATGCGAAGCTCCCCGCCGTACCCGGCGCGGATGCAGTCCAGCATCTGACGCAGGCGCTGCTCCGTCCGCAGGGCCCGCCCGGCGGACCGGGCGTCGGCGGCGGGGAATCGCTCCCGCAAAAGGCGCAGCAGCCGGGACAGGGCGTAGCGGGCCTCCAGCTCGAAGCCGGCCTCCTCCTCCGCAACGGCCTGCCAGGCCCGCCCGATCCACTCCCCGGCGTCCCGATCCTCCCGGCCGGAAAGGCGCAGCACCCGGGGGAACCGGCCGTCCACCACCGGGCGGAGATAGGTCTGCCAGTAGACGCTGTCCTCGCTGCCGCCCACCAGCCGGGGGTGGAAGCACAGCGAGCGCAGCGCCCCCTCCGGCGCGCCCCGCAGACTGTGGGGCACCCCGGTGTTGACGAAAAAGGCGTCCCCCGCCGCCAGGGAGAACCGCGCTCCGCCGGCGGCCAGCTCCGCCGCGCCGGAGAGCAGGATGCCCGCCTCCAGCTCCTCATGCCAGTGCCAGGGCAGGGGCCGGCGGGTGAGGGCGTCCCGATAGCAGGCGGCGGGGAACAGGGCGGTGCCGTGCCGCAGCAGCTCCTGCCCGTCCTCCGCCGTTGCGGTGCCGCACTGGGAGATGGCCATGGCGTCCTCCTTCTTGGGGATTTTCTCATAGTATCCGGCGATATATTCCTAACACCTGCGTCCCCAATGGTGATATGCTCCTATTGTACCCCAGATGGGACAGGGCCGCAAGGCCCCGTTCCCGAAAACATGTCCGCCGCGGCGCGCCCGAGTATGCCCGGGCGCTGAGCGAGGCGGAAGGAGGAACACCATGGTCCATCTTTTGCTGCCGGTGATCTACCTGGCCTTCATCAGTCTGGGACTGCCGGACGCCATTCTGGGCGCAGCCTGGCCGTCCATGTACCCCCAATTGGGGGTGCCGGTCTCCTGGGCCGGGGCTGTCTCCCTCATCATCTCCGCCGGAACGGTGGTCTCCAGCCTGTGCAGCGACCGCCTGACCCGCCGGTGGGGCGCCGGGCGGGTCACCGCCGCCAGCGTGGCCATGACCGCCGCGTCCCTCGCGGGCTTTTCCCTCAGCGGCTCCTTCTGGCAGCTGTGCCTGTGGGCCGTGCCCTATGGGCTGGGGGCGGGCAGCGTGGACGCCGCGCTGAACAACTACGTGGCCCTGCACTACGCCAGCCGCCACATGAGCTGGCTGCACTGCATGTGGGGCATCGGCGCGTCGCTGGGGCCGTATCTCATGGGCCAGGCCCTGACCGGCGCCGGCTGGAGCGCCGGATACCGCCAGATCGCTCTGCTCCAGGCGGGGCTGACGGCGGTGGTGGTCATGAGCCTTCCCCTGTGGAAGCGCCAGGCCGGCGGGGCGGAGGACCGGCGGAGCGCCCTGCCCTTGCGGGAGGTCCTGTCCATCCCCGGGGCCCGGGCCACCGCCCTCACCTTCTTTTGCTACTGCGGCCTGGAGAGCACGGCGGGCCTGTGGGCCAGCAGCTACCTGGTGCTCCACGGCGGCCTTCCGGAGGAGACCGCCGCCCGGTACGCCAGCCTCTTCTTCCTGGGCATCACCGCCGGGCGGGCGGCCAGCGGGTTTTTGACCCTCCGCCTGCGGGACGGCCAGATGGTCCGGCTGGGCCAGGCCGTCACGGCCCTGGGCGGCGCCATGGTGCTGCTGGGGGCGGCACCGGCGGGCCTTGTGTGCATGGGCCTGGGCTGCGCGCCCATCTATCCCTCCCTGATCCACGCGACGCCCGAGCGGTTCGGGCCGGAGCGGTCCCAGGCGGTCATCGGCGTGGAGATGGCCTGCGCCTACGTGGGCACCAGCCTGATGCCGCCCCTCTTCGGCGCGCTGTCGGCACGCCTGGGCATGGGGCTCTTCCCCCTCTTCCTCCTCACGCTCCTGGCGGTGATGGCCCTTGCCCACGGAGCGAAGGGACCCGCCCGGGCGAAGGGAGAGTCAGCCCTGTAAGCGGCGGAGCATATCCCGCCCCCATATAAAACATACGTCCCCTTCTCTTTTGCCAAAGCAAAAGAGAAGGGGACGCGCTGCTTTTGCGGAAAGACGCCCTCCCCCGCTGCGGGGACGAGCCGTCAGAACAGCCCAACCTGATCGGGCAGCACGTCGCCGCCGATGGAGCGCAGCTGCTGGGCGTTCTCCTCCCCCAGGTGGTGGTCGATGGCCATTTTGCGCACGATGTTCTTCACCGTCACGTCCAAGGCGGTGCCCTCCCGATAGTCGGCGGGGAAGATGAAGTCCACCCGCCCCTTGGCCAGAAGATCCTCCACGCCGGGGCGGTTCCCCGCCTGGTAGACGGCGATGGCCTGGCCGCCGTAAGAGCGCATCATCTTCATGCAGGGCACATCGGAAAGACCGTCCCCCACGTAGATCATGTTGGTAAAGGGGACCCGCTTGGAATCGTCCGGCATGGAGTCGTTGAGGGTCTTGTCGTCGGAGATGTCCAGCACGCCCTTGTTGATGCGGTAGACGAACTGGGTCTTGGCGGTGAAGTTGACGGCCAGCTTCGGCCACACCGGGCGGCCCGACTCGTCGTAATAGAATTCACTGGCGTAGATCTCCTTGAACTCCCGGCTGATGGCGCAGCCCTCGATGATCTCCCGCAGGCCGGAGGAGATGATGTAATGCTCCACCCGGACGCCCTGGGCGGCGCCGAAGGCGTTGATGCGGCCGAACCACTCCGCCACCCCGGGAAAGAGCACGATGCCCCGGCCCTTTTCCACCAGGTCCTGCCGGGTGAAGGGGCGGTCCTTCCGCTCCGCCTCCCGGAGCATGGTGTACATGTAGGCCAGGATCCCGTCCACCCGGTTGGTGCGGCCAAAGCCGTTGGCCACCGCCCAGAACTCCGCCGGGGTCATGCCGAGGCTGGGGATGAAGGCATAGTCCTGCATGTCGGTGGTGCACAGGGTCTTATCAAAGTCGTACAAAAACGCCACGATGGGCTGGGCCATGGGGCAGCGCTCCTTTCGGTCCCCCGCCGCCGGCGGGAGGGATGGGCCCGCGGCCAACGGCGCTCCGCAGGCAAACTGCCGCCCCGGCGGGGCGGCAGCAAGGCACGATCCTCAGCTTCGGTCACCGCCGTAGTTGCGGCCGAACTTCAGATCCTCCAGATTGATGCGGCGGGTGGGCTCCGGGACCTCCTCCGTCTCCTCGAAGGGGTTGCCGGCGGGATAGTCGTCCGCCGGCGCGGCGGCAGCCGGTTCGCTCTCCGCCGGGGCCTCCGGCTCCGCAGGAGTCTCCTCGAAGGAGGCCATGACCTTCTCCTCGATCTCCTCCACCGGGGCGGCGGTCTCCGTCTCGGCCGGAGCGGCGGGCACGGCCGTCTCCACCTCCACGGTGGGCAGCTTCTCCAGGAATTTCAGCTCCCGGGCGCACAGCTCCCGGCTGGCGGTGATGAAGGCGGACAGCTCCACCTGGCCCTTGCGCAGCCGCTCCTCCGCGGCGGCCAGCTCCCGCTGGCTCTCCTCCGCCCGGGTGCGGGCGTCCCGCTCCGCCTGGGAGAGGATCTCGTCCCGCTTGGCCTCCGCCTCGTGAACGATGTTGTCCGCCATCCGCTGGGCGGTGAGGAGGGTGGCGCGCATGGAATCCTCCGTGGCGCGGTACTCCTCCACCTTTTCCACCATGACCTTCATCTTGGCCTTCAGCGCCGCGTTTTCCTTGTAAAGGGCCGTATAATCGTCGGTCAGCTCGTCCAAAAACTCATCGACCATGGCCATATTGTAGCCGCCCATGACCGCCTTGGTAAAGGCGTGGGTGGAAACCTCCTGCGGTGTCAGCATACTGTCCTGCCTCCCCTGTTAAAAATAGAGACCGTTGTTTTCCAGCTCATCAATGAGGTCGCCCTCGATGTCCACGTGGTAGGGCGTGATGATGTAGGTGTTGGCGGCCACCTTTTTGATCTTGCCCTCGCCGGCATAGGCAACGCCGGAGAGGAAGTCCACCAGGCGGCGGGCAATGTCCTTGTTGGTGGACTCCAGGTTCAGCACCACGGTCCGCTTGTCCTTCAGATGGTCGGCGATCTCGGAGGCGTTTTCAAACCGCTCCGGCTTCACCAGCACCACCTTCAGCTGGGTAGTGGCGTGGATGTTCACCACCTTGTTGCGGCGGTCATCCGCCAGGCGGGCGCGGCGGTCCTCGAAGGCGTCCTTCCGCGGCTCCTCCTCAAAATCGTCCAGCAGCTCGTCCTCATCCTCGTAGGGATGGGTCAGCTTCTTCAATTCATCAAT
>JAFUGI010000088.1 GCA_017469475.1 Oscillibacter sp. | reverse complement strand
CAGGCCCAGACCCAGCAGGCCGCCGCTTCCGGCGAGAGCAGCGGCGCCGCTTCCTCCGGCCTCCCCACCGTTACCTGGCGCATGGGCTCCACCTGGGGCTCCGGCAACGTCCACTTCTCCGTGGACAAGCGCTTCGGCGAGATCCTCAGCGAGCTGACCGGCGGCAAGTTCACCGTGACCAACAACTCCGAGGGCGAGCTGTGCTCTGCCAACCAGCTGTTCGACTATGTTTCTGACGGTACCGTGCAGGCCGGCGGCGACTGGGGCGGCTACTGGGCCGGCAAGGACACGGCCTTCGAGCTGCTCTCCACCGTGATGGATGAGTTCACCGGCCTGGACTACTACATCTGGATCTATGAGGCCGGCGGCCTCCAGTGCTACAAGGACCAGTACGGCCAGTACAACATGAACTACTTCCCCCTGGTCACCAACCCCTCCGAGTCCGGCATCCGGTCCGTGCGGCCCATCACCTCCATCGCGGACATGCAGACCATGAAGATCCGCCTGGGCGGCGTGATGGCCGGCAAGGCGGCCCAGAAGCTGGGCATCAACATCACCAGCATCCCGGCGGCAGAGCTGTATGAGGCGCTGCAGCGCACCACCATCGACGGCGGCGAGTTCTCCGGCCCCAAGGCGGACGACTCCCTCCACCTCCAGGAGGTGGCGCCCTACTGGTGCGCGCCGGCCTGGTATCAGTCCGCCGGCGTCAACGGCGTCATGGTGAATATGGACGCCTGGAACGCCCTGCCGGAGGCCTATCAGGAGGCCTTTGAGATGGCGGCCCGCCTGTGCTGCGGCGAGCAGCTGGCCCGGTACTACTACAACGACATGGTGGTCACCAACCAGATGATCGACGAGCAGGGCATCACCGTCACCCACCTGAACGACGCCGACTGGCAGACCATTCGGGAGACCTGCAAGCAGACCTACGAGGAGGAGTGCGAGATCAACCCCAACTTCAAGGTGATCTACGACTCCATGATGGCCTACCGCGCCGACTCCAACAACTACCGTGAGTGGACCGCGGACTACGGCTTTGGTTTCATCAAGTAAGCCCGGAAACGGACCATTGTGATTTTAGACGTTTGCGAGGTGCTGAAATGAAACTTGTCAACGGGATCATCAAGGTGATCGATACCGTGAACGACTACCTGGGGCGGATATTCTCCGTGCTGTCCCTGGGCATCCTGGCCGTGATCGTGTGCGAGGTGGTGATGCGGCGCTTTTTGAACCGCCCCCAGGTGTGGACCCAGCCGCTGATGGTCATGCTCTTCGCCATGTACATCGCCCTCATCTGCGCCTACGGGTTCCAGAAGAAGGCCTTCGTGGCGGTGGATGTGCTTTTTGCCCGGCTGCCCCCTATGGTCCAGTATATCCTGCACATTGTCACGTATCTCTTTTATCTCGTTCCCTTTGCCTTCTGGATCACCCCCAAGACCTGGAACTTTTTCCTCAAGTCCTTCCTCAGTGGGGAGAAAAACTACTCCGTCTGGCAGGAGCCCACCTGGCCCATGAAGCTGTGCTACTTTGTCGGCATGTTTTTGCTGTGCGTGCAGACGGTGTCGGAGCTTTTGAAGCAGGTGCGGGGCATCGTGGAGACCGGCCGGGCGCGCAAGGCGCCGCCGGCTGAGAGAGAGGAGGCCGCGGAATGATCGGCTTACTGACCAATCTGGCGGTGGCGCTCGCCGGCAGCGGCAGCGTCAAGATCGTGCTCATCGGGATGCTGTTCGTGCTGATGGTGGTGGGTCTGGTGCTGGGCCAGGAGCTGGCCTTCGTGCTGGGCGGCGCCGGCGTTATCGTAGGTGCCGTGGCTTTGGGCGACGCGGGCGTCACCATTGCCATGACCAAGATCTACGACCAGATGCAAAGCTACTCCATGATCGCCATTCCCATGTTCGTGTTGATGGCCAACTTCCTGACCCACTCCAAGGTGGCGGACGGACTGTTCGAGTCCATCCGCTACCTGCTGGGACCCCTGAAGGGGGGCCTGGGCCTGGCGGTGATCCTGGTCTCCACCGTGTTCGCCGCCACCACCGGCATCGTGGGCGCCTCCGTTGTGACCATGGGGATGCTGTCCATGCCCATTTTGCTGCGCAGCGGCTACAAGCCCTCCCTGGCCTGCGGCCTGGTGTGCGCCGGCGGGTCCCTGGGCATTTTGATCCCGCCCTCCATCATGCTGGTGTCCATGGGCTCCTACGCGGAGGTCTCCGTGGGCAAGATCTTCTTCGCCGCCATCGTGCCGGGGCTGTCGCTGTCCCTGGGGTACATCATCTACCTTATGATCGTGTGCCACATCCACCCGGATTACGGCCCGGCCATGAGCGCGGAGGAGCTGGCGGAGATGCCGCTGAAAAAGCGGATCACCGGCTCTCTCATTAACCTGATCCCGCCCCTGATCCTGATCTTCGGCGTGCTGGGCTCCATCTTCGGCGGTGTGGCCACCCCCACGGAGGCCTCCGGCATCGGCGCCCTGTTCGCCCTGATCCTGGCCATCTTCTACCGGCAGTTCAGCTGGAAGATGCTCTATGAGTCTCTCATCGACACTATGAAGACCACCGCTATGGTCTTCATCATCCTCTTCGGCGCGGCGGCCTTCACCGGAGTCTTCATGTCCCTGGACGGCGGGCAGATCATCTCCGACTGGGTGCTGAACATGGGCATCAGCAGGTGGGGTGCCTTCGCCATCATGATGGTGATCGTGTTCGTCCTGGGGTGCTTCATCGACTGGCTGGGCATCGTGATGATCGTGTTCCCCATCTTCCTGCCCATCATGGACCAGTTCGGCTTCGACCGGTTGTGGCTGGTGGCGGTGACGGCCACCATACTCCAGACCTGCTTCATGACGCCGCCCTTCGGCTTCGCCCTCTTCTACGTGAAGGGCATTCTGCCGCCGGAGGTGAAGATCAGCGATGTGTACCGCGGGGTCATCCCCTTTATCATCATCATCGTCATCGTGACGGCCCTGTGCGCCATCTTCCCCCAGCTGGTGCTGTGGCTGCCCAGCAAGCTGGTCACGGCCAGCATCACCTGAGCTCTCCCTTTCCCCAGCGCTCTTCCCATTTCCTTTCCCCAAGCAAAAGCTCCGAAGGACGAAGATCCTTCGGAGCTTTTGCCGTATTTCGGATGACGCCCTTACAGGCTCTGACCGCGGCAGGTGCCGGTGAAGCGCCCCTCCGCGATGGCGGGCACGCCGGAGACGAACACATCGTCCATGCCGGAGGCGAGACGCTCCGGGTCCTGCCAGGTGCTCTCCTCCCGGACGCGATCCGGGTCGAAGAGGCACAGGTCGGCGTCGTATCCCGGGAGGATGCGGCCCTTCCCGGAAAGGCCGAACCGCTCCGCCGGGAGGCCCGTGACCTTGTGGACCGCCTGGGGCAGGGTCAGCACCCCCCGCCGGACCACGTAGGTCTCGATGAGGCGGGCAAAGGTGCCGTACACCCGGCGGTGGAGCAAGCCCCCGGCGGGATAGGTGGCGTCGGAGATGACACAGGAAAAGGGGGCGCGGAGAATGGCGTCGATGTCGCTCTCCGCGGCGATGAAGTCGATCATGGAGACGGTACATTCCTCCGCCGCCAGCAGGTCGAAGAGGGCGTCGTAGGGGTCCTTCCCCTGCTCCTCGGCGATCTGGGCGATGGAGCGGCCCTCAAAGGGCCGGTGCTCCGGCCGGCGGAGGGATGTGGCCAGCACGTTTTCAAAGCCCACCAGCTGCACAATGTTCTCAAAGTCCCGGCCCGTCTCCATCCGGCGGCGCATCTCCCGGCGGGCGCCGCTGTCCCGCAGGGCGGCGGTCAGGGCCGCCGTGCCGCCGGTCTGGAACTCCGGCGGCAGCACGTGGATGAGCTGGGTGGAGCCTGCGGGATAGGGGTACACGTCGCACCCCACGGCCAGACCCTCCTGCCGGGCGTTCTCGATCCGCTCCAGCATCCGGGGCACCGCTCGGTCCCAGTTCCGCCGGCCGATGGCCTTCAGGTGGCTGATCTCCACCGGGGTCTTCAAAGCCCGGGCCACGGTGAGCATCTCCTCCAGGGCGTCCACCACGCCGTCCCCCTCCTGGCGCATGTGGACGGTGATGATGGTCCCGGAGCCGCGCAGGGGCTCCAGCGCCCGGATGAGGCCGGCGGTATCGTAAAAGCACTCCGGCGCGTACCCCAGGCCCAGGGAGACGCCCCGGGCCCCGTCGGCAAGAGCCCCCTCCAGCAGAGTGTGGAGGCGGCGGTACTGCTCGTCGCTCAAGGGGCCGTCCGCAAAGCCGGCCACGCAGGCGCGCAGGGTGCCCATGCCCACCAGCATCCCCGCGTGGATGGGAGGGGCCGCGGCGCCGGCCTGGGCGCGGTAGTCCGCAAGGGTGGGGAAGTCCCGCCCCTCCGGCAGGGCTCCCACGATGGGCTGGAGGTACCGGGCCGTCTCCTGCCGGAAGGGCCCCGTCAGCGGCGAGAGGGACAGCCCGCAGTTGCCGTTGAGCACGGTGGTCAGCCCCTGGGCAAGCTCTGCCCTGCCATAGCCCGGGCGGAAGAGAGCGGCGTCCCCGTGGCGGTGGACGTCGATGAACCCCGGGGCAAGATACCGGCCGGCGGCGTCCAGAACGGTGCCGCCCTCCGCCTGGGAGAGGTCTCCCACGGCGGCGATGGTGCCGCCGGTGATGCCCACGTCCCCGAAAAACGCCTCCCGGCCGGAGCCGTCCAGGATGCGGGCGCCGCGGATGAGAAAGTCGAACATGGCGAACTGCCTCCTTTTGCCACCAGTGTAGCACGGCCCGGGGCGAATTGCAATTCGCTTTCCGCCGGCACAAAAAGAAGAGCGGGCCGGCAGGCCCGCTCTTCTTTTGATCCGGATGTACGGCTCAGTCCTCCACCAGGCCGGCGGTGATGATGGCCATGGAGTAGACCTCTTGGGCGTTGCAGCCCCGGGAGAGGTCGTTGATGGGGGCATTGAGGCCCTGGAGAATGGGGCCGTAAGCATCGAAGGAGCCCATGCGCTGGGCGATCTTGTAGCCGATGTTGCCGGCGTTGATGTCCGGGAAGATGAAGGTGTTGGCGTGGCCGGCCACGGGAGAGTCCGGGCACTTGGTCTGGGCCACCCGGGGGGACACGGCGGCGTCGAACTGGAGCTCGCCGTCGATGGCCAGATCCGGCGCGGCGGCCTTGGCCTTGGCGCAGGCGTTGCGCATCTTGTCCACATCCTCGCCCTTGCCGGAGCCCAGGGTGGAGTAGCTCAGGAAGGCCACCTTCGGGTCGATGCCGAAGGTCTTGGCGGTGGCGGCGGTCTCCAGGGCGATCTCCACCAGCTCATCCTCGGTGGGCTTGATGTTGATGGCGCAGTCGCCCATGGCCAGGACCTCCCGGTCGCCGGTAGCGGAGGGACGGACCAGAATGAAGCAGGAGGAGACGATCTTGCTGCCCGGCTTGGTCTTCACGATCTGCAGCGCGGGGCGGACGGTGTCGGCGGTGGAGTAGGTGGCGCCGCCAAGCAGGGCGTCAGCGTAGCCCAGCTTCACCAGCATGGTGCCGAAGTAGTTGGCCTGATACAGGGCGCTGCGGCACTGGTCCTCGGTCATCTTGCCCTTGCGCAGCTCCACCATGGTGGCCACCATCTTGTCCATCTCCGGGAAGTTCTGGGGATCGATGATCTCCGCGCCCCGGATGTTGAAGCCGATGTCCTCGGCGACGGCCTGGATCTCCTCCGCGTTGCCCACCAGCACGGGGGTCAGGAAGGTACCGGAGAGCAGGCGGGCAGACGCCTCCAGAATGCGGGGATCGGTGCCCTCGGTGAAGACGATCTTGCGGGGATGGGCCTTCAGCTTTTTGATGAGAAATTCAAACATGTCAGCTTTCCTCCAAAAAAATTGATCGAATGGATCTTGGAATCATTTATACACCAATATTCATTATACACGACAGAACGCACCGGTCAATCCAAATTTTGCGCGCCCTCGGAGAAAATCCGCCTCCGTGCCCGCCGGTTTTCCGGCAATGTGCAAAAGTCCCCTTTTCCGCCCAAATGCACGGAAAATCGAGGCCCTGTTCCCAAAGAGGACACTTTTTTGCCCTGCTTCGGGGTTGACGGCGGGGCGAAAACGCGGTATGATAGCCATTGGTAACAAATTGTAACTTTTTTCGGGGCACGCCCCGTTCAGGAGAGCTATGAGTCAGGAAGTACACAACAAGCACCGCCGCCGGGGAACGAACCGGAGAACGGCGGACCGGGCCGCCCGGGAACGGCAGGACCGGACCCGCCAGGCTGCCCGGGAGGAGAACGCCCTTCAGACGGAGCAGACCGCCCGGATGCGGCGATCCGCCCCCAAGGAGGAGCACGCTGCCCGGGAGGAGAGCACCGTTCAGGCGGAGCGCTCCGAGCGCCGGCAGACGGAGCGGCGTCGGGAGGACCGGCGCCCCCTGCCCTGGTACAGCGCCCTTGCCCTGCGGCTGCGGCGGGTGCCGGGCCGGTGGCGGAGCATCGTGCGGGAAAAGCGGGCTCACCACTTTCCGGAGTCGGACCGGCTGCCCATCCAGCTGGTCCTCTTCGGCTGGAACATGCTGCCCATGCTGGGAAGCCTGTTGCAGGAGCGGATCTGGACCGGGCGCAAGCGGGCCTTCCGCCGCCTGGCGGACCGGTGGGCCTGGCTGGAGCGGCATCGGGTCCACCCGGCGGTCTTCATGGGGGTGGGGCTGGTGCTGGTGGCGGCGGCCCTGTTCTGGGCCACCTACACCGTGGGCACCACCGTCCGCTACGACGGGGAGGTGGTGGGAACGGTGGCCTCCGAGGCCCTGGCCCAGCGGGCGCGGGGCGACCTGGAGCGCATCACCACCCGGACCCTGGGGGAGACCTACACCATCGACGACGGGCTTTTGACCTACTCCACCGGCCTTCTGCGCCGATCCGAAATGGTGGACGGGGACACCTTTGAGGAGACCCTCTCCGACCGCATCGGACTGGTGACGCCGGCCTACTGCCTGTATGTGGACGGGGAGCGCATCGGCGCCACCCCCTACCAGGGGGCGCTGGAGGAGCTGCTGCGCCAGCTGCGCTCCGCCTCCACCGACGAGAACACCATCTCCTGTGACTTTGCCGAGACTGTGGAGGTCAAGGCGGAGTACGTGGCCAGGAGCGACCTCATGAACCTGGGGTACCTGGCCGAGACCCTGTACAGCACCAAGGAGGAGGAGGTCACCTACGAGGTCCAGCCGGGGGACACCTGGTCCCAGATCGCCGAGCGCCACGGCCTGAGCTCCGACGAGCTGCTGGCCCTGAACCCCGGGTACAACATCGATAAGCTGGCGGTGGGGGAGGTGCTGACCCTGTCCGCCTCCGTGCCCTACCAGACCATGACGGTGGTGCAGCGGGAGCGGTATCTGGAGGACGTGCCCTTCGACATCGCCTACACCGACACGGCGGACCTGTACAAGGGCGATTACAAGGTCACCTCCCCCGGCGCCTACGGCACGGCGGACATCATGGCCAACGCCACCTACGTCAACGGCACGGAGACGGAGCGGACCATCCTCTCCACCGTGGTGCTGCGCCAGCCGGTGACAGAGCAGCGCCTACAGGGTACCACGGAGCGGCCCAGCTGGTACCCCACGGGCACCTTCCGCTGGCCGGCCTCCGGACGGCTGACTTCCACCTTCGGCGGGCGCAGTTCCCCCGGCGGCATCGGCTCCACTAACCACAAGGGCATCGACATCGCCGCCTCCCGGGGCACCCCCATCTACGCCGCGGACGGCGGCACCGTGATCTACGCCGGGTGGATGGGCGGCTACGGATACCTGGTCCAGATCGACCACGGAAACGGCTTCGTCACCTACTACGCCCACAACTCCAGCCTTCTGGTCTCCGTGGGGGAGCACGTGTACAAGGGCCAGCAGATCGCCCGCATGGGCGCCACCGGCGCCGCCACCGGCAGCCACTGTCACTTTGAGGTCCATGTGAACGGCGTGGCAAGAAACCCCTTGAATTATCTGCCCTGATGTGATACAGTAAAAAAAGGACAAGGACGCCCGGGATCGGCGTCCTTGTCCTTTTTTATCCGCAGTTTGGTCACAAAAAATTTACAGATTATGTAAAACGCATAATTTGTACAGTGGATAAAGGGGGCGATTTATGCAATCTGCTTGACGGTTCCACAGAAGTGTGGTATCATACCCGTAGCATATCCCCATTTGTTGGCTGTGCGTAAAGGCCGGCGCGGGACCCGCCGCATTGTGGCAAGGAGAGGTTTTTTCGCCAGCGGGACCGGCTGAGGACTTTGCGGTCAGCCAAAACCGTGTTCGTCGATCACGAGACCTGCAAATGGCCCGGCTCTTGACTCGGAGGGAAATGGAGCATCGTTTTGCGGCAGCTTTGCCGCCGCAAAAACACCCTGAGCCGAGCTGCGCGAGGCCTCGTGCCGACCAAAGCGGGCATTCGCCCGCTGCGATCAGCACGAGGCCTCGATCACGAACTATAGTTCGTGATCGACGCAACAAAATCGTGTGTAAGAAAGGAAGAGAAAACGCTATGGCAAACGGACTCATCATCGCGGTCGTTGTGGTCTACATGCTGTTCATGCTGTGGATCGGCTGGTACTCCTCCAAACGAATCACCTCCAACACGGACTTCATGCTGGCCGGCCGGCGGCTGGGCCCCTTCCTGATGGCCGGCACCCTGGCGGCCACTGAGATCGGCGGCGGCAGTTCTCTGGGCGTGGTGCAGCAGGGCATGCAGAACCACGGCATCTCCGCCGCCTGGTACATCATCACCATGGGCCTGGCCTTCGTGATCCTGACCTTCCTGGCCCCCAAGTTCCGGGCCTCCGAGGTCAAAACGGTGCCGGAGTATTTCCGCCGCCGGTACGGCAAGGGCGCGGGACTGCTGACCGCCCTCATCATGCTCGTTCCCATGATCGGCTTCACCGAGGGCCAGTTCGTGGCCTCCGCAACCATTCTCTCCACCATGCTGGGCATCGGCTATAAGCCCGCCATCATCGTGGTGGCGGTCATCGTCACGGCCTACTCCGTCATGGGCGGACTGTGGAGCGTCACGCTGACCGACTTTGTGCAGGTGTTCATGATCGTCATCGGCATGATCATCGCCGTCCCCTTCGCCCTGAACGCCGCCGGCGGCTGGGGCAACGTGGTGGCCAACGTCCCGCCGGAGACCTTCAACATGTTCAAGGGCTACTCTCCCATGGGCGTGCTGTCCCTGACGGTGATGTACGTCGCCACCTTCACCGTGGGCCAGGAGGCCGTGTCCCGCTACTATGCGGCCCGGGACGGCAAGGCTGCCCAGCAGGGCTCCATCCTGGCGGCCATCATCAACTTTGTCTACGCCTTCATCCCCGCGATCCTGGGCATCATCACCCTGGCCATGATCAACATGGGCACCTTCAGCGCGGACGACTTCGCCAACGTGGGCGCCCGGTACGCCCTGCCGGTGCTGGCGGTCCACGTGATGCCGGCCCTGATCTGCGGCTTGCTTTTCGCGGGCATCATCTCCGCCACCATGTCCTCCTCCGACTCGGACCTGCTGGCGGCGGGCTCCATCTTTGCAAATGACATCTACCGCGCCGTGCTCAAGCCCGACGCGGACAGCAAGGAGGTCATGCGGGTGACCCAGATCACCATGGTGATCGTGAGCATCATCTCCGCCCTGGCCGCCATCTTCAACGCCAGCAGCATCATCGCCATCCTGACCTTCGCCTTCACCCTGCGGGCGGCCGGCACCTTCTTCCCCTACGTGCTGGGCCACTACTGGAAGGGCGGCTCCCAGGCCGGCGTCATCGCCGCCGTTATCACCGGCTCCATCGTGGTGGTCTACATGGAGAAGATCTCCGGCGGTATGCTCTTTGGCATGAAGTTCAGCCAGCCCATCATCCCCGGGCTCATCGTGGGCCTCATCTTCTTCCTGATCTTCTCCAAGCTGATGCCCCCCAAGGAGCCCAGCCTGGACCTGGCCCCGGAGGAGGACTGAGGCAGGCGCTCCCGCGCTGTATGCGGATAATAGCATCTAGCATCCTGATATGGTATCCTGATAAGATCGATACCGTGCCGTCTCTGACGGCACGGTATCTTTTTCGCTCCGCAGCCAGAGGCGGTATGCGCAAGGGTGTGACTGTGGAGCGGTCCTGATGGGGATGGGGCCCACGATGCCGCATGGGGCGCATGGGCCGGGCGTAAGCACAGGCCGAGCGCAAGCCCGTCGGCCGGAGGCGAGTCCATTGACCGGGTGGAGCACGTCGGCCCAACACAAGGCGGAGACCCATGCGGGCCTCCGCCTTGTGTGTTGACATTCCCATGAGACCTGCTGTGCCGGGTGCCCACGGGAGGCTGCTGGCGCTGATCGCGGTGGGCTTCGCCTCAGTTGGTTGGCGCGAGGCCCGGCGAGGCTTTTATCGTTTGGGACAAGGCGGCCGCCGGCTTTGCGCTTGCCATGGGCGGCTCGCCCATTTTCGCCTCCACCCCTTCCCAAAACGGGCAGGACCCCGGGCAAAAGCCCGGGGTCCTGCTTGGGGGACTGCGGCGTCAGCCGCAGGTCCATCGAAGAGAGGGAGTGGGATTTATTCCGCCTCAACGACCACGATCATGTCGATGTCGTCATCATCCAGGGTGAAGTACACCTTGCTGTAACGATCGGTGGCGCTGTCGTTGTCGCGGATGCTGGTGATGGAGCGAGAGGTGATCTCATCCAGATCGCTGTTGATGAAGAACACCTTCACGTCGTCGGTGTAGCCATAGCCGGTGCCGTCCAGGGTGATGACATCGTTCTTGACCTTGCCGACGGTGGTGGCGGTCAGGTAATCCTTGCTGGCGCCCTCTTCGGCCTCGGTGCCGCGCTTGACCTGGTCGTCACTGTTGGTGGTGTAATCCTTGTAGATCACGATGCCGCCGGCGCTGTAGATGGCCTCGACCTCGGTCACGTCGTCCTTCACCATCAGAGTGGTGATCTTGCCGTCCACGATGGCGGGCAGGTCGTAGTACACGTCCAGATCGCCGTCGTCAATGGCCTTGGGCTTGGACTTCACGGCGATGAAGGTCAGATCATCGCTGCTGCCCACGCTGGCGCTGGACTAGATCTCCACGTACACCAGAATGGCGGCCTTGGAGGTCTTGTTGTCCTCGCAGCGCACCGCGATGCGGGCGAGCGTGCCATCGATGGAGGGAGCGTTCTTAAAGCCGGTGTAGGCCTTGATGGAATCGCTCTTGCCGGTGGAATCCAGCTCGTTGTAGACGAACACGGTGTTGGAGTTGACCTTCACCTTGGTGCCGTCCACCGTTGCGAAGGTGGCGTTGCCCTTGGTGTAATCCACGGTGATGTTCTCATCGGAGAGGGTGGTCTTGTCCTTGAGCTCGTACTCGCCCTTGTCCTCCTTGTAGGAGACGATCTTGCCCACCAGGCTGCGATAGTTGTCGTCCGTATCCACGGTACGCTTGGTGGCGTCGGCGAAGATCAGCTTGGCATAGTCGGTGCGGTCAGAGGAGGCCGCGTCCACGAAGGCCAGGTTATCCACGTTGGTGGAGTCGTCCGCCTCGATGCTGATGATGTAGCCGTTGGCGTCCAGATAGTACTTGACGTCGTCCTTGGCCTTGACGGTGGAGTTGTCGGCGCCGTCGCTGACGGACAGCTCGTACTTGGTGCCGTCGATGTACACGTCGTCACCCACGGTGCGGGTGATGGTGCCGGTCTCCTTCTCAGCCAGCATCACGTCCTGGATGTCGCCCTTGGCAACGGTGTAGATGACCTTGTCGTCCTCTTCGAAGGACTGGGTCTCAAACTCCTTGCCGTCGATGACGATCTTGCGGTTGGACTTGCCGTCGTTCTTGATCCGGTCCACCTCACCGAAGATGGGGTTGATGACGATCATGCGGGCATCGGTATCGTCGCCGCTGTCATCGAAGTAGAACTCCACGATGATGCCGTTGCCGAAGTCAGCGTCACTGTACAGCTTGCTGAGCTTCTTGTCCACATCGTCGATGTTGATCTTAGTGCTCTGCTTCTCGCCGTCCACGTAGACCACGAAGTCCTGGTCGTCGCTCAGGCTCAGATCGGCGTACACGTCCTCGGCCTTCACGTCCTTGGCGTAGGAGGCGTCAGCGGAGGTGGAGTAGGTGCCGACTTCCTTGGACTTGATGGCCCACTTGTTGGAGGGACGGCCGAAGTCGTCGCTGGGCTTGGTGAGCTTCAGGTCCTTGAAGTACTTCTCCGCGAACTGGAGGACCTCGTCGCGGTAGATGGTGCCGTTGCGGTTGTTCTTGTCCTCGACCTCCTTGGCCTTGGAGTTGGACTGCACGGTCAGATCGCCCACGGAGATGGTGGCCTGGTTCTCATACTCCACCATGTCCGCCTTCAGGGTGTTCAGCGCGTAGAGGCAGGCCTCCTCGCGGGTCAGGGCCCGGGAGCCGTTGAAGGCACTCTCCAGGTCGTCGTCCAGGCCCACGTTCATGGCCCGCTTGGCAACGTTCACCTTCCAGTTGGCGCCCACGTAGTTCTCGGTGTACTGGTTGTAGCCCAGGGCGCCCAGGAGCATCTTCATAAAGGCATAGCCGCTCAGGGTGCCGGCGGGCTTGAAGGTACCGTCAGAGTAGCCGCTGATGATGCCTTCGCTGGAGCAGAACGCGATGTAGCCGGCAAAGGTGGAGCCGGCGGGCACGTCCTTAAAGGGGGATACGTTGGTGGGCAGCGCGTCCGCGTCGGTGGGGCCCAGGATCAGGTTGGAAATGATCTTGGCGGCCGCGCCGCGGGTCAGGGTGCCCTTGGGCCGGAAGGAGCCGTCGGAATAACCGTCGACCACGTCCAGCTCGGAGATCACGTCAACGGCTTCCTTGTACGTGATGGAGCCGTCGTCCGTGAAGTCCTTGGCGGAGGCACTGATGGCGAAAAGCGACATCGCCATGACCAGTGCCAGCGCCAGAGAAAGGAACTTCTTCATGGAATTTTCCTCCTTTTCATTTTACCTTTGGTCTGTTATACTGCTCACGTGGGACAAACGGGAGACACACTCCCCCATCGCACCCCGGGACCGTTGCGGCACAGCGGCCCCGGGATTTTTTTGGTAGCGGCCTCATCGCCCGTCGATGGCCCGGGCCACCGCGGAGAGGGCCACGCGCTCCGTCTCGTCGAAGAGGTGGGTGTAGATGCCGCTGGTCACGGCGATGGAGCTGTGGCCCAGGGCCCGGGAGATGTCGTGCATGGACACCTGCTGGCTGTTGGCGATGGAGGCGAAGGAGTGGCGCAGGCCGTGGAGGGTGATCTTAGGCAGGTGGTGGCGCCGCACCAGCCGGGCCAGGGCCTCGGTGAGGTAGTTGGGGGTGGGGGGCGATCCGTCCGGCCGCAGGAGGACGTACTCCTCCGGGTCGTCGCTGCGGCGGCGCTGATGGGCCCGCTCCAGGGCGGCCGCCAGGTCCGGTGCCCCGGCGATGGAGAGCCGGCGCACGGAGCGGCGGGTCTTGGGGGGCTTGACCACCTCCCGGCCGCCCACCTCCGTGCGGGACTCCTGGATCACCACGATCCCCGCCTCCAGGTCCACGCACTGCCACTTGAGCCCCGCGATCTCGCTGCGCCGCAGCCCCAGATACGCCGCCAGACGCACCGCCAGGGCCAGGGGCGTCCCGTCGGCGGCCCGGAAGAGGATGCGCAGCTGCTCCGGGGAGTAGAAGCGGTGGGCGGTCTCCTGGGGCCGGGGGGCGATGACGCCGGAGAGGGGGTTGCGCTCCAGGCACCCCAGCTTCACTGCCATTTTCAAAACGGTATATAAAAGGGTATAGTGCTTGCGCACCGTGTTGGGGGACAGGCCCTGGCTCTGCTTTGCGTACAGGTATACCTGCACCTGCACCGCCGTCAGCTCCCCCAGGGGCACGTCCCCCAGGGCGGGCAGCACGTGGAGCCGGGCGATGTTGCGGTAGCCGTAGGCGGTGCTTGCCGCCAGCTTGGCGCTCACCTCCTCCCGCAGCCACCAGTCGATCCACTGGCCCAGGGTGGCCTGGCCGTCCGGCGGCGGCGGAGCCGGGGAGGGGGGTGCGTCCGGGTCGGTGCCGGGGTACAGGGCAGCCATGGCCCCCCGCAGCGTGGGGAAGGTGGCTGTCCGGCGGCCGGGGCCGGGGAGCGTGACGTACCATCGCCGCCGCTCCTGGTCGTAGGCCAGCTGTTTTTGCAGGGAAATTCGGGACATAAGAGCTTCCTCCTTTTGTGAAATTCGCCCGCCGGAGGTCATGCCCTCCGGAAGACGGCCGTGCGGCGGGCAATGTTACAGTTGTGTTACATCCGCCGCGAACCCCTTGCATTCCGATTTTGAGTTTGGTATCATGCAAACCGTGGAACACCACCGCGAGGCTCGAAGTCCCGATATAGATACGGATCAAGGCTAGCCACGGTATGTATACCGGGGCGAAAGATGACCGGTGATGGACCATGAACTTCAAATGCCGATGGCCTGTTTTCTGACCCAAACGGGACCGCTCCTTGAGGAGTGTGTCTCCGCAAGGGAAAAAGATGGGAGATCGGTAAATCTAAAAGGAGGAAAAACCCTATGAAGAAGTTCCTTTCTCTGGTTCTGGCTCTGGTCATGGCGATGTCTCTCGTGACCCTGGCCAGCGCCAAGGACTTCACGGACGACAGCTCCATCACCTACAAAGAAGCTGTTGACGTGATCTCCGAACTGGGCATCGTTGGCGGTTACTCCAACGGTTCCTTCAGCCCCAAGGGCACCCTGACCCGCGGCGCCGCCGCCAAGATCATCTCCAACCTGATCCTTGGCCCCACCGACGCGGACGCTCTGCCCACCAACGTGTCTCCCTTTAAGGATGTACCCGCTGGTTCCACCTTCGCCGGCTATATCTCCTTCTGCTCCAGCGAAGGCATCATCAGCGGTTACGCTGACGGCACCTTCAAGCCCGCTGGCGAGCTGAGCGGCTACGCTTTCATGAAGATGCTGCTGGGCGCCCTGGGCTATGACCAGGCGACCGAGGGCTACACCGGTGCCAACTGGAAGGTCAACGTTGCCAAGCGCGCCATGAACATCGGCCTCGATGATGATCTCGAGGGCGCGTTCAACGGCTCCAAGGCTCTGACCCGTGAGGAGGCCTGCCTGTACGCTCTGAACACTCTGAAGGCCGACATGGTCGACTATGATGACTCCACCACCATTTCCATCAATGATGTGACCATCAAGTCCAACTCCAAGGCCAAGGAGATCGAGGTCCGCAACGACACTGGCAAGATCGCCAACGACGGCATCCAGCAGTTCGCTGAGAAGTACTTCAAGGATCTCAAGCTCACCGAGACCAAGGACGACTTCGGCCGTCCCGCCGACAAGTGGACCATCAAGTCCAAGGAAGTCGGCACCTACAACAACAGCGCCGACGCCTCCTACGCCAAGAACGTGAAGGCTGAGGACGTGTACGCTGACCTGGGCCTGAGCGACGATCAGGACTTCGTCGTGTACGTGGACGGCAAGAAGCTGGACAAAAAGATCAACATCGACGACGTCGATAAGAAGCTGAGCAAGCTGTACGACGGCACCACCTTCGGCAACGGCATCATCGTGGAGTTCTTCTATGATGACTCCGATTCCGATGACATCGATGCCCGCATGATCGTCATCAACCCCGTCTTCGGTGAGGTTGACAAGATCAAGAACGACGGCAAGTCCGACCGCGCCATCGTCATCGACGGCATGGAGTATGAGACCCAGTCCTTCGAGGACGGCGACAAGGTCATCTACACCGTTGCTGACGGCGACATCCAGGACGTTGTGGCTGCTGAGAAGCAGACCGGCAAGGTCACCAAGACCGTGGGCGACGACCTGTACATCGACGGCGACAAGTATCAGCTGTCTGCCAGCTCCGGCGCCGACAACAAGACCGTGAAGGCCAAGGACGAGGTCAAGTTCTATCTCGACACCACCGGCTACATCATCAGCATCAGCGCTGAGGATTCCACCGACGTTGACGATCTGGCCTATGTCCAGTCCGCCAACTCCGACCGCACCGACTATGCCAAGCTGATCTTCTCCGACGGCACCAAGAAGACCGTTGACACCGACGAGAAGTACACCGATCTCAAGGGCAAGATCGTCTCTTACGACATCGACGACGGCGAGTATGAGCTGAAGGATAAGACCACCATCTCTGCCTCCGACACCATCGACTACACCAAGGGCGACGCCACCATGAAGGTTGGCTCCGATAAGATCAAGGTCAACTCCAAGACCGTGTTCGTCTACAACGAGAAGGACGACGACGGCAAGGATAGCCTGAAGGTCTACACCGGCTTCAAGAGCGCTCCCTCCATCAAGGGTGACGTCACCGTCGCGGCTCGCTGCGAGGATGGCAAGGCTTCCAAGGCTGCTGTGTTCGTGTACGTTGAGATCGCGGCTGACGCCGGTGTCGGCAGCAGCGACGATCTGACCTTCATCGCCGTGAAGTCCAAGCCCAAGGCCATTGACGACGGCGACCTGGACGTCTACTATGAGCTGCCCGCCATCGTTGACGGCAAGATCACCACTCTGATGGTGAAGACCGACGTGACCGAGATCGAGGATATCGCCAAGAACGGCGGTGTTGTGGTCTACAAGGACATCACCACCAACAGCGACGACCAGGTCAAGAAGGGCACTGCCGCTGCTGAAAAGGACGACTTCTACACTGCTACCGCCGTGAAGAAGGCTAAGAACGATGTCATCACTCTCGACGATGTGGGCTATGGCTACACCGACGACGTGAAGGTGTTCTTCGTCAACAGCGACCTGGATGAGATCACCTCCAAGTCCATCTCCAGCATCAAGGACAACAGCGATGCTGAGGATAAGTACAGCGCCGTGTACTTCACTCTGGACGACGACGAGATCGACCTGATCGTGGTTGTCGAGGCTGAGTAAGCCAAATCCAAGAGTGCTTGCGGTCAAACCGTAAGGTACTGGAACTGCTCCCCGGGCGAAAGCCCGGGGAGCTTTTTTTGCGCCCGGGCGGGGGAGGTGTGGGGGAGCGTCCGGCGAAGGATGGGCCGTGCCGGAAGATGACGGCCGCCGCCGGAGGGCGGAGCCTTCCCATGGTTTTGCTGGTGGCGGGTCCGCGGGAGCGGCTGCGTGGGAGATGAGGGGCTTGCGGGCGGCGTGCAGGGGCCGTGCGCGGGGCAGAACACGCAATTCTGTGCCAGGTATCGCCGCCGGGGGATGGGGCGCCATGAGGGTGCGGTCAGCGTCCGGCTGCGGTGCGGGTGGACCTGTGTGGGTGCGCTCTCGCCCCGTGGAGGATGTGCGCGCGGGGCGGGGCTGCTGGGCAATATTGTAGCCCCGCCGCACCAACGCCGAACCAACTGGCGGCGCAGGGGCAAGCGGGGCGGCTGTGTGAGGGCGGCATGGTTGAAAAAGGTAAAATACGGAAATTAAACAATAAAAACACATGGGGAACGGTACCCAAGCGGATACTGTTCCCCGATTTGTTGGCACAGGGCGGATAGAGGAAGATGCAAAGAGAGTTTCGAGGCTGGGAGGCTTGAAAGAAGCGGTTCCTACAAGCAGAGTTTGCCGGTAAAGGCGAAGTCTGCCGGAGGCGGGATTCACATAGCGTCTTTGCAATGGAGACGTTCGGTCAAGGGCAGGAATTGCCGAAGGGGATCCGCCCCGCCTGCCATCTCTTACGCCTCGGCGAATACCTCCGCCAGGGCCGCCATGGCCTCCTCCAACCGCTCCGGCGCGAGCCCCGCGTAATTTACCACCAGAGTGTGGGCGAAGTCCGGCGGGGGCTCCGCCGCGAAGGCGGAGAGGAAGCTCAGGCGCACGCCCAGCGCCTCCGCCCGGCGGCGCAGAGCCGCGTCGCTGCGGTCGGTGTCCAGCCGCAGCAGAAAGTGCAGCCCCGCCCCCTGCTCGGAGATGGTGATGCGGTCCGCGAAGGGGCTTTTCCGAAAGGCATCCAGCACGGCGGCGCGGCGGGCGCGGTACTCCTTGCGCATCCGGGAGAGGTGCTGCTCGTAGTGCCCGCCGGAGAGGAACCGGGAGAGCACGTGCTGTTCCAGGGCCGGCACGGTGCAGGCGTAAAAATCCAGCTCCCGGCGGTAGCGCTCCAGCAGCCGGGGCGGCAGGACCATGAAGCCCAGGCGCATGGCCGGGGAGATGGTCTGGGAGAAGGTGTTCATGTAGATCACCCGGCCGCCGCCGTCGATGCTTTGCAGGGTGGGGATGGGCCGGCCGGAGAAGCGGAATTCGCTGTCGTAATCGTCCTCGATGACGGTGCCGCCGGTGCGCTCCGCCCAGCGCAGCAGGGCGTGGCGCCGGCCGATGGAGGTGACGATGCCCGTGGGGTAGTGGTGGGAGGGGGAGATGTGGGCCACGGCGGCGCCGGAGGCCGTCAGTGCCGCCAGGTCCAGCCCCTGGCTGTCCAGCGGCACGGGCACGCAGCGCTGGCCGCTTTTGCGGTACACCTGGCGGATCTTGGGGTAGCCCGGGTCCTCCAGGGCGAAGACGGCGCCGGAGAGGAGCTGGGCCAGCAGCAGGTACAGATACTCCGCGCCGGCGCCCACCACGATCTGCTCCGGCGAGACGGACATGCCCTTGAAGTCCCGCAGGTCCTCCGCGATGGCCTGGCGCAGGGCCGGCAGGCCCTGGGCCGGCACGGGGGAGAGGAGGGCGGCCCCGCCCTCCGACAGGACCTGGCGGGTCAGCCGGGCCCAGGTGGCCACCGGGAAGCGGTCCGCGTCCGTCTGGTTGCTGCCCAGGTCCAGCCGCCATTGGGGCCGGGGGGCGGCAGGGGGCAGGGGCGTCTGAGGCGCCGGGGCCGGCGGCCGCTCCACCAGACTCACGAAGACCCCCCGGCGGGGGAGGGTGTACACGTACCCCTCCGCTTCCAGCTGCTGGTAAGCCCCCTCCACCGTGATGACGGACAGGCGCAGATGCTCCGCCAGCGCCCGCTTGGAGGGCAGGCGCTGGCCCACGGTCAGCTTGCCGGAGAGGATGTCGTCCCGGATGCGGCGGTACAGGTACTCGTACAGGGGCACGCCGCCCCGGTCCTCCAGAGAATAGGTCAGCATGGCAGCCTCCCTTCTGACCTTGTCGGTCGAGTGGATACTTGATGATCCCATACTACCACAATTCTCCCGCCGGCGCAATGCTCCACTTGCGAGATCCCATTTCCCCAAAGCGTGGAAGTCGAAAACATGCGGCGGCGCCACGAAGCCTTGTGCGAGATCGGGCGATATGCTATCATGACTGCGATGCAGTCATGATAGCGCGCATACCGCCTCTTTGAGGCGGTGCGCTTAAAATGCCGTGCCGCCGGAGGCGACACATGGCATATTGCTTTCACGATGATGGCAAATCGGTATCTAACGAGGGAAGAGCCTTATGAACAAAAGACTGGAGCATACCATGAGATCCTATGTGAAGATCTTCTGCATTGGTATTCTGATAGGTTGTCTCTGCAGGCTGCTGGACTACTTTCCGGCAGATACCATATGGAGTTTTTCATCCATTCAAACGCTGCTTGGATTTTGGATCATGACAAATACGATCATCGTATTATTGAGTTCATTAAATATTTGCGCTGGGATCAGCTCGTTTTTATATATGTTTGGAATGACTTTGGGCTTTTATGGCTTACAAGCGATATTAGGGATATTCATCCCCCTGTTTTCCGGCGGATTCCGCACATCCTTATTTGTGTTGTTTACGGTCCTTTCGATCCCCTGCGGGGCGGCGGCTTTTATCCTGTATGGCTGGAATCAAAACAATACGTTCAATTCCATACTATATTCCTTGCCGGTGGGTGCGCTGATCGCGGAGACAATAGCGATCTCTGTATATTTTTCGACATATCACTCCTTCCTGTTCCAGCTCTTGATGAACAGTGTTGGGATCATTGCGTTTGGAATCTTGTTTTTTAAGAGGGCAAATTGCAAAGCGATCTATGCGATCTCCGTGATATTGAGTACTTTGTTATTTTATTTTGCTTTATACCACAGAGAAGTATCCATGTGATCCCTGTTACCCTAAGTGTTGTTTTTAGGCATATCGGAAATGCGGCTGGTGAAGTCGCACAAAAGGCAAGAGTCACATCGGACAGTTCCGTTTTTGGAACTGTCCGACAAATTGGGATTTGAAATCCCCGAAATCGTAGGCATCCACCAGTGATTATAGGGCTTTAATGAAATCCTCTGGAACCGTTGAAAATAAAGGGTTTTCCGCAGTCTGCTCGCCGAATCCCTTTATTAAATGTTACACCGTTTCAATGACGCCCACGCCGCTCATAAGGGCAAAAACAAGGGAAAGAATAATCAATAATCACACGTTTTGACTTTTCTCAACCAGTCGCTTGCAGTTGAAAACATTTCACCCTAACTTCTTTGGCTGGATTTCTTTTTCCGGATATCAACGCTGAATAGTAGTGTTAAGTTTTTCACTTACATATTCACTTTTAAGATTATACCCCCAAACAGGTCTTGCCTTCTGTACATTAAAATAATCTTCCATTTTTACCTTATTTCCTTGTTCCAGTAACCGGGGTTCCTTGAACAGTTTAGTTGTTCTCAAAGTAACTGTTTAGATAGTTCTCCATAACGCTAAACCATTCTGATGTTTTATCCGGATCGCCCATCAATCCATGACCTGAATGGGGAAATTCAATATAGGTGTGCTCAACACCTCTTTCCTCCAATGCCTCAAGCAGAGGATATTTTGCCTTAACATTGACGATTTTGTCCTTCGGACCATAGGCGAGAAGGATAGGCACGGATTCTTCGGTAATCATCGTAGATACACTAATTCCATCGATTGCTTCCTGATATTCTACGCTTCCGACATCCTCAGCGGTAAAGCTCTTCCCTGTAACAGAGTTGACAAAGTACGCCCTCTCTTCATCTGTCTTCATATCCCATAGATCTGGTTCAAAAGATGCCGGGCCTGTCTCTTCAAATACAAATCGGATGGGGACCGGCAGTCTGTCCGGTTCTTTGAAGGCAACCAGCATGGCAAGGCATCCACCCGCAGAGCCGCCAGTTGTTGCCATCTCAGTTACGTGATACCCAAGCTCTTCTGCTTTTTCGATGCATGCGCCCACTGCTGTCATCAGATCTTCGTACATGTCATAGACGCTGACCGAATTATCTTCTGATGCAAGGCGATAGTTAGCAGATGCAACCACATAGCCTTTGGAGGCGAGGTACTCGCCATAACGCACAGCTTCGATCAAAGATTTATCGCCGCCAGTAAAGCCGCCTCCGTGAACGAAGAATACTAATGAATAGTTCTCTTTGCTCTTGTCGGCGGGGAGATAAAGATCGTAGGCTTGCAGCGGATCTTCACCATATGACAAGTCTGTGACTGTGGTGCCTACGTCTTCCGTGAAATCCACTTTCAAATAACCGTATCTTGTCTGTGTCAGATGATTCGTTGCAAGCACAAGGCCGAGACAGGAAAATCCCACAAATACAATCACACACAGAATGACGAAGAGGATGTTCATAACGATTTTTTTCATCTCTTATAACCCCCTTAAACCATACAGCGACAAAATATAGCCAAGTATCAATGCTACAACTGCCACCACGATCAGAATGATCACTTTCTTTTTCATGTCAGTTCAAATCCTCCTTGACATCACATTTGTTACGCCTTATTATAGCTGCAGATCATGAAATGATAAAGTCACAAAATCACCCGATCTGTTACGTCAGGAGAATGTTTATGAACCCTCAGAATCAAGAGATTAAGCGTATTACACAGGAAAGCATCGCGATTGCTGCCTATCAAATCCTGGTCAGCAGAGAAGACCTTAGCATAACTGCAATTTGCAACCGAGCAGGCGTTTCAAGAAATGCCTTCTACAGAAACTTTGAAACGACTGATGCCGTGATTTTTCATTATTTGAAGATTGGGTGGGAAGAGTATACGAAGGAGAGCCACGTTTACGATAACAGCAAAGAAGACGTCACCTTGCATCTTGTGCGCTATTTCCATCAAAAACAGGATTTGCTAAGAGCTCTCAAGAAGAGAAACATGCTGTATATCATGGAGATGGTGTTCATGAATATCCTCATTCCGGAAAGTGAGGATGTCGTGGGAGGAGCTCGATATCTGCTATATACTACAGCTTTTGCCATGTACGGATTTGTTCGTGCTATGATTGATAATGATTTCTCTGATAGTCCGGAAGATATCGCAAAGATGTCTCATCAAAAAATATCTTTATGAGTCAAATTATATGTATGCACCGCAGGTGCTCCTGCGGTGTGTTTTTCTGTTTTAGCGTCCTCTGTCATAATCGTGGCTACGAGGTCGGGTCTGCTGCCGTCGCTCAGCGTTCTGTCGCTTGGCCTCCGCTTCCATGTCCCGGAGCTTTTTTCGGACGCTCTCTTTTTCGGGCGGTATACCTTCCTCAAAGACGAAATACCCTTGAACAAATCACCGGATTTGTGCGAGGGGTGTATTTCGCTCTTAAACGGCGAGGCCTTAAAATGCGACAGGCTTTAAGAAAAAAACTTTCCCTTGTTTTGCCCCACAAGGGCAAAAACAAGGGAAAGTTTTTTATGGTAGCAGACCTGCGAAAAATGCAGGATAATCAATGGGTTTCAGAGATTCGGATAGATAAATCGGGCTTTATCAGCGTTATTGGGGCTCCTTAATTCCATACCCTGAATAATCACTTGAAAATAATGCCGTTTTTCTCCGAATGCTTAAGCAGAACAACCGCAATTATTAAAACGATTGCTTCATATACGGCAAAGGTGAACCATACTGCATTAGCCCCAAATATTCTCGGCAGAAGCAGGATAACGGCGGCATTAACGATAATACTACGCAAAGTACTGATGTTTGTGGCTTGGAAAGAGCGTTCGGTAGAATATAGATATGCTGAGATCATAGCGTTTAGAGCCATAACGATAAATCCAATAGAGTACATCGGGATAATGCTCACCGTATAATCCAATGTTGCTGTATCTGCTCCAAATAGCGTACAGATAGGATTGCCAAATACAATATATATCAACGTAACGAACACACTTCCCAAGAAGCCAATTAGCAAACCTGACTTAAAATAGTATTTTAGGCCTTTCTCATTCTTTGCTCCGTAGCTTTGCCCAAGTAAAGGCTGCAAGCCTTCACCCGTTCCAAACACTACACCGAAGAAAAAGGAAGAGGCATAGGTAATGACGGAATAGGCGTTTACGCCTATATCACCAATCAAATTGACAAGCATAAGATTCATACAAAGGCTTGAGATCGGAGTGGACAGTTGGCTGATACCCTCGGGAAGTCCGTGGAAAATAATATCACGGACAAGCCTGCCATTCAGTTTGATCTTACCAAACCGAAGAATACCCTTTTTTTGGATAAAGTGTGTCAGCATAATCAGGCAGGCAATCGCTTGAGATGCACCTGTGGCAATAGCAGCGCCTTTCATTCCCATTTGGAGTGGAAAAATCAACAGCCAGTCACCGACTACATTACACGCCGTACTGATAACAACGGAAACTGTGACCAATATGGGGGCGCCGTCATTTCGACAATAACTCTGCAACCCCATATTCACTCCCGAAGGAATAATGAATATGGAGTACCAAAATAGATAATCCGTCGCAAGATCATGGAATGTATCTCCGGCTCCGAACAATGTACACAAAGGAGACGTGAAGAATACACCTGCGATACAGAAAAGTGCAGAGATCCCCACCAGCAGATACATCCCGTGGCGGAATACCGTATTTGCGCTCTCTGTGTCCTTCTTGCCCACTTGAACAGCAAAAATAGTTGCGCCGCCGACATTGATTAACATCATAATCGCACTAATGGCATTAACAAAAGGCATGACAAGTCCTATCGCTCCAAGTGCGTTTGTACCGATACCGTTGCCGACAAAAACGCCGTCTACGATTGAAAACAACGAAAAACAGACGGTTGATTGTAAAATCAAGTTGGACACTTGAGTAAAAAATCCATAGTGATTTCTCTCCCCGTGGTAGAATGAAGTTACCACACAACTTCTACAGAGGGAGGGCAATCACTATGGACTGCCATCATTGTATCACAGAATACGCAGAACGCAAGAAGGGACAGCATCTTCGCATGGAAGACCGAGGAGCCATCAAGGTCCTCAAGAAGCAGGGACTCGGTCCTCGTGCCATCGCCAGACAGATCGGCTGCGCTCCATCCACCGTTACGAATGAGCTGCGGCGAGGCACACCGACTCGCAAGAGCAACAAGGGGAAAGCTCCCGGTTATTCCCCCAAGCTGGGAGAAGCTGTCTACAGAGCCAACAGAGCATCCTGCCACAGGCATCCGAAAGCGGGTGTCTGCAGTAACTTCACCAGTTGGGTGGTTCGGCAGATCCGGGAACACAAGTGGTCCCTGGATGCCTGCTGCGGATATGCCAAGCGACACGACCTGTTCGAGCCGTCTGAGATGGTCTGCTCCCGTACCCTTTACAACATGGTCTGGAAAGGGCACCTCTCCATCCAGCCAATGGAACTGCCCGAGGCGTTAAAGCGCAAAGCGAAGAAGCATCGTGTGCGAGAGAACAAAAAGCGCTACGGCACAAGCATTTCCAGCCGCCCGGAGATTGCATCTCTTCGTCTTGAAGAGGGCCACTGGGAAGGCGATACCGTGGTCGGCAAGCGAGCGGGTAAGGAGGCTGTTGTCTTTTCCCTGTTGGAGAAGAAGACGGAAACCTACCTTGCGTTCCGTATCCCTGGCAAAACCAGTGAGGCGGTGATGAATCTCATGAACACCCTCCATGATGAGTACGGAGAACACTTCTCTCAGGTCTTTAAAACCATTACTGTGGACAACGGCAGCGAGTTTGCTGACTTCGCCCAGGTGGAGAACTGGGGCAGCAAGGTTTTCTTCGCCCACCCGTACACCTCCTGGGAGCGTCCCCAGAATGAGCGACACAATGGCCTGTTCCGGGCCTTTGTCCCAAAGGGAGCTTCTATTGAGGGCTTCACCGACGAGGATATCCTCGCCGCTGCTGACGAGCTGAATGGACGCCCACGGAAGAAACTCGGATACTGCACCCCGGAGGAACTCTTTGAGGATTTTCTGGACGCTGTCTACGCAGCCTGACGGCTGCGGCAACCTCGCTCACGGATAGATCCTGCGGCTCCATCCGTGAGCAAGGTTTTTACCACGGGGTGTCCAACTTGTTATTGCAATTTGCGAAGTTAATATGGAAGGAAATAAGCAGGAGCGAGTTTTAGAGATTTTCTTTCGCGTATTGAGGGGGGAAGACCTTTCCGTTCATAAACTCGCCGATGATTACCAGGTTTCAACAAAGAGTATCTCTCGTAGCATCAACGATCTAAAGGCTTTCCTTGCGAACCACCGTGAACTGGTAGGAAATACCGAGCTTCAGTATTCCCACCAAGATAGATGTTATCGTCTCTATATGGACGAGTTTTTATCGAGCAAAGAACTGTTTTCTTTGGTTGAGGTTATGATTGGCGCAAGGGCCTTCTCCAAAATGGAACTTCTGGCAATGACAGAGAAACTGAAAAGTTTCACTACGGCGGAGGACCGAACAAAACTAAATGAATTGATCCGTAAGGAACTGTACCATTATCCAGAGGTCAAACATGACTGTGAGAGTGTGCAGAATACCCTGTGGCAATTGGTTAACTGTATCAATGAGAAGAAAGAGATAACGGTGGACTATTACCGGACCGATCGATCATATGTATCTTATCGTCTTAAACCCGCATCGCTTATGTTTACTGATTATTACTTTTATCTGATTGCTTTCAAAGTTGATGATGCAACCGAGCCGCCGCACTATTTCCGTGTAGACCGCATAAAGCATATTACTGAACACCGGAAAAAGTTCAATGCGGATGAAGGCGTCGATTTCGATGAAGGCCTGCTCCGACAGCGCAGCCTGTT